>CAYZPF010000090.1:0-9647 GCA_964479995.1 uncultured Muribaculaceae bacterium | reverse complement strand
CTTGCCGCAATTTTGGTCGGAGATGACGGAGCGTCTCAAACCTATGTAGGTCACAAGGAGAAGGCTTGTTTACAGGTGGGGTTTGAATCTACCGTTATTCGTTACCCTTCGGATATCACTCAGGAGGTTTTATTGGATAAGATTTCAGATATCAACTCCAATCCTCAGATAGATGGCCTTATAGTCCAGCTGCCCCTCCCTGATCATATTAATGAACAGGTGATAATTGAGGCTATTGACTCTAAAAAAGATGTTGACGGCTTTCACCCGGTAAATGTAGGAAAGATGCTTTTAGGACTACCTGCTTTTATCTCGGCAACTCCGGCCGGAATCGTTGAATTGCTTGATAGATATAATATTGAAACTAAAGGAAAACACTGTGTTATAATTGGCAGGAGCAATATAGTTGGAAGACCTTTGGCAAACCTTTTATCGCAAAAATCGCAGCCCGGTGACTGTACAGTAACAATTTGTCATAGCAGAACAAAAGATATTAAATCATTTACATTACAGGCAGATATTATAGTGGCTGCATTAGGCATACCGGAGTTCCTTAAAGGAGATATGGTTAAAGAGGAGGCAGTTGTTATAGATGTAGGCATAACAAGAGTTAAAGCTGATACAAAAAGCGGATTTAAGCTTGTAGGTGATGTAAAATATGATGAAGTTGCCCCTAAATGCTCATATATAACACCGGTTCCGGGGGGTGTTGGTCCAATGACTATTATCTCTTTGCTTAAGAACACTCTGGAGGCTTCAACTAAAGGCTGACTATGAAAAATTTACTTTATTGGATACTGGCGGTACTAATTACTTTGACAGCTGTAGTTTATCAAAGGGTAACAGGGCCGACAAATGCTAAAAAGGTAAATTTCAGCATCAATGACAGAAAGTACAAAGCAAAGTTCCCACGCAGTCTGGAGACTTTGGTTACGTTAGAGGAAGCAAAGGCAGGAGTTAAATTCAATAAAGTATCAAAGGCCGAATTTAAAATAGACTCTTTACCGGTGGGGACTCTTCTCTCTGTTAAATATCGCAGATATCCCGGGAACGATTCTTTACAATCCGCACAAATCATTTTTACCGATGGCAGATACACATTTGATCTTCCTTCACAACCACCGGCAGGTAAAATAATATATTATCCTGTAATATTTTACAATGGAGAAGAGCTGATTTTGGAAAGAGATAGCGGAATAATTGTCAGATTTAAGTCTCCCGTACCCTCTTTGGTTCTTATACCACATGTTCTTTTGATGTTCTTTGCAATGCTTCTTGCTAATTACAGCGGAATTACCGCTTTGTTATCCTATAAAAAATCCTTAAAATATTCATTTTATGTGATTATTACACTGGGAATCGGAGGCCTTATATTTGGTCCGATCGTTCAGAAATATGCATTTGGCGCTTATTGGACAGGTTGGCCCATGGGAGAAGATTTGACGGATAATAAAACACTCATTGCATTCCTTTTTTGGGTAGTAGCATATCTGTTAAACAGGAAAGATAAGGTAAGAGGTTACTTATTACTGATTGCTGCTATAGTGACACTAATGATATACTCCATCCCTCACAGTACTGCCGGGAGTGAGTACGATTACAATAAAGGCGCCGTTGTAACAGGAAAGTAGTCACCTATAATTTTTCGAATACATCTAATAACTGTATGTATCGGCCTCGCTTACTTCGCCTTTACTCTCTCCTTTTTTTGTAAGAGCTCTCCATACATATAAAATATAGGCTATTACAACCGGGATAAAAAGTGATACATAGGCCATAACCTTAAGGGTAAATTCACTTGATGAGCTGTTGTAGAGGGTAAGCGATTGCTGAATATCTGTATGTGATACAAAAAAAGGCGTGTTATTGAAAGCAGTACATATAAGCAGACTCCAGACTGAGAGGACAACCCCGCCTCCCGTAATATAAAAACTATATTTCCCTTTGCTGTAAAATGCCGTTCCAATACCCGTAAGAACCAGAATAATCCCTGAAAGCAATAATACCGCCGGCCATATAAGCTCTGTCATATTTATAAAATATTTGTTTTTTACGACCGTAATCATACTATTTTCAGGATCTACGGAATATCCCTTCATTGTAAAAAGAGCGATAAGGAGTACTATAAAAAGGATAACAAACAATAATCCAGTTACTTTCAGTTGATTTCTCAATTTTAATATCAGTTTCTGATGTTCTATCTGGTTAATGATATATAATAAACCAAGAGTTTTGGCTGCAAGATATATTACAATTCCTAAAAGTAGGTTAAATGGATTTGCAAGAGCATCCAGGCCATGCCACCCGTTAGACCATTGAGAAATAACTCTTGAGGTTTCGTTAAGGATACTCAGTTTGTTCATAGTGAATGCTCCCCCTGTAAAAAACATACCCACAGCAACGCCAATTAGTATAGTCCCTAAAAATCCGTTCAAAAAGAGGAAGATCTCATAAGTACGCGCTCCTAAAATATTACCTGCTTTATTCCTGTATTCGAAAGAGACGGCCTGTATGACGAAAAGAAAAAGAATAGCCATCCATAACCAGTAAGCTCCTCCGAAACTTGTAGAATAGTACAAAGGAAATGATGCGAACGTTGCCCCTCCAAAGACGACCAGTGTTGTGAAAGTTAGCTTCCATTTGTCTCCTAAAGCGTTAATAATCAAATTTTTCTCTTCATTACTCTTTGCGGTTGTAAAGAGTAGAGATTGTCCGCCTTGTACAAACATTAGAAAAACAAAAAGTGCCCCAAGTAGTGATACCAGTAGCCACCAATAATGTTGAAGATAATATAGCATAGAGTGTATTTTTTAGATTAAGGAGTTAAAATTCAGAAGAGGGACCCTTTTTTATAACTTTGAAAAGGATAGTCATCTCAGCAGCTAACAGGAGCGAAAAGAGTATCAGGAACATAATTGTTGTTGTGGCAACAGTTGAAGAGCTTATACCGGAGAGTGATGCGCCGGTTGTAAGTAGGTCTTGTATAGTCCAGGGCTGTCTGCCAGCTTCGGAAACAATCCATCCGGCTTGAGTACACACATAAACTAGCGGTATGTTAATGACGGCAAAATATTGGAACCATCTTATTTTAGCAATTTTTCCTCTGTATTCCAGAAATATTGAGAGAGTAAAAAAGAGCAAAAAAAGTCCCCCCAAAATTACCATGATTCTAAATGCATAAAAAGTGAGTGGTATGTTTGGAATAATGTCAGTGGGCTTTTCAATGAATCCATATCCAAAATGGGAAAAGTTCTCTTTTAGCGTAATCAAAGCTACTGCCTTACCCTCTTCATTATCTTCTTTTTTAGATTTATGATATAAAGAGAGGGCATCTACCGCCTCTTTACCCCTTTTCATCCTTTCCTTTATTGAAAGAGCCGTATGCTCAATCCCCTTCTCATCTTTATACACGTATCCTCCCCTAAGAATATCCTCAATGCCGGGTACAAATGAGTTTAACTTTCTGTCTACTAACAATGAAAGTCCATGAGGTATTGATACGTTGAAGAGATAAGGTTTTTCAAGGGCAAACCCTAGAGAGTCATTTTCAAGCTTTGTAATTGTTTTCTTGTGGTTTAGCACACCCACTGCAACAATTGGAGTTCCCGGTTTACTTATATATAGTCCTTCCATTGCCGCTAGTTTCATAGGCTGTTTCTTGGCTACATGATATGCCGACCCATCGCCGGACCATATTAAAATTATTACCGAGATCAATCCAAAAACAGATGCTATCTTAATACTTTTACGGGAGAACTCCTCTTCTCTTTTTTTGAGAAGGTACCAGGAAGAGATACCAATCACAACAATGGCAGCCAGTACAAAGGAGTTAAATACGGTGTGGATAAACTTATTAATAGCCACAGGAGATAGGGCTATGGCCCAAAAGTCTATCATCTCATTGCGAGCCGTATCCGGATTGAACTCCATGCCAATAGGATGTTGCATCCAAGCATTTGCAATAAGAATCCAGAGAGCAGAGAGTATGGTACCAAATGCAACAAGCCAAGTTGACAAGAGGTGAACTTTTTTGCTCACTTTATTCCAACCAAAGAACATGACAGCGAAGAAGGTACTCTCTAAAAAGAAAGCAAAAATACCCTCTATTGCCAGGGGAGCTCCAAAAATATCTCCGACAAACCAAGAGTAGTTACTCCAATTAGTACCGAATTGAAACTCTAAAATAATACCCGTTGCAACGCCAATTGCGAAATTGACAGCAAATATCTTCATCCAGAATTTGGTAGTCCTTTTCCAGAATTCATTTTCGGTTCTAACGTATAGGGTTTCCATTATCGCTATAATAAATCCAAGCCCTATGGTTAAAGGAACAAAAATCCAGTGATACATGGCTGTTAAAGCAAATTGAAGCCTGGACAGATCAATTAATGAGGCTAAATACATATTTTCTGTAGTTTAATTTAGATTTTTATCTCTTTTGGTTTTCAATGTGGTTATTACGTGGTCTATCTTCTCTTCTTCATTTGTATAAGTATTGAGTTCCGGCTTAAAGAAAAGGAGTCTTAAAACAAAAAAAATCACAAAAAGCTTTATAAGGATTATAATCCATAAAGTCTTACCGAGAGTCATACTCCTGAAACCATCGTAATAAAACAACCAGATGCGTTTAACAAGTGGTTCGTTCATAAAAAATTTTTCACTAATATAGTACAATTTTTAAATAGATTATTGTGTAGATTGAATTATTTAATTAAACAGAATATATTTGTCAAAATTTATATTATGAAACGGCGACAATTTATTAAAAGTGCATTCCTTGGAGCTTTGACGGGAGCCCTTGAGCTGAAAGCTGGAAACCTATTTGCTAAAAGTGGTGAAACAAATGTTGAGGATAATGATCTTGTGGCCGTTATGGGTGGTGAACCTGCTCAAATGTATAAAAGGGCAATTGAGGCTATGGGAGGTATAAAAAGATATGTCAAAACCGGAAATAAGGTTGTAGTAAAACCTAATATTGGCTGGGATAAAAGACCTGAATTCGGAGCCAATACCAATCCGGAGCTTGTTTCGGCTATTATAAAAGACTGCCTTGCTGCCGGCGCTTCTGAAGTAGTTGTATTTGACTACACCTGCGACGAGTGGAGATCATGCTATAAAAACAGCGGAATTGAAGATGCAGTGAAGGCAGCCGGAGGGAATATCGCTTTTGCCCATGATGAAAAATACTATAAATCTGTTTCCTTACCAAAAGGCACTCGTCTTAAAGAAGTTAAAATTCACGAAGCTATTATAAATTGTGACGTGTGGATCAATGTCCCTATTCTGAAAACACATGGGGGAACCAGAATGACCATCTCAATGAAGAATTATATGGGTATTATCTGGGATAGGATATTTTGGCATGCCAATGACTTGAACCAGTGTATTGCCGATTGTGTTACTTACGGCAAAAAGCCTGTTCTCAATATTATAGATGCATACAGGGTAATGACCCAAAACGGTCCCAGAGGGAAAAGCGTTGAAGATGTGAGGATTGCAAAGGCTCTTTTTATATCGACGGATATTGTAGCTGCTGATACTGCAGCCGTCCGTTTTTTTAACCAGTTTAAAGAGATGAGAGTGGAGGAGGTCGGACATATTTTAATAGCAGAGAGACTGGGTGAGGGAACAACGAATCTGGATAATTTAAGAGTCAAAAGAATTAAAATCGGATAGGTAGATGAACTATAAAATTATAAAGCAAACAAGAGTTACTGTAGCACTTTTTTTTATCGTATTAATTACTCTCCCTTTTATCTTTTTTATAAACCGGGAAACTACCTTTTTTTCATACTTTCTCAAATTGCAATTTATTCCTTCTTTAATAGCTGTTTTTACAGGAGGGGCATTTATCTTTCTGTTACTTCTGTTAATTACTTTGTTGTTTGGTAGAATCTATTGCTCAGTTTTATGCCCTCTTGGCATATTTCAGGATATAGTCGCCAGAGTGTCGAATTTGTTTAAATCTAAAAAGAGAAGAAGGTTTAAATATGGCAGACCATGGAATATTTTAAGATATACGATTCTTGCCGTTACGGTTTTCCTATTTATTGGAGGCATATCGTTGCCATTGGGCTATCTGGATCCGTATTCAAACTGGGGCAGAATATCAACCGAAATTATTGGAAGAGTAGAGCATTTGTGTCATAATATTTTTGCACTCATCTTACCAAATGCAATTTCTTATAGAAGTTACACCTACTTCCTTTTAGGAGCTTTTTTATTTCCCTTTTTATTTGCACTGCTGGTTGTAATATTGAGTGCTTTCAGAGGCAGGCTTTATTGTAACACTGTTTGTCCGGTTGGTTCTCTTTTAGGGTTAATTTCAAAAATCTCTTTTTTTCAACCGGTAATAAATAAGACAAAATGCAATAAGTGCCAACTGTGTGTAATAAACTGTAAAAGTCAGTGCATCGATCTTGAAAAAGGAGTGGTTGATGTGAGCAGATGTGTTACCTGTTTCAATTGCATGCAGGTATGTAACAAAGGGGCTATGGAGTATAAATTCTTAGTACGCTCCAAGAGAACCGGGACGAGTTCTGAGCTGCCAAAAGAGCAGATAATTTTTTCTAATGACAGGAGAAAAGCGCTTATAGCTATGGGAGCGTTAGGTACTGCTATTGTAGCTAAATCTATGGAACATGAAACTCCTGTTAAGACAAAATCAAAAACAACAGGTATTACCCCTCCCGGAGCGGTAAGTATTGAACGTTTTAAAAAGAATTGTACGGCTTGCTATGCATGTGTCTCTGCTTGCCCAAGCAATATTATCAAGCCGGCATATACTGAATACGGATTGGACGGTCTTTTGTTGCCTGTTTTAAATTTTAGCAACCACTACTGCAGTTATGATTGTAAGGTTTGTACTGAAGTGTGCCCTAATGATGCATTGCTGCCACTTACATTAAAGGATAAACAACTGACGCAGATAGGGCAGGTGAGATATACTCCTAAAAATTGCATAGTTTATACAGACGGCGTAGATTGTGGGGCCTGTGACGAACATTGCCCGACAAAAGCCATCACAATGATTCCTTTTAAAAACTCATCTCTTTATATACCTAAAGTTAATTATGACCTTTGTATTGGCTGTGGGGCATGTGAACATGTCTGTCCTGCCCGGCCTGATAAAGCTATGGTTATACATGCCCTGGAAAAACACGGTATAGCTCTTTTACCTGAAAAGGAGCAGCAAAAGAAGATAGATATTGATGATTTCGGGTTTTGATAATTAAGAGTCTATATCATTTAATAGATTAGGCCTTAATTTTTTAGTTCTTTTTAATGATTCACTCTCCTGCCACTCTTTTATTAGTTTAGGATTGCCGCTTAAGAGCACATCTGGTACCTTCCATCCTTTAAAATCGGCGGGTCTGGTATATACAGGGGGAGCCAGTACTCCGTCCTGAAATGAGTCGCTAAGTGCTGAGGTCTCATCTGAAATGGCGCCGGGAAGAAGTCTTACGATAGAATCACACAGTATTGCAGCAGGAAGTTCGCCGCCACTTAAAACATAGTTTCCTATTGAGATCTCTTTGGTTATAAGGTGTTCTCTTATTCTATGATCAACTCCTTTATAGTGACCGCAGAGTAGGATGATATTCCTTTTACATGAGAGATAGTTGGCCACCCCTTGATTTAACAGTTCTCCGTCCGGACTCATATAGATTATTTCGTCATACTCTCTCTCTGCAGAGAGTTTTGTTATAATATCATAAATGGGCTCTATCATGAGCAGCATACCGGCGTCTCCACCAAAGGGATAATCGTCTACCTGACGGTATCTTCCTTTCCCATACTCGCGTATATCGTGTATCAATATCTCAACAAGTCCTCTATCTTTTGCTCTTTTAATAATTGAGTGATTCAGCGGACTATCAAGTAATTCGGGTAATACTGTAAGAATATCTATTCGCATCATTTCGCAAATTTACATAATTCACACTATTAGCAAACTTATTTTTGTATATTTGCGAGTTGATAACATTTTTTTGCCTGTAATTATGACCCAAGACATTACTAACTCTGCTTTAGAAGAGCAATTCAATGAGAATGAATCTCATGAAAATACGAAAGATACAGAAATAAATTCACAGCCGATAAATTTTTCTGAATTGAGCCTGAAAGAGATTATTCAGAACTTTCAGGATCTTCTGGATAAAGGGGATCAACATGAGATGTACCGACATGCTGATTCAATCAAAGCGGCCTTTTATAAAACCTTAAAAAAAGAGAAGATTGCAGCGGGGATGATAATACCTGCCACCGAATCGGGGGTAATGGGCGGAGAGGAAGATGACCAGGAGTATGTAGTTTCAAGCAATCCGTTTGCAGAGCTTGAAAGAGGCTTTAAGGAGTTGTATAACAGGTATAAAACTGAAAGATCTGCTTTTTTGCAGCAGCTTGAAAAGCAAAAAGAGGAAAATCTTAGGCTTAAGAATGAAATCATTGAAGATTTAAAAACTCTTTTGGATAACCAGGAGGATATTCAGGATACATTTCCCTCTTTCCGGGAATTGCAAAATAGATGGAGAATGGTTGGTCCTGTGCCTCAATCCAGTAATAAAGATCTATGGGAGACATATCAATTCCTGGTTGAGAAATTTTACGACTACGTTAAGATTAACAACGAGTTGAGAGATTTGGATCTTAAGAAAAACCTGGAGTTGAAAACAGAACTTTGTGAGAAGGCGGAGCAGTTGATAGAGGAATCTAATGTGGTTCAAGCCTTTAGAAGGCTTCAAAAATACCATGAAGAGTGGAGGGAGCTTGGACCTGTTCCTAAGGAGGTGAGAGAAGAGATATGGAATAGATTTAAGGAGGCCACTTCAAAAGTCAATAAAAGACAACAGGAGTATTTCGAGACCCTTAAAGAGGACCAAAAAAGGAATCTGGAGCTTAAGACAGAGATTTGCATTAAAGCCGAGGCAATAGTTTCGGTTGAGGATAGTGAAAAGGATTGGAATACACTTTCAAAGATGATAGAAGCTCTGCAGGCCGAATGGAGAGGGATCGGATTTGCTTCAAAGCGCGATAATCAAAAAATTTATGATAGATTTAGAGCAGCTTGTGACAAGTTCTATAATGCGAAAAGAGAGTTTTATGCTGATTTTAAAAAGGTTATGCATGATAATCTTGAAAAGAAAATTCAGCTTTGCGAACAGGCCGAGGCTTTGAAAGACAGTGAGGAATGGAAAAAAACCACAGACCATCTTATAGCTTTACAAAAGAAGTGGAAAGAGATAGGTCCTGTTGCCAGGAAACACTCAGATATTGTATGGAAAAGGTTTAGGGCTGCTTGCGATCACTTTTTCAATAACAAAGCTAAGCATTTCTCAAATGTTGAAGAGAACTATGATGACAATCTTAAAAGAAAGCTTGAGCTAATCGAAGAGATACTTGAGTTCAAACCAGATAATAATAGCGCCGAAAATATGGAAGCTCTTAAAGATTTTCAGCAAAGATGGAACGAGATAGGTTTTGTACCCCTTAAAGAGAAGGAAAGAGTACAAGCTGCATATCGTCATGCAGTTGATTTAAAATTCTCCGATGTGAAGAGCAGCGAAAACGAGAATAAACTTATCAGGTTTAGAAAACACTTAAAAGAGCTTCAATCATCCTCTAGAGGGGATAGGGGAGTTAAGGCT
>CAYZPF010000089.1:0-9787 GCA_964479995.1 uncultured Muribaculaceae bacterium | reverse complement strand
GTTTTTATAAAGTGAAAATTGGTAAATCACCGGTAAGGTTTTTAGAGAGCGCCCATAAGAACTCGATTTTAAAAAGGGTGGGAGATGATAAATATCTGATCACCAGAGAGACTTTTGGGGAGGCTCCGGACTATTGGCTTGTTGATAAGGATTTTAAAGAGATTAAAAGAGTTACTTCTTTAAATGATCAGCTAAACGGGTATGCTACCGGTGATGTCCGATTCATTGACTGGAACGACAAATCGGGCAATAAGCAAACCGGACTACTTTATACTCCTGATGGGTATGACTCTACTATGCGGTATCCGATGATTGTATATTTTTACGAGGCTATGAGCCAGGATGCGCATCTTTTCTATCCCCCTGCACCTTCTACCTCTACAATCAATCCTTTGATGTTTGTCAGCAGAGGCTATGTGGTATTTATGCCGGATATAAGATATGAAGTTGGCTGGCCGGGAAGGAGTTGTCTCAATATTGTTGAGAGTGGCGTAAAGCATTTGATAGGCGCAGGTGTAGCAGATAGTACAAGAATAGGGGTACAGGGCCATAGCTGGGGCGGATATCAGGTGGCCTATCTGATTACTCAGACCAACCTGTTCCGCTGTGCCTGTACCGAAACCGCTGTTGCAAACATGACATCTGCCTATTCCGGGCTTAGAGAGGGACCCGGAAAACCAAGGATGTTCATGTATGAATCAACTCAGAGCAGGATAGGAGGTACGCTTTGGGAGAGGCAAGAGAACTACATAAAGAACTCTCCGCTTTTTTACCTTGACAGAGTGAACACACCGTTACTTTCAAGGCATAGTGACGGGGACGAAGCTGTTCCATACTCCCAGGGGCTTGAGCTCTTTTTAGGACTTAAACGGCTTGGTAAAGAGGTGTGGATGTTTAACTATAAAGGCGATGGTCACAATATAAAAAAGAGAGAGATAGCCATTGATTGGACAAGACGGATGGATGAGTTTTTTGACTATTACTTAATGGGTTCCCCAAAACCCGATTGGATGTAAATCTAAAATAGATGCATTATATCTAAAAAATATCTCTTTAACACTTTTAGTGCCGAAGTAATGTGATTTTTTACCGTATTGGGAGATAAATTGAGCTCTTTTGCAATTTCATCATGAGACAACCCTTCTACTCTACTAAGATTAAAAATAGTTTTCTGCTGGGGGGTTAACAGCTTTGTAGCCTTGCAGTAATGGGCTTGATACTCTTTCTCTATAATATGATTATAGGTAGTATTTTTTATTTTTTCAATTTCCTCCCATATTTTTTCACGATAAACCCTATCTCTTGCTTGTTGTCTGATAGTATCAACAATTTTATTCCTTGCTATCCGGAATATATAGGATTGAATATTGTTTATTGATTCAATATTTTTAGAGCAAAGAGTTGTAAAGACATCCTGAACTATATCTTTTGCTAAGCTCTCAGACTTTAAATTCCTGTATGCAAAATAAAATAGTTGCTTACCGAATTTTTCATAAAGCTCTTTAATATTGGTAATATCAGACAATTAGCTTATTTTTTATAAAATAACATTTATTTTTAATAAATATATCCGCAATAATACAAAAAATAACATTTATTTTTAATAAATATATCCGCAATAATACAAAAAATAACATGAAAAACTTAGTCCTTAATTGGTACTAATACGACTTAATTGTGATAGATGAAAAATAGGCACATAACTTTTAAATAATTAATAGATGAGTATTGAAAAATATTACGAGCTATATAAGCAATTCTTAGATAATTCTATATCAAAAGATGATTATGAAGAGTTGATGGATTGGGTTTCCGACGAGAAGAACGATAAAATATTCAGAGGTTACATGGATAGAGTTCTGACGGAGATGAATATAATAACTGATAAGGATATTTATACGGAGAGTGTCAGATTTAGAGGTAGCAAAAAAGAGGTTAAGAGATCTGTTTTTAACAGGGCTTTACTATCCAAAGTTGCATCTGTGTTACTTTTTATCTCCCTCTCTTGTGCTCTACTATTTTATTCCAATTCAGATAAACAAGTTTATAAAACAAAATTTGCAGAGACCAAGGAGATCATCCTGGATGACGGGAGCGAAGTAATCATAAATGCAAACTCCAAATTAATCTGGTATAAATCGTGGAGAAAAAATGAGAAACGTACGGTTCGCTTAAAGGGAGAGGCCTATTTTAATGTTCGCCATATGAAAGATGATATTTCTTTTAATGTCGTAACGCAAGATCTTACTATAAGCGTGTTAGGCACCACTTTTAACGTTAACTCAAGAAATAACAAAACTGATGTGATTTTAGAAACAGGAAAGATCAAACTGGATCTAAACAGGCCTAAAGATAGACAATTTGAAATGAATCCTGGGGATAGAGTTAATTTTTCTGCTGCAAATAACACTTTAGAAAAGAGTTATCACTCTTTAAATCAAAAATCAATCAGCTGGATTAAAGGGGTGCTTCGCTTTGAAGATGTATCTATGTTAGAAGTGTTCCAAAAGATAGAGGAGCTATATGGTAAAGTTTTAATAAGTGATGATAAAAATATTTTAACCAGAAGGGTCTTTATAGATATTCCTTATGAGAACTGGAATATTGTTAAGGAGGCGCTTGAGATAGCATTTGATATTAGAATCACAGAAGCAAATAAAAAATTATATATAAGTAATAAATTGAATTAGGATACTTACCAACTAAACACTTAAATATGAAAGCAAAAAAAACTTTTCTTATTTCAAAAATAACAATATTGCTGTTGTTATTTCTTTTCCTATTCTATAATACAACCTTCGCTAAAGAGGGGGTTAGAATCACCCCTTATGAAGCAGTAGATAATACTTCTACTAATATACAGACGGTTGCAATTGACTTAATTAAAGCATTGAAAAATATTAGTGACCGTTTTAATGCTTGCTTTACATTTGAGCTTGACCTTATAAGAGATATCAAGGTTGATGATTCTTTTAAAAACTTTGATAATCTTGAAAATACATTAAAACATGTACTAAAAGGGACAGATCTTGAATATAAAATTCTTGAATCTCATTATGTCATAATATGTAAGAATAAACAATTTAATAATAAAAAATTACTTTTAGATACGCTGATAGGCTCTATTGATCTTCAAAAGAATATTCCAAATACCATTTTGGCAGAGACTGTAGAGTTAAGCAACTTATTACCACAGGAACAAAGTCCCGATGTGGTGGCGCAAAATAGATTGGAAGTAAAGGGTAGAGTGCTTGATCAAAGAGCAGAACCGCTACCCGGAGCCAATATTCAAATAAAAGGTACAAATATTGGAACAACTGCAGATGTTAACGGAAATTTTATTTTAAAAAATGTCGATCCAAAAGCTGTTCTGGTAATATCTTTTATAGGTTTTAAAACTCTTGAAACTAAGGCTGATGAAAAAGAGACAACGATAACTATGATTGAGGATAGTCAGCTATTAGATGAAGCTGTTGTAATTGGATACGGAACGACTCAAAGGAGTGATCTTACAGGCTCAATATCGAGTGTATCTGAGTCAGTTTTAGAGAGCTCTACTTTTAGTGATGTTGCTCACGCTATTCAAGGCCAGTTGGCAGGAGTTAACATTTTAGTTGGGGATGGTTCTCCCGGTGAGCCTGTTCAAGTCTCTATCCGTGGTTTTGGCAGTCTTCTCGGAAATACTGAGCCTCTTATAATATTGGACGGTATGCCTATGCCTTCGGAGTTTAATCTAAACGATTTAAATCCGTCTGATGTAAAATCTATCGATATCTTAAAAGGGGCATCTTCGGCAGCTATATATGGTTCGAGAGCTGCCAGCGGTGTAATTTTAATTGAGACCAAATACGGTAAATTAAACGAAAAACCCACAATTAACTACTCTTTTACCTATGGTTTTGAAAGAATCATCTCTCAAATTGATGTCCTCAATGCTCAAGAGTGGAAATATCTAATGTTTGAGGGGGTAAAAAATGCTGCCATTTATAATGCTTTAGAAAGCGTGGAGACCTATGCTCCATACAAAAATATGTTAGCTCCCGGATATTTTGGAGAGTATGATACCAACTGGTACAATGAGATGATGCAGCCGGGTGGTACTGCTACCCATAATCTCTCTATCAGAGGAGGTTCAAATAATACAACTTACACTGCATCACTTGGTTATACTGATGATAAGGGTATAATGAAGGAGACCGGTTTTACGAGATATAATCTTAATTTGGGCTTAAATAGTAAGATTTCTAATAATCTCCTGTTTAATCTTAGCGTAAGAGGAAATGTTTCGGATAGAGATGCAGCTACAGCCAATTTATACGAAGCTGTAAGGGGGCGTCCTGATATGCGTGCATACAATGATGATGGCTCTCCTGCTGTCAATATATATTATATGGCAAATGGTGATCCAAGATTGTTAAATTCACCTTTGACTCTATTATTGGATAATATTAACAACAATTTTTCTAAGAATGTAGGTGCTTCCGGTTATCTACAATATAATATTCTTAGAAATTTAAATGTTAAGACAAGAGTTAACTATAATATAGCCGATTCAAGAACAAAGCGTTACTATGCCAGTACTACAGTTGCAGGTGCAGGTGCAGCTTTCATTAAATCGGGTTCATTGACCGATACACGCATGGAGACTACTCAATTTGAGTGGGAGAACTCTATCAATTACAATTTAAGGTATAAAAAACACACTTTGGATTTAGTTGGTGTAACAGCTTATCTTGCCGAGAGCAGAAGGAGTGCAAGTATTAGCTTTGATGATTTTCCTGATGATAAAATACAAAATGAGTTTTACCAAGGTGCTACATATGTAGGTTCTAACGGATATATAAATGATGCCTATATGTTTTCACTTATCGGTAGAGCCAACTATAAATATTTAAATCGTTATTTATTGACACTCTCTTTTAGAAGAGATGGCTCTTCTAAGTTTTCTCAAGAGAACGCTTATGGTAATTTCCCCTCTGTGGCGGGCGCTTGGATTATTTCTAACGAGCCTTTTATGAAGAAATATCACTGGATTAATCAGTTAAAATTAAGGGCAAGTATGGGATTGACCGGTATGGCCGATGTGGGATATTACCGCTGGAGAACAACTTATGAAGCTACTAATTATAATGGTAAGCCTGCTGTCATACCCAATCAAGCAGGAAATAACGAGTTGAGATGGGAAAGATCTCTCCAACACGATATTGCTATGGAGTTTCAACTCTTTAATTCACGCGTTAAAGGTAGTGTGGCGTATTACTCGAAAAATACTGATGGATTGTTATATCCTTACACAATGGCGCCGAGTACAGGGTTTACAAATGCAATTGTCAACTTTGCCAAGATTAAAAACTCCGGCTTTGATATAGAGCTAAACTTAGATTTAATACGAAAGAACAATTTTTATTGGACAATGGGACTTAATTGGAACAACAATAAGAATATAGTTAAGCAACTTGACAAGGATTATATTACAAGTACAGCAGGTACACAGGCATTAACGAGATCCATTATAAAAGAGGGCTATCCTTTGGGATTATTGTATGGGTTTAAAACAGATGGAATTTATACAAGTTGGGAGCAGATTGAGGCAGATAACGCTTTAAATCCTGATCAGAAATATCAGAGAGAGATGTTCCCCGGAGAGATAAGATTTGTCGATTTAAATGGAGATGGCTGGGTTGACCAATCTGTAGCAACGGCTATTAATAATCCGGATAGAACTGTAATTGGTTATTCGCTTCCGGATTTCTCGGGCGGTATTAATTCACGCATAATGTATAAGCAGTGGGAACTTAATATAACCGGTACTTACAGTTTTGGCAACGATAAAGTTTGGTATAATGAGACTTGGAGTTTTGCCACTACAGAAGCCAATCCCGGTAATGTTTGGAGAATAGCTCTACAGAGATGGACCCCTGATAGTACCGATCCTGATCCTAAGTACCCCTCTTTTAGAATAGGAAGAAATGTTTTAGCTAGAGAATTTAATGACTATAGTGTGTATGATGCATCCTTCTTTAAAATCCAAAATTTACAATTGGCATACAGTGTACCTATGAAAAAGATAGATAAATTCAAAATGTTGGATAATCTCCAGATTTTTGCCAGCATTAGGAATGTCTATACATTTACCAAGTATCCCGGTCCCAATCCTGAAGGTTTTGCAAGAGACGATAGGATTGAAGGTGCTTTGTTGGATTATTCACAATATCCTAAAAGCAGGAATTTCAATTTTGGTATTAAACTAACTTTAAAATAAAGGCTATGAAAAACAAGTATTATATATCTATCATTGTTATATTATTTAGTTTATTGCTCTTTTCCTGCGATAAATTAAATGAGCTGCCCCCTAACACTCTAATTGCAGAGAATGCTATAAAAGATGAAAGTACCGCTGAATCTGCACTAAATGGAGCCTATTCATTCTTTGGAGCGTATAATGAATTAAATGCTTATTCTATTACTAATCAGGCTCTTAGGATTAAGTTTTTATTACCTTCTGTTATTAGATCCAATTATGAATTGGAGTTAACATTTTTAGCCCCTGAGTCAAGCTGGGTTCATCTTAAAAATTTATGGGTAATAACCTTTAAAGTAATCAATGCCGCTAATAATGTTATCTATCAATTGGAACGCTTTAAGGATGAGGATTTTTCACCCAATAGGAGAAAAGAGATATTAGGTGAAGCTTACTTTTTAAGAGGATATGCCAATCTGTATCAGATGAAGATGTTTGCCCATTTTTGGGATATTAACAGTGAGTATGGACCTCTTTTGAGGTTGGAACCGGCAAATTTGGGAAATAGTAAGTTAGCCAGGAGTACGGTAGCAGAGGGGTATGAATCTATTCTTGAGGATTTGCAATTTGCAATTGATAATGCCCCCAAATTCAAAACTATTTACTATGCTTCAAAGGAGTTAGCCAAGGCATATAAGGCAGAGGCGTTGCTCATGAGGGGTAAAGATGGCGATTATACAGAGGTTGCTTCATTGGCTAATGATTTAATTCAGAACGGACCTTTTACCTTAGAGGGGTCTTTCGGTAACATCTATACAAAAATGTATAATTGCAGTGAGTTGATGTTTACAAGAATAATTAAACCTGAGAATATTGGATTGCAAGATTTAATTGTAGCCAATGTGGCGTCGGCATATAATTTATTGGGAAGAAAAATGAATGCACCAAGTGATGAATTTTTTGAGTTTTTTCCTCAATCGGATACCAGGTATGAGCATATTATAGGTCAAGTTCTAGCTGTAAATTCAAATAACACCACATATACCAATACTTGGATAAAACATTTTGAAGTCAGCGGCAATGTGCCCATAAGATTTATGAGGATATCGCAAATGTATCTCTTCCTTGCAGAGGCTTTATATAAAACCAATGCTCCTGTAGCGCAGGTGTTGGCTCCGCTAAATGTTTTAAGAGAGAGATGTGGCATGCCCATATATAAAGAGAGTGATATTTTAGTATATCAAGATTTGGAAGATATAATTTTCTATGAAATAGTAGCTGAAGTTGGAGTGGAAAATGGTTCGGAATTTTTCGCGTCAGTAAGGTTTAAAAATTCAGCAGGAAAGAGAAAAATAGCCGATTTTAACCCTGCTTACACAAGTGATAATCTGTTGTGTTTACCGATTCCGGACGATGAGATACTATTTAATCCACTAATGAAACAAAATCCATAATTAGTTAAAACATGAAAAAAATATTTAAAAATATAGTTATAGTCGCACTAGTACTCTTCACCTTTTCATGTGAAAAGAGTTTACTTGAAGGTGATGATACTAAGTTGGGACCCAAGGTGTTACCAATGCAAATAGCAGAACATGAGGCGCTAATTGCTTCGGAAATTGGACATATGCTTGTGTTTGCAAACACAACTGACGAACCTTTTACAAAGTTTAGAGCTGAGCACCTATCTGATTTTGAGGGCTATATGAGTGATGTTATAATTGAAATACCTTATGACATAACTGTAGATGCAAATGGCAATTTTAGCAGACCTATTCAGACTGTTCTTCTCAAATACCCCGTTAAAGCGACAACCAAATCGGGAGATATTCTTAAAGTGAAATTTACTTTTACAGACCAAAAGGGTAGAGAGGTATCAGGAATCTCTAGTAAAAAAGTTGTTAACTTTAGAACTAATTCTGTTGTAGCAACTCTAACTCCAACTTCACCTTGGTATAATTTTTCAACCGGCAAAATAGCATCGAAAGCAAGTATCGGTAATGCTACAATAAAAGATGATTTACATGTCTTTTGGATGATGAAAGATGGTGTTCAATATTTATGCTCTCCCAATTCTGATAGAACTGCCGCAGAATTTAAAAATCTGACCTATTATATAAGAGAAAGTACCCATCACACAAAGTTTATAAAATTATCCGGAGTAACATTTGCTGAAGTGGATGATGAAACTTTTAAGAATATGGATTTTTCCAATGCCTCAGACGAGATAGTTATGGAACATTTGGCGATGTATGGTTTATTGTTTGATGATGGTAGAAGGGCGGTGTTAAGTACTCAAATATATGGAACGGTATATGCAAGGGTTACTTCAAAATATGAACTTTCGGCTCAATAAATATTATATTTAATAGTATGAAGAGATACCTTTTAATAAGTTTTTTAACGATACTTTTCTGTTTGCCCATATTGAATGCGCAACCAACAAATAAATCATTTACCATAGAGGCTAATATAGTGGGCTATGGAAATGGGACTGCTATTGTCTCCTATAATAACCCCAATCAAAGAATCGAGCCCGATACTATAGCTGTTCGCAATGATAAATTTACTTTTACTAAAGAGATTGATTACCCTATATTCATGTTTGTAAAAATAATGAATAATGGTACTCTTAATAGAGATTATCAAGTAGCGAGTGCTTTGGTTGAACATGCATCTTATACTTTAAATGCAAATGTTAAAAATATAAGGGCAATGCAAATAGAGGGAGGGGTTAGTAATCCTTTGTTGAAAAAAATGTACAGTGATGCAAAGCCAGTCAGTAGTAAATATGTTGATGCAAAGAATAAGTATAGAAAGCCCGAAACAGATAGTGAGAAAGAGAAAGAACAATTGAAGTTAAATTTTGACGATGCAAGGAGAGATTATATTAATTTCCTTGTCAACTATGATGGTTTTTACTCTTCCCACGCAGGAACCTATATACTTTCGCAACTCTCCTCCGATATCCCGGCAGAGGAATTGGTACCTTTGATATCCAATTTTACTCCTGAAGTGTATGGCAACCCTTTTTATATTTATCTAAAAAGAAAGGTAGATGCGTATAAGAGAACTCTTCCCGGTGTGATGGCATCGGACTTTTTATTAAAAGATTTAGAGGGCAACTCATATACGTTAGAAAGTTTCAAAAATTCATATTTATTGATGACTTTTAGCGCTTCATGGTGTGGTCCATGTAAATATGAATATCCTTTTATTCTAAAAGCTTATGAAAAATACAAAGAGAAAGGGTTACAGGTTATCATTATAAATGTGGATACAGAGAGGAAACTGTGGGAACAGTTTACAAATGAGTATAATTTCCCTTTTCCTGTTCTATCAGACTTAACTGCTTTTTCGGGAGAATTGACTAAAAATTATGGAGTAATGTCAATTCCAAAAGTTTTTTTAATAGCTCCTAGTAAGGAGATTATTTCCGCTACTATCAGGCAACAAAAAATTTTGGATAAATTAGAAGAGATTTATAATTACTAATTAGTCAGCCCTTAAAAACGGTATAATTATTTACATTACAGCATAATAGTA
>CAYZPF010000088.1:0-9841 GCA_964479995.1 uncultured Muribaculaceae bacterium | reverse complement strand
GTTTGAATGGAAAAACCGTAGGTTTTGTAGCTAATCAGCCGTTGGTGCTTGCAGGTGTGCTTGACTGCGACTCCAGCGATAAAGCGGCCAGGTTTATACGCTTCTGTGATGCTTTCAATGTTCCAATTATAACTCTCGAAGATTTACCCGGATATTTACCCGGTGCAGACCAGGAACACGCAGGTGTAATCCGCCATGGAGCCAAGCTGTTATATGCTTATAGCGAGGCCACTGTCCCTAAGGTAACTATTATTCTTAGGAAGGCTTACGGCGGAGGATATATAGCCATGAACTCCAGGCATTTAAGGGCTGATTTTGTCTTTGCATGGCCGCTTGCAGAGATTGCAGTTATGGGTCCTGAAGGGGCTGCCAATATTATCTTTAAGAAAGAGATTACTGAGGCAGAAGACCCGGATGCTGTTAGAAAAATGAAGGTAGAAGAGTATAAGCAAAAGTTTGCAAACCCCTATGTAGCAGCGGCAAAAGGTTATATAGACTCTGTAATTGACCCGAAAGATACCAGAAAATATTTGATTCATGCATTTGATGTATCTATCAACAAGGAGGTTAAAAGGCCTAAGAAGAAACATGGAATTCCACCATTTTAATCTACATTTTAAAAGATACTATTATGTCGGATAAAGAGAAGGTAAAATTTGAAGATTTCCAGGTCTTCCCAAATGCCAGAAAATACAAGACTACTTATACAAAAAAGTTTGCAGAGAGGAAAAACTGGCAAAGGCCCGATATTCAGGAGATAAGATCAATTATTCCCGGAGTAGTAGCCTCTCTTGAGGTTAAGGAGGGCGATCATGTCTCTAAAGGAACCCATATTATGACCTTTGAGGCTATGAAGATGATGAACCTTATCCTTGCCCCATTTGACGGAACAGTGGAGAAAATCTATGTTGCAGAAGGAGAGAAGGTGGCTAAAGGGGTTGTAATGATCTATCTTAAATCGGATGTGGATTTAGCTGAGGAGATTGATACAACTACTTCCAACGATCTAGGTCTAATTTTATAAATATAAAAAGAAATATCGTAAAGCTCAACAAAGAGGATCCCCCGTAGCTTATAAAAGGGAGGGGGATTCCTATAACGGGAATCAGCCCCATAGTCATTCCAATATTTATAAAAAAGTGTAAAAAGAGGATCGAAGCCAGAGAGTAACCAAATATCCGGTTAAAGCTGTCTCTCTGCTTATCTGCAAGATTCAGGATCCTTATAATCAGATAGAGATAGAGTAATATAAGCATAGATGAGCCTATAAAGCCCCACTCCTCACCAACAGTGCAAAAGATGAAATCGGTGCTTTGTTCAGGTACAAAATTATATTTAGTTTGTGTGCCGTTAAGAAATCCTTTACCCATAAAGCCACCCGATCCAATGGCAATTTTGGATTGATGCACATTGTAACCGGCCCCTTTTAGATCTACATTTATCCCTAAAAGATTTTCAATCCTTACCTTTTGGTGATCTTGAAGAACTTTTTCAAAGAAGAACTCTACCGAAAAAATAAAAAGTACAGAAGTAATAAAGAGGAGTGTTATTCCCCAGTATTTCTCTTTTGTAGCTTTAATATCTTTTACTATATGGGTAACAAGTAAAGGTATAATTACTATAGAGAGCCACAGCTCTTTAGCGAGATGTAATCCGGAAAAAGAGGGTAAATCTCCGAGCTTAGGAGAAAAGATCATTAATGGCAATATAACAGCAGAGAGTAATAAGTGTTTGAGAGCGGCTCCGGAAAGAAATCCTCTGACTATTATTGCGGTGATGGTAAGCACAATAAGGGCGACAAACGGAGATAGCCCAAGTGTTACAAGGAAGAGGGCTATGGCTAATATCCCGAAAACGATGTACCAACCGCTCATACCTTCACGGTAAAGCATAAATATGAAAGCTGTATATACTAATGCGCTGCCTGTCTCCTTTTGCATTATAATCATAATGCCCATTGGCACCAGAATAATCAAAGCTACTTTTACAATTCCGGCTAATGATTTAAGACGAAAATTATGATCATTCATTAATGAAGCAAGGACCATAGTAGTTGCTATCTTTGAAAATTCTGCCGGTTGAAACCTTATTGGACCAAACTCAAACCATGATTTTGATCCATTCACCTCTACACCTAAAAAACCGACAGCCAAAAGGAGCAGAATAGTACAGCCGTATATAATCCAGGACAAGGTGCTGTAAATCTTAGGATTGATAATAAACAGCACTAAGAGCGCTATTACTACGGAGGAGACAATCCATATAAACTGCATCACATAACGTTGAGAAATATCAAATATTTGTCCGTGATCTTTATCATAAACAGAAGAGAATATGCTGGTCCATCCAATGATTACCAATATTAAATAGCAGGTAATCAGTGGCCAGTCAAGTTTCTTATATTCATTTCCTCTTATCATTTGAGTGCTCCTATTGGTAATAAATTTGCTTTTTTGATATGGTTCTCCAAATCTACTCGTTTAACCTCTCCATTTAAGTACATCTCTGTTATCAGAGAAGCAATCGGGGCCGCCCATGTAGCGCCAAATCCTGCATTTTCCAAATATGCCGCAACTGCAATCTTAGGATTATCCCTTGGAGCAAAACAGATAAAAACAGAGTGTTCTTTTCCATGAGGATTCTGTGCAGTACCCGTTTTCCCGCAAATTTCCAATCCATTGACGGCGGCTATTGTGGCAGTGGCTCCCGTACCCGGAGGCGAGTTAACGGCGAGGTACATCCCTTCAATCACTTTTTCAAAATTATTTTCACTAACTAAAGTGTAATTCCTCTCCAGATATTGATTATTAATAAGGGTATCGGGTGAACCTCTTACAATATGCGGCGTATAGTAGTAACCCCTGTTTGCAATTGTTGCGGCCAGATTTGCCAGATGGAGTGGGGTTGTGCCTATTTCTCCCTGACCAATGGCAAGAGATATAATTGAAAGAGATTTCCAGCGATCTTTACCGTGAATTTTGTCATAAATTTCGGCTGTAGGTAAAGAGCCCCGCTGCTCTGCCGGGAAATCGGTTCCCAATTTTTTACCAAATCCAAAACTATCAACCATCTCTCTCCAGCGTGCAAATCCCTCCTGGGGTGATTGATATTTTTTGTTATCGATAATATCGCGGAATGCTATACAATAATAAGTGTTGCAAGACATCATTATTGATTGCACCAGATTGGTAGGAGAGGGATGGGGATGGCAAGCTACGCCTCTGCCCACTTTGTATCCTCCGTGGCACGAGTATGAAGTGCCGGACTCTAACACTCCCTCTTCCAACCCAATAAGAGCATTGACAAGCTTAAAGACAGATCCGGGAGGATAAGGTGACATTACAGCTCTGTTAAACAGAGGCTTAAGAGGATCTTTTATAAGATCTCCAAAATGTTTGTTAATGGAGGCGAGCTTATTAATATCTATGCCGGGGCTGGAGACAAGTGTGAGAATTTCTCCTGTGGAGGGCTCAATTGCAACCAAACTCCCAACCTTGTTTTGCATTAATAACTCTCCGTATCTTTGAAGTTCTGCATCTATCGTGCTTATCACACTCATGCCCGGAACAGCTTTTATGTCATATTTGCCATCGGCAAAGCTTGATTTTACTTGATTGTGAACATCTCTCACAAAGATCGCATATCCCTTTTTACCTTTCAGAATATGCTCATACGACTGCTCAATCCCCGTTTTACCCACATAATCACCTCTGCGATAATCGGGGTTTTTTCTGAGATATGCAGTATCTGCTTCGGCAATATATCCCAAAAGATTGGCGCCTGAGTTAAACGGGTAGTTTCTTATTGTCCTGGCAACGGCGCTAAAACCTGGAAATTTATAGGCCTTTTCAAGAAATATGGAGTATTCCTGTCCGGTAACTTGTTTGACAAATTGCAGGGATTGGAATCCAATGCTTCTTTTGTTTTTTTTGTACTCTTTAAGCCGGGCTCTCACCTCCAAAAGATCGAGGTTGAAGATGTTACATAAATCCAATGTGTCCATCTCCCCGACCTCAATAGGGGTAATCATTATATCATAAGCAGTTTCATTGCCGGCAAGAATCTTTTTGTTACGGTCCATTATAAGCCCCCTGGCGGGATAGCGGGTATCGTACCGGAAGGCGTTGTTGCTTGCTGTTATCTTATACTCCTCTTCAACTATCTGCAACCGGAACAATTGTACAATATAAATTAAAGCCACCAGAGCAGCTCCTATAATAAGGACATTCTTTCTCCTTGCCTTGAAAGCCATACTTTAAATTATTTCCGGTTTTTATAAAAAAATCCCAATTCAATGAGAATTATTAACAATAAATTAATAATCAGGCTAACTGCTAACCTTGGCAAGTTATATAAAAGATGAGTAAACCCAAAACTTTCAATCAATACCAGAACTACATGGTGTATCAACAAAGAGAGTCCTACATAAAAGACGAATCTTTGCACTCCCAGCTCTCTCATTCCCGGTCTCGATTGATAATCCAACTCTCCTTTACGATAGGCTAATTTTAATATTTTGTTTTGAGATAAAGCCATAACCAGGGCAGCAGCACTATTAATACCTGCCAGCGAATGAGTGAAGTAGTCAACGACGAAACCCATCGCAAAAGCCCATAATAGATTTGAGTGAGTGGATGAAACAGATTGCCTTGTGAGAAGGAACAGAGGATAGACAGATACAAAGTAGATTGGACCAAAGTCGATAATGGTACTCAAAATAATTTGAGTGAGTGCAAATAAGAAAAAGAGTGTTAAATTATTTGTTTTTCTCATTATTTCTTTGTTAAGTTATCCAGTTCTTCTTTTTTATTGTTAACCACTATACTTACATTGTAAAGAGAACTAAAGTCTTGAAAGAGCTTAACTTGAATCTCATGATACGACCCCCCTTTTTCAGAAGATTTTCTTACGGTTCCAAGAGGGATATCCGGTGGATAAATAGATGAGAATCCACTTGTAAATACAGTATCACCAATCGTAAATTCTTTATGAATCGGAATCTCTTTAAGGGTAGCATAATCTATTCCGCGCCCTTCCCACACCATTGGGCCAAAAACCCCTGTAGCGCCTATCTTGGCACTGACACTCTGGTTTAGATTTAAATATGAGATAACATGTGAATAATTAGTGGAGACAGCTGTAACGATTCCCACTATTCCTCCGGATGAGATTACCCCCATATCTCTTTTCACTCCATGCGCTTTCCCTTTATTCAATATTATAAAGTTGTGAAGCTTATTAGTACTGTTGGCAATAATCTTTGCAGAGATAAAGGAGAAATCTGATGTAAGGGATTTATCAACTGATGTAGTGTCTAAGCTCGTAAAAAGAGCTTTGTATCTCTCATTTTCCTTTAATAATCTCAGATTTTCGGTATGGAGAAGTTCATTCACACTCCTTAATTTCAGGTACTGTTCAATATCTAATGTGAGACTGGAGAGGGCAGTTTTTAACCTTAATGTCAGACCGGCAATCTTTGCTTGTTGGAAAATCCCTTCATTGGTAATCATCATAAAAGAGACGCTCTCCAGTATAATGAAGAGCATTATTGCAGTTAATGCACTTATGAAAGGAGTTTTTTTCCACATCTTTATTTATCTCATTAAGAAAGGCAGTCTGTCGGTATTCTTAACAGCGATACCTGTACCCTTTGCTACTGCATGAAGAGGATCTTCCGAAACATGGAATTTAATATTTATCTTCTCGTACAATCTTTTGTCTAAACCTCTTAGCAGTGCGCCGCCTCCTGTCAGGTAGATTCCATTTTCAACAATATCAGTATAGAGTTCGGGCGGTGTCTGTTCAAGCACTTGTATTATAGCTGCCTCAATCTTTACCAGAGATTTGTCAATACTGTGTGCAATCTCCTGACTGGTAACATTTACCTCTACCGGATGTGCGGTCATAAGATTGGGACCTCTTACCAGGTATGGTTCGGGGAACTCATCGAGTTCAGACATTGCAGCTCCTACTTTGAATTTTATATCTTCGGCAGTAAGCTCTCCAATTTTAATAGAGTGCTGCTGACGCATGTATTGCTGGATCTCCGATGTAAATACATCTCCTGCCACTCTTATGCTTTGATTGATTACAATGCCTCCTAAAGATATGACTGCAATCTCTGTTGTTCCGCCTCCTATATCCACAACCATATTGCCTGCAGGAGCTTCAACATCAATGCCAATCCCTATTGCTGCGGCCATTGGTTCATAGATAAGATATACATCTCTTCCGCCGGCATGTTCCGATGAGTCTCTTACCGCACGTATCTCAACCTCGGTACTTCCCGAGGGGATACATACAACCATTTTGAGGCTTGGAGTAAAAAAGGTGTTTCTGTAGTTGATCATCTTGATAAAACCCCTGATCATCTGTTCGGCTGCATTAAAATCTGCGATGACTCCATCTCTTAGCGGCCTGATAGTTTTTATATTAGCATGGGTTTTACCATGCATCATCCTTGCTTTTTGACCGAAAGCGATTGGTTTACCGGTGTTTTGATCAATTGCAACGATGGAGGGCTCATCAACTACCACCTTATCATTCATTATTATTATGGTGTTGGCAGTTCCTAAATCAATAGCCAGTTCTTGTGTTAAAAATGAAAATGCCATTATAATTCAATCTTTCTTATGTTTTTTAATGTTTAAAATGTCTTGTATTTGTCATTACCATAGTCATATCGGCTACATTACAGTATTCGATACTATCTGAATCCCTCAATGAACCGCCGGGTTGAATAACTGCGCTTATCCCCGCCTTATGGGCCAGCTCTACGCTGTCCGGAAAGGGGAAGAAAGCATCTGAAGCCATAACAGCTCCGTCTGTTGGGAATCCAAAATTACGAGCCTTTTCGATAGCATGTCTGACAGCATCAACACGCGATGTTTGTCCTACTCCGGATGCTATTAATACTGAATCTTTTACTAATACAATAGCATTGGATTTAGAGTGTTTGACAATCTTGTTGGCAAAGATCATATCCTTTACCTCATTTGGAGTGGGCTCTTTTTTTGTAACAACTGTAAGCGATTCTTCGCTTTCGACTACCGAATCTCTATCTTGCACAAGAACACCTCCCAGCAAGCTTCTGAACTTCTTTTTTGTTCTTAAATCGTTGCTGCAGATTAGTAAAATTCTGTTCTTCTTTTGCTTTAGAATATCAAGTGCGTCATTTGAAAAAGAGGGTGCAATCAACACTTCGAAAAAGATTTTATCCATCTCTGCCGCACTCTCACCATCTATTGGAGCGTTGGTGACAATTATACCTCCGAACGCCGATATGGGATCGGCCGCAAGCGCCTTGTTCCATGCTGTTGTAACACTGTTACTGCATGCGCAACCACATGCATTGTTGTGTTTAAGTATAGCAACGGTCGTCTCTTCAAAATCTGAAATAAGTTCAATGGCTGCTTCAATGTCCAGAAGATTATTGTATGAAATCTCTTTTCCGTGTATCTGTTTGGGTATGCCTTCCTCTGAGCCAAAGAAATCCCCTTTTTGATGTGGATTTTCACCGTAACGTAAGGGGATAGATGAGGTTATGCTCTCTTTGAAGTAGTTTAAACCGAGCTCTCTGTTGAAGTATTTGAATATTGCAGTATCATAGTGAGAACTTATATTAAATGCTATTCCCGCAAACCTTCTTCTCTCCTGTATTGTTGTGATTCCTCCTTGTTCCACCAATATATTGGATACTTCCGGATAGAGCTCCTTTGTGGATATTATAACCACATCTTTATAATTTTTGGCCGCTGCGCGGATAAGAGATATTCCCCCGATATCAATCTTCTCGATTATATCCTGGTGCGGGAAGTTTGATGCTACATACTCTTCAAACGGGTACAAATCCACTATAACCAGGTCTATCTCCGGTATCTCATATTCTTTAACCTGCAAAGCATCTCCCTCATCGTTCCGGCGATATAGTATTCCTCCGAATATCTTTGGGTGTAGAGTTTTTACCCTGCCACCTAAAATGGAAGGGTATGAGGTTATCTCTTCGACAGAGATAACAGGAATTCCCAATTCTTTAAGATAGTCGTAAGTCCCCCCGGTAGATAGGATCTCAATGTTCAATTCTGTAAGCTGCTTTGCAATAAGCTCAATCCCCTCTTTATGGTAAACTGAGATTAGCGCTCTTGTAATTCTTCTCTTTCCCATACCACTTAAATAGATACAAAATTACTAAAAATATGCAATTAATATCTATTTTTGTTAAATAAAACAGAGCTCCTGATGGATAATAAAAACTATGCAATAATTGTTGCCGGTGGTAGCGGCGCAAGGATGGGGGGAGATGTGGCAAAACAATTTATGGAGCTGGGAGGTAAGCCTGTGATTGCAACAACTGTCGAGCGTTTTCTTTCGCTCTCTTTTCCTCTCAATATTATTCTTGTTTTACCTTCGGAGTACAAAGAATACTGGAAGAACTACTGTTTTGAATCAAGGCTTAATTTCAGACACACACTGGTTTCGGGCGGGCTTACCAGGTTTCATTCGGTTAAGAATGCTCTTAAACATGTAAAAAGAGGAGGAGTGGTTGCTGTTCATGACGGAGTAAGACCATTTGTCACCGTTGAGTTCATAGAAAGATTATTTAGTGTGGCCAGAAAGTCGGGTGCTGTTATTCCCGTTATAAACCCCTATGACTCAATAAGAATGATTGGTGGAAATGGTGATTATCACGTTGCTGACAGATCAAAAATCCTTCTGGTTCAAACTCCCCAGGTTTTCCATTCGGATATTCTGCTGGATGCCTATACACAACCGTATTCACCTGCATTTACAGACGATGCTTCGGTTGTGGAGAGTACAGGAATAAAGATAGATCACACCGAGGGTATGACCACAAATATAAAGTTGACAAAACCCGCAGATATGCTTCTTGCTAAGGCTATTCTCAGCGTTTTTTAATTACTGTTGACTCTTTGCCGGGGTAGTCTTTTACCCACACCTGTCTCTCAATAGCTTGATCAAGAGAGATAAACGTCTCTGTTTGCTCTACCGAAGGGATATTTTGTATAGTGTTTATTAAAATTTCCATCAGATGATCATGACTATAGCAGTATATCTTGAGCATTAATGCATGTTTACCCGTTACAAAATGGCATTCCACAACTTCGGGAATATTTCTAAGCGCTTCTATAACAGTAGGGTAATGATTAGCTTGAGCAAGGCTTACGCCTACGAAAGCACAAACATTTAATCCCAAAGTTTGTGGTTTTACCAGAAGTCTGGAGCCTGTGATAATTCCTAAATTCTCCATCTTCTTAACTCTTTGATGAATAGCAGCGCCTGAGACTCCGCACTCCCTCGCAATCTCAAGGAAAGGCATTCTTGCATTTTTAACAAGAAACGCCAGAATCTTCTGATCGATTTGATCAATTTGATATTTAGGCATACTGGTAATGAATATTTTGTCAGCAGACAAATATAGTAATAAATTATAATTAATTATGATTTATTTTTTGAAAATAGTAAAGCCATCTTAGTGGAATCTCTCCCGAACAGGCAATAGTATAGTCAGAGTAGGAGCAGGGTACATGGTGTTTTTTACCACTCTTAATCTCCTCAAGCTCCATCCACCAACGACCAGAAGAGCTGCTTGTCGTAAAGATAATCTCCAGCCCTTCATCCCCCATGTTGACAATTTTCTTGTGAAAGAGCTCTTCTGTATCTTTACTGTTGGGGTCTTCTTTCAGACTGGAAGCGAGAGCTTCAATAATATGCCATATTACTTCCGCTACCATTTCAAATGAGAGAGGATCTTCTTTGGAGGATGGGGGATATCCGTAAAGGCAGATACTTTTAACTCTTTGTCCCATACCGATATATCTTG
>CAYZPF010000087.1:8445-9985 GCA_964479995.1 uncultured Muribaculaceae bacterium | reverse complement strand
CAGGATGCATCCACTACTTTTCCCTCGGGCAAATACCACGCCGGAATCTGATGTCCCCACCAAAGTTGACGGGATATACACCAATCCCTGACATTCTCCTTCCCGTGCTTATAGGTATTCTTATATTTATCCGGAATGAGTTTTATCCTATCTGCCATTACCGGCTCTAAACTACGTGAAGCGGCCTCTCCCATTTTTAAAAACCACTGTAAAGAGAGTTTTGGCTCTATAACGGTATTGGTTCTCTCTGAATAACCTACTTGAGAGATATAATCCTCTTCTTTGATAAAATACCCCGATTTTCTTAACATCTTAACAATCTCGCCCCGCGCCTCAAATCTCTCTTTGCCTACCAGTATAATTGCTTTTTCGTTAAGATGCGCAAAATCGTCTAAAATATCAACAACAGGTAGATTGTGTCTTAAACCAATCTCATAATCATTAATATCGTGAGCAGGAGTAATCTTTAGGCAGCCCGTACCAAAATCTACCGATACGTATTCATCCTCTATAATTGGGATCTCCTTGTCAATTAATGGAATAAAAACCCGTTTTCCTTTTAGATGGCTATATCTCTCATCCGCCGGATGAATGCAAACAGCCGTATCGGCCATAATAGTTTCCGGTCTGGTTGTAGCTATCACGATATAGTCATCGCTTCTCTTCCCATTCCCGGAGATATAGTATTTAAGATAATAAAGCTTGGATGGGGTCTCTCTATGAATAACCTCTTCGTCGCTGACTGCGGTCTGTCCTACAGGGTCCCAGTTAACCATTCGTATCCCTCTGTATATCCAGCCTTTTTTAAAAAAGTAAACAAAAGTATTTATAACAGCATCGCTTAGATTCTGATCCATTGTAAATTTTGTCCTCTCCCAATCACATGAAGCCCCTAGCTTCTTTAACTGTTCAAGGATTATCCCCCCGTGCTTATCCTTCCACTCCCAGGCATGTTTTAAAAATTCTTCTCTGGATATCTCATTTTTTTCGATACCCTCAGATTTAAGCTTTGCAACTACTTTAGCCTCTGTTGCAATGGAAGCATGATCGGTACCCGGTACCCAACAGGCATTTTTTCCCAACATCCTTGCTCTTCTCACCAATACATCCTGGATTGTATTATTCAACATATGACCCATATGTAATACCCCTGTAACATTAGGCGGAGGAATTACAATAGTATAGGGCTCTTTATCATTTGGTTCAGAATGAAAATAACCATTGCTTAACCAAAATTTGTACCATTTATTCTCTGTCAGAGAAGGGTCGTATTTCGCCGGAAGATTCATATTTAATATAAGAATATGTAAATTTAAGCTACAAATCTAATCATTTTAAAAAAAGTGAACAAAATTAGCTATTAAGAAAAAATCTTATCTTTGCGGAGTGTAAAAAAAATCTAAAAAAAATGAGTGCTGAAAATGAACTTAATATCGAATTAAATAGTGATGTGGCTCAAGGCTCCTATTCAAATCTTGCAATAATAACCCACTCCAGTAGTGAATTTATCCTGGACTTTGTACGGTTAATGCCTGGCGTT
>CAYZPF010000087.1:0-8435 GCA_964479995.1 uncultured Muribaculaceae bacterium | reverse complement strand
TATAAGAATGCTCCCGGGAGTTCCAAAGGCCCAGGTTAATAATAGGATAATCATGACAGCCGAGCATGCAAAACGGTTATTTCTGGCTTTACAGGATAATATTTCAAAGTTTGAAAATCAATTCGGCGAGATTAAACTACACAATGAACCAATTAACAGAGTACCAATGAACTTCGGCAACAGTTCTGCCGAAGCCTAAATTTCCATTTTATATTAATTATGACAAAAAAATTTAAGATTGTTGTTCTGGCCAAACAGGTGCCGGATACTCGCAATTTAGGGAAAAATGCAATGAAAGAGGATGGAACGGTAAACCGTGCAGCCCTTCCTGCTATCTTTAATCCGGAGGATATGAATGCTCTGGAACAGGCGCTTAGATTAAAAGACAGATATCCCGGCAGCGAAGTATTGCTTCTGACGATGGGACCTTCAAGAGCTGCGGAAATTATTCGTGAAGGCTATTACAGAGGCGCAGACGGAGGTGTATTACTAACCGACAGAAAATTTGCAGGAGCAGATACTTTAGCCACATCATACGCCCTATCAATGGCAATTAGAAAAATGAACCCCGATATTATTATCGCAGGTCGCCAGGCAATTGATGGAGATACAGCCCAGGTAGGGCCCCAGGTTGCAGAAAAACTCAAACTGCCTCAAGTAACCTATGCCGAAGATATCCTGGAGTTCGGGGAGGGTAAATTAGTTATTAAGAGAAGACTGGAAAGAGGTGTAGAGACTGTTAAAACTCCAATCCCAGCCGTAATTACTGTAAATGCATCTGCTCCGGCATGTCGTCCAAGAAATGCAAAGTATCTGATGAAGTATAAACATGCAAAGACCAATACTGAGACTCAGGACAACGAGCATAACTCATACCTTCCGCTACAGAGCAAAGAGGCCTTGCGAATTCCCGAGTGGGGTGTGACAGATATCGGAGGAGACGAGACAAATTACGGACTATCAGGATCTCCCACCAAAGTGAAAAAGATTGAAAACATAGTATTTCAGGCTAAAGAGTCCAAAAGATTGACCTCTTCTTTTGAGGATATAGATATGCTTATCTCAGAATTAATCTCTTCACACACCCTAGGATAATTAGAAGCATCATGAATAACATAATTGTATATATAGAAACCGAAAACGGTAAAATTTCTGACGTCGCACTTGAGTTATTAACCAAGGGACGTTCTTTGGCACAACAACTCTCATGTAAACTAGAGGCTCTTCTTATTGGAAGCAATATTGAAAATCTTGCCTCTGAGCTTTACTTATATGGTGCTGAAACTGTACATATCGCACAGGATAAAAGACTTGAGCACTATTTAACTCTACCTTACTCTTCAATAGCAATTGAGCTTTTTAAAAAGGAGAAGCCCCAGATAGCACTATTCGGCGCTACCACTGTAGGACGTGATTTAGCGCCACGTGTCTCAAGTGCGCTTGCCAGTGGATTGACAGCCGATTGTACCTCTCTTGAAATAGGTGATCATAAAGAGGCTAAAACAGGAAAAGAGTACAAAGGGTTGCTTTACCAGATCAGACCTGCTTTTGGTGGCAATATTATTGCAACCATCATTAATCCCGATTGCAGACCCCAAATGGCTACCGTAAGAGAGGGTGTTATGAAAAAAGAACCTCTCAGGGAAACTGTCAAAGGAAAAGTTAAGCAGATAGATCTCTCTTCAATATTAAAAGATGAAGATTTCATAGTAGAGATAATTGAAAGACACATTGAAGAGAGGAAAATTGACATCAAGGGGTCTCCTATCATTATATCGGGAGGGTTCGGTGTAGGCTCCAGGGAAAATTTCAACCTTCTCCATGAACTGGCCTCCGTAATAGGCGGTGAAGTGGGAGCTTCAAGAGCAGCCGTTGATGCAGGTTTTGCCGAGCACGCAAGACAAGTGGGCCAAACAGGTATTACTGTAAGGCCAAAATTATACATCGCAGTGGGTATCTCAGGGCAGATTCAGCATACCGCAGGTATGGACCAATCGGCAATGATTATTTCTATAAACAATGATCCTAACGCACCTATTCATCAAATTGCCGACTATGCAATAATTGGCGATCTGAATGAAATTATACCCAGGATGATTAAATCTTACAAACTTAACAGTAAATAGACATGGCAAATTTTTATAAAGATAATAGCGATTTAAAGTTTCAGTTCGGCCACCCTTTAATGACAAAGATTGTAAGACTAAAGGAGCAGGATTACACAGATTATGAAAAGGTTGATTATGCGCCCGGGAACTACGAAGATGCAATAGATTCATACGATAAAGTGATGGAGATTCTGGGAGAGATTTGCGGCGAAACAATTGCTCCCAACGCCGAAGAGGTTGACGCTGCCGGTCCCGCTCATAAAGACGGCAGAGTAACTTACGCTCCCGGCACCCAAGTAAATCAGGACACCCTTACACAAGCCGGTTTATACGGAATGTCTTTGCCCAGAGAGTTTGGCGGACTCAACTTTTCAATGGTTCCTTATGTAATGGCTGCCGAGATTGTGGCACGTGCAGATGCAGGTTTCGCCAATATCTGGGGATTGCAGGATTGTGCTGAGACTATCCATGAGTTTGGCTCCGAAGAGCTAAAAAATGAGTTTTTACCAAGGATTAACCAAGGTGAGACATGCTCAATGGACCTCACCGAACCTGACGCTGGAAGTGATCTGCAAGCAGTAATGCTAAGAGCAACATACAAAGAGACAACCGGAATGTGGTATCTCAATGGAGTCAAACGCTTTATCACAAATGGTGATGCCCAGATTAAACTGGTCCTTGCACGCTCCGAAGAGAACACTACAGATGGACGCGGACTGTCATATTTTGTACATGACCAGGCATGGGGCGGCGTTACTGTAAGAAGGATTGAAAACAAGCTTGGAATCAAAGGATCTCCCACTTGTGAATTAGTCTTTAGCAATGCTCCCGCAAAGATTGTAGGCGAAAGGAGAATGGGCCTGATTAAATATGTGATGTCTTTAATGAACGGCGCCCGCTTAGGAGTAGGCGCACAATCTGTTGGAATTTCAGAGGCAGCTTACAGAGAAGGGCTTAAGTATGCGCACGAAAGAGCCCAGTTTGGTAAGCCTATTATTCAGTTCCCGGCAGTGTATGAGATGCTGTCTGTAATAAAAGCCAAATTACAGGCCTCGCGCGCACTATTGTATGAGACAACCAGATATGTAGATCTCTATAAAGCCTACGGGTTTTTAGCTGAAAGCAGAAAACTTACCCCAGAAGAGCGAACCGAAGCAAAGCAATACCAAAAACTTGCGGATATGCTCACGCCTATACTTAAAATGATGGCCTCTGAGTATGCCAACCAAAACACTTACGACTCATTACAGATCCACGGCGGATCGGGATTCATGAAAGACTACCCTATTGAACGGCTTTACAGAGATGCAAGGATTACTACCATTTATGAAGGCACAACTCAATTGCAGGTTGTAGCTGCTCAAAGATACGTTACCAACGGAGCCTACCTGGCACACATACGGGAATATGAAAAAGTACACATCAAAGCTGAATACGAACTACTCAAAAAGGAGCTGGTAGAGATGACTTTGCAATATGAAGCAGCTACCAGATTGCTGGAAGGTAAAGATAATGAATACATTGACTTCCACGTACGCCGGCTGGTTGAAATGGCCTCTCATATAATTATGTCATATCTTCTGTTGATTGATTGTCAGAGAGATAGTAATTTTGAAAACTCAACCAGAATATACATTGGAAAAGCTAAAGCCTGGAATACCGAGAGATATGAGTATCTAAAAAGTTTCTCAACATTCGAGCTGGGTACATTTATGGCAGTTAAAGAAGAGGTTGTCTCCGAAGAATAAAAATGCCGCTTGTTTAAAACAGTTACTTAACGAAGGAGGGTATGCATTGCTCTCCTTCATTTTTACCTATTAAGATTTATGATATCAGATACAATAGTTAACTTTGCCTGGGTTGATAGGTAATGAGATAGTAGTTATTAACGATTCTGGATTATGAAAACAAATGGTTTAAGAGTGTCAATAGTGGGTTACGGAAACGTTGCATACCGGTTATCTCTTGCGCTAAAGGCCGTAGGGATAGAGTTATCTTATATTATTGGCAGAAATGAGTCAGAGGCGGCAAAACTTGCATATCTTCTCAACAAGCCGGAAAACAACCCGGTAAGCACAGCAAAGCAAACCCTCTCGTCTAATAATTATCAGGATGCTTTAGAGAGCGATATAATCATTTTAGCTGTAAGCGACAGAGCTATTGAACCGGTTAGCAATGATTTATATCAATATATCCATGAAAAGAGCTCAGGGATAACCGTACTACATTGTAGTGGCGCCTCTCACATATCTCTTTTGGATAAATTTGACAACCATGGGGTCTTGTACCCTTTGATGACCCTTTCGAAAACAAAACCGGTAGATTTTGGTCTGATCCCTTTTTTTCTTGAATATTCCAATGAAACAGTAAAGAATAAATTGGTTAATATCTGCGTTGCACTTAGATCGGAATACCGTTTTACAGATTCGGCAGAGAGAATGAAGATTCATGTTGCCGCAGTGTTTGTAAGCAATTTCATCAATTATCTTACAGGCCTTGCCTTTGACATTTCAAAGCCTAACCAAATGTTTCTCATGCCGTTGGCTATTGAGACCATTAGAAAAGCATTCCTGTATGAGCATCCTTCATTAGTGCAGACCGGGCCTGCCATAAGAGGGGATTATAAAACCATAGAAGAGCATTTGAAGATACTGGAAAAGATGCCTCGACATAAAGATATGTATCAATTTATATCATCTTATATCCTTCCAAAAAATAAATAACTTTATCAATATGTCCAACTACAAATTAAAACTATCTAAAATCAAGGCTTTTGTATTCGATGTAGACGGTGTTTTTACAGACGGGTCGGTTTTATCTACAGAAGACGGAGATCTTTTAAGAACTCATAATGCAAAAGACGGTTATGCTATAAGAATGGCTGTTCTCACTGGCTACCCTATTGGTATTATAACAGGGGCATCATCAATCAGTATAATTAAAAGGTTTTCACAATTGGGCGTAGATGATGTCTATTTGAAGTCAGTTTATAAAATGCCCGATTTTGAACATTTCTGTTCTAAATACAACCTGTTACCCCAGGATGTACTATTCATGGGAGATGATATACCTGATATAGAAATACTTAAAAGCTGCGGACTTGCAACCTGTCCTTCTGACGCCGTAAATGAAGTAATGGAGGTTTGTGAGTATATATCTCAACACAAAGGAGGAAGGGGCTGCGTAAGAGATGTAATAGAGCAAACATTAAAAATACAGGGTAAATGGTATCCAAATTCCGGAGCTTGTTCAGGTTAAAAGAATCGCTATGATAACCGATCTGCTAAAAAATTATAAAATTATTTTAGGCTCAGCTTCACCTAGAAGAGCCGAATTGTTAAGAGGATTAGGGATTGACTTTGAGATAGTTGCCAATGGTAACGTGAATGAAGAGTATCCTGAATGTGAAGATCCCATTGAAATTCCTGTTATCCTGTCAGAACGAAAAGCAAACTCTTTCGGTAGAGAATTACAGAGCAACGAAATTCTTATAACTGCCGATACTCTGGTTTTTTGCAAAGGAGAAATTCTGGGTAAACCAATAGACAGGAATGATGCGATTGAAATGCTTAGAAAGCTATCAAACAGTTATCATTATGTTGTAACAGGAGTAACTATAAAGGGAAAGCAAAATAGTACAAGATTCAAATCAATAACAAAGGTGCATTTTAAAGAACTGAATAATAGAGAGATAGAATACTATATAGATAATTATTCTCCTTATGATAAGGCCGGTGCATACGGAGTTCAGGAGTGGATTGGCTATATAGCTATAACCGGTATCGAAGGATCATACTATAATGTTATGGGCCTTCCTATCCAGATGGTAAGTGATAAGTTAAGTGAATTTATTAGGTCGCTGGCATAGTCAGAGTTATTTTATCACCTTCAATTTTTATCATTCCCAAATCGGCCATATCTCTTAAGATTTCCAAATATGTTTTAGTCTCATCGTTAATTATTACAGCTATCTCTCCCAAGGTTTTCGGAGAATCCGACAAAATTTCCACCACTCTCTTTTCAATCCCGGCTCTGAAATATTTACCCTCTCCAACTCTTTTTTTTTCAAGACATATATCACAAAAGTCGCAATCGGTTAGCTCGCTCTGACCAAAATATGAGATTATATATGATGAGCGGCACATACTATTTTGTTGTACATAGTCAATAACCTTTTCTATCCTGCTGTTAAAAGCCTCCCTCCTCTCCTCATATTTACTTTCGGAAATATATAGCCCTTTCTCTTCAAGCCTCTCCTCTAAGAAAATTAAAAGGGGCGAAACAGCACCCGGTATATAACTAATAACTTTCATTCTTGAGAGCCTTATAAGCATTGAGCTTACAGATGCCTTGCTGTTCCTGATCATTTTAGCTATATACTCTTCATCTATAGATTGATATCCGGAAAAAAGTCCTTCATATAATCTCAAAAGCGATTTTATAAAAGAGTCTAAGGGCTCATTTTTAAGTTGTACCGCATAAAGTTCATCTCTGTTAACCAGAAACATAACCCTTGAAGGATTGTCCAACTCCTCGGTAAGCTTAAGAAGCCCTTCCGTTTCAAGTGCTTTAACAGCATAATATGTTAAAGAAGCGTTGAGTTTGTAATTAAGAGCAAATTCCGAAAGATTGAATCTTACCGATTCACCTTTGCCTTCTCCATACGTATAGTTATAAATACGATACAATTTTTGATATATATCCCGAATATATTCAATATCGGGGAAATTCAAAGAGGCTATCTGCCTAAGCCTTCTAATATCTTCGTTATTCCAGAGTAATACGGCATATGCTCTTACTCCGTCCCTGCCTGCTCTGCCTGCCTCCTGAAAATAAGCCTCAAGAGATTCAGGCAGGTCAAAGTGACATACAAATCTCACATCACCTTTGTCTATCCCCATACCAAAGGCATTTGTAGAGACAATTACATCGGTAGCGCCATTCATCCACTCCTCCTGCTTCTTTACCCTGGATTCAGGTGAATAACCTGCATGGTAAGAGTCAGCCGAAAGATTTTGAGCCTTCAAAAAAGCGGCAATCTCTTCGGCCCTTTTTCTCTCTCTTACATATACTATCCCAGAACCTTTAACAGATTTGATAATCCTTAGCAATTGCCCGTACTTATCCTCGCTATGTCTTACAACATACGAGAGATTCTCTCTTTCAAATCTACCTTTAATAATATTGTGCTCTGTGAATGAAAGCTTCTCCATTATATCAACGGAGACCTGAGGAGTAGCAGTAGCAGTGAGAGCCACAATAGGCACGCGTTCAATAACCTCAAATATATCTTTAATCATAAGATACTCCGGTCTAAAATCGTATCCCCATTGTGATATGCAATGGGCTTCATCTACAACCACATAAGAGATGTTCATTTTAGCAGCTCTTGCTTTGAAAATCTCTGTTCTTAGCCTCTCAGGCGAAAGATAAAGAAACTTATAGTTGCCGAAAATAGCATTATCAAGAGCTATATCAACTTCTAAAGAGGTCATTCCCGAATGTACGGCCAGTGCTCTTATACCTCTTTGTTTCAAGTTCTCTACCTGATCTTTCATTAGGGCTATCAGCGGCGATATTACCAGGCAAAGCCCCTCTGACATTATTGCAGGAATTTGGAAGCAGAGAGATTTTCCTCCTCCCGTAGGTAAAAGAGCGAGGGTGTCACGCCCTTTCAGAATAGAGTTTATAATCTCCTCCTGCATTGGTTTAAAGGCCTCAAAACCCCAATGTTTCTTCAAAATCTCTCTTGGCACACGCATTATAATCTCTTTTTACAAAAATAATCAATAATAACATCTACAAGTAAAGAATTTTAATTACATTCGCAGTTATTCATTATTATTAGTAACATCTGTTTTTTAAATTTATGGCATTATTAGATTTAAGCATTTATGGTATCCACAATGTGGATAAGATTGTACACAACCCTACTTATGAAGAGTTGTTCAAAGCAGAAACCTCTCCAAAGAACGAAGGATTTGAAAGGGGGGTAGTCACAGATACCGGGTCTGTTGCTGTTATGACCGGTGTTTTTACAGGAAGATCACCCAAAGACAGATATATTTTAAAAGACTCTGTTTCGAAAGATACAATCTGGTGGGACGGAAAGGTAAATAAACCTATCAATCAAGAGGTATGGGATGATTGTATGGAATTAGTTAAAGAACAATTGTCAAATAAAGATACGCTCTATGTTGTAGATACTTTTTGCGGAACAAATGAAGCTTCTCGCATGAAAGTCAGATTTATTATGGAAGTGGCTTGGCAAGCACATTTTGTTACAAATATGTTTATCAGACCATCCAAAAAAGAGTTAGAGGAGTA
>CAYZPF010000086.1:0-10136 GCA_964479995.1 uncultured Muribaculaceae bacterium | reverse complement strand
TAATTAAGCCCACAATTAAGAAGGCCGGAAAAAGAGGCGTTATTATTATGGATGCGCCTCCGGGGACATCATGCCCTTTTATTCAGACAGTTAACAAAGCAGACTATGTGATACTAATAACAGAGCCATCGCCATTTGGCCTCAATGACCTTAAGCAATCTGTAGAGACCCTGAATATTTTAAATAAGCCTTTCGGAATTATAATAAACCGTGCCGGGCTTGATTATTTGCCACTTTATCAATATATTGAAGATAATAACTTCCCTCTTTTACTGGAGATACCTTTTGATAAGGAGATTGCATTGCTCTATTCAAGGGGAGAGATTGTTGCTAAACACAAAAATGAATGGGAGGGTATGCTTACTGATATGTTTAACGAAATATTAAAGAAGTATGGAGATTGCAATAATTAGCGGCAAGGGAGGGACAGGCAAGAGTTCGATAAGCGCAGCCTTTACCTCGTTGGAAAAGAGAGTGGTACTGGCAGATTGTGATGTTGACGCCGCTAATCTTCATCTGCTTTTTACCCCATCGCGAGAGGAGGAGACAGTATATGTATCGGGACATACCGCTGTAATTGACTACAATGTTTGTAATAATTGCAAGCTATGCATGGAATATTGCAGATTCGATGCCATTTTCCTTAAAGAAGATGTTGTAACCATAGATAGTATCTCGTGTGACGGATGCAAGCTGTGTTACAGAGTTTGTCCGGAGAGTGCCATTGAGATGGTGGAGAGTAACGATAGCAGAATGTATGCAGGTACTTTCCGGTATGGTAAGATGGTTTACGGCCGTTTGGCTCCCGGCGAAGAGAACTCTGGCAAACTGGTAAATCTTGTAAGAGAAAAGGCGCGGAATATTGCAGAAAAAGAGGGAATAGAAAAAATAATTATTGACGGACCTCCGGGAATAGGATGTTCTGCCATCTCTTCGGTAACAGGAGTGAACACTGTCGCCGTAGTTACCGAACCTACCCTCTCTGGGTTGCACGACCTGAAAAGGGCGCTGCAGATGACCTCTATCTTTGATCTTGACAGGTGGGTTATTATAAATAAGTACGATTTGAATAATAGCCTTTCAGATAAAATAGAGAGCTACTGCCAGCAAAATGGTATTAAATTAGCAGGAAAATTGCCGTTTGATCCGATATTAGTCGAAGCCATGGTAAAGGGACAAAGTGTGATTGAGTACAGTCCGGAATCTGAAATCAGCAAGAGACTTAGTGCTATCTATGTAGAAATTTCAGCGGATAATCTACTTAGGAAACCTTGATGAAGCAAACAAAAGGTGAAATTATTTGTTATTGAAAACAAGAGAGGCACAACAAATAATTAACACTTTTGTATTTATGAATATAACAGCAAACAGCAATATCGGGCAGGTTGTAGCAGAGAGCTACCATTATGCAAATATTTTCAAAGAGGCGGGCATAGATTTCTGCTGCAATGGCAACAGGTCAATCCGGGAGGCTTGTGATGAAATAAATATTGATGCGGATACTATTGTGTCGAGACTTAACAGTACTCCGGAGGCAGACGCAGAGACTAAAGGGATTGACTTCAAACAGTGGCCGATTGATCTCCTGGCAGACTATATTGAGAAGACACATCACAGATATGTTCGCAAAAAGATCGATGAAATTGTACCATATTTGGATAAAATTATTGAGGTTCATTCAGCAAATCATCCGGAACTTATAAAAATTGGCGAACATTTTACGCTGTCTGCAGAGGCTTTAACATCTCACATGCAAAAAGAAGAGATGGTACTATTCCCATATATAAGAGGTATGGTAGAGGCAAGAGCAGATAATAAACCTCTTCCTGAATCTCATTTCGGATCAATTGAGAACCCCATTGCAATGATGCGCGAGGAACACGACATAGAGGGTGAAAGGTTCAGGCAAATCTCTGCTTTAAGCAATGGATACACTCCGCCTGCAGATGCTTGCAACACCTACAGGATAACTTATTCTATGCTTAAAGAATTTGAAGAGGATCTGCACAAACATATACACCTGGAGAACAACATTCTTTTTCCAAAGGCTATAAGATTTGCAGAGTGAAAGGAAGTCGCTGCCGGGTAGAAAAAAAAGAGGCCAAGTGAAAACTTAGCCTCTTTTTTTGTGATCCAGCTGGGGCTCGAACCCAGGACCCCAACATTAAAAGTGTTGTGCTCTACCTGCTGAGCTACTGAATCTTTCTTTCAAGGTGTGCAAAGATATGGCAACAGAAATTTATTTCCAAATTTCTTATGAAAAAAGTTATAAAAACTCTTATTTTTGCCTTGGTTTGAATCTGTTAAACTTAAGTATTCTGATAAATGAAGAGTCCTTTTATATTAGATGTCAGCTCTTTCTTATCTGTGCATTCTATTGAATATTTGGTATCGGATGATTTAATAATTATTAAAACCCCTAAGTTATTGCTCAAAATAGTGACTCTGGAAGGGTGCTCTTCCCTTGATTTTAGGTTGGGGACATTCAGGAGTATCCGTACAATCACTCTTTTTGAAGATTTGTGGTACACTAAAGGAGAAATTGTAAAAAACAGATTACTCGCTATTCTTGGAAAAGGTGAAGCGATATTTGCCCGCAAATGCTCTGTAGAGGAGATTGCCGCAGAGCAATCGGTACACTTTCTAAATAAAAATCATCTTCTTGGCTCTGCAAAAAATAAATTTAAATACGGATTGATATACAATGACCAAATAGTTGCAGTTGCTACTTTCTCCGCACCCAGGCCAATGAAAAGAGGGGATAAGACTCTTCTCTCATACGAATGGGTGCGATATGCCAATCTTGGTTCATGCCGGGTTGTGGGAGGTATGGGAAAGCTTTTAGAGTATTTTGTTAAAGAGGTGAATCCCCAGGAGGTAATGAGCTATGCCGACAGGGACTGGAGCGAAGGGAATGCCTATTTGAAACTGGGATTTACACAGGTTGGCGAAACCCCTCCGATAGATTTTTACGTAAATAATGATACTTTCGAACGGGTTTCATTAAAGAAACTCCGAAATGACCGTAAATATCGCTCTTTTAAGGGCAATCTAACTACTCTCCGTAACTCCGGAAATCTTAAGTTCCTCAGGACTTTCTCCCTCCTTTAATCCATCTTTTGAGGCTTCAAGATGGATTCTGTCTCCTATTTTTAATTTGCCGCTTATAATGGACTCAGCCAAAATATCCTCAATATATGTTTGGATAGCTCTTTTAAGAGGTCTTGCACCAAATTGGGGGTCATAACCTTTATCTGCCACAAACTGTCTGGCCTCTTCGCTAATCTCCAATGAGTACCCTGCAAGATTAATCCGTTTATGTAAATCGCTCAACTCTATGTCAATAATTTGACAGATATCCTCTTTGGTCAGAGGGTTAAACAGAATCTGTTCATCTAATCTGTTAAGAAATTCCGGGGAGAAGGTTCTTTTAAGTACTTTTTCAATAATCTGGCGATTATTTTCCGTTATGTTTCTTTTAGTAACAGTTGAAAACCCAACACCGGTTCCAAAATCTTTAAGCTCCCTGCTTCCTGCATTAGATGTCATAATAAGCACGGTATTTCTGAAATCTATATGTCTGCCGTTACTGTCTGTCATACGCCCTTCATCCAATACCTGTAAGAGAACATTAAATATTTCCGGATGGGCCTTTTCTATCTCATCAAGGAGTACTACCGAATACGGCTTCCTTCTCACTTTTTCACTTAACTGTCCACCCTGTCCGTAACCAACATAACCCGGAGGAGCCCCTATAAGCCTTGAAAGGGCAAATTTCTCCATATACTCGCTCATATCAATTCTAATAAGATTATCCACAGAGTCAAACAGATATTCAGTCAGAATTTTTGCCAGATGAGTTTTACCTACTCCCGTGGGGCCTAAAAAGAGAAATGTACCAATAGGCTTGTTTGGATCTTTAAGTCCTGCTCTGTTCCTTTGAATAGCTCTGACTATTTTACTAACAGCTTCATCTTGTCCAATAATTCTCTTTTTAAGAGCTAATCCCATTTTTGACAATCTGTCACCCTCCGTCTCGGCCAGTTTATACACCGGAACACTGGTAATCATCGATAGCACTTCGGCTACATCATGTTCATTTACAGAATGTGGATTATTACTCTGTTGCTCTTTCCACCTGCTTTGAGCCGTCTCAAGCTCTTTTAGTTTGGCCTCTTCCAAATCTCTTAATTCTGCGGCTCTTTCAAAATTATTTTCTGACACCGCAAGTCTCTTTTCTGCTCTTAACGGTTCCAGCTCATTCTCAATCTTTACGATAAACCCAGGAACTTTGAGATGTTTTAAATGTACTCTTGATCCCGACTCATCCATTGCATCAATAGCTTTATCGGGAAGGCATCTGTCAGTAATATATCTTTGGGACAATCTTATACAAGCCTCTAATGCTTCGTTTGTATATTTGACATTATGGTGTTTTTCATACCTATCTTTAATATTGATGAGTATATCGTAAGTCTCTTCATATGTAGTTGGTTCTACAATCACCTTTTGAAACCTCCTCTCTAATGCCCCATCTTTTTCAATATGCTCCCGGTATTCATCCAGGGTTGTAGCTCCAATGCACTGTATCTCGCCTCTGGCCAAAGCCGGTTTAAGCATGTTTGCTGCATCGAGCGACCCCGAAGCGCCTCCTGCTCCAACCAAAGTATGCAGTTCATCTATAAATAGTACGATATTTGGATTTTTACTTAGTTCATTCAGGATCGCTTTCATCCTCTCTTCAAATTGCCCTCTGTATTTTGTGCCGGCGACTATTGAACCGATATCCAATGAAATAATCCTCTTATTAAGAAGAGCTCTGGAGATCTTCTTATGTGCGATTCTGAGAGCCAACCCTTCGGCTATGGCCGATTTGCCAACGCCGGGTTCACCAATTATGACCGGATTATTCTTTTTTCTTCTTCCGAGAATCTGAGCCAATCTCTCTATCTCATTGTTCCTGCCTACAACAGGATCCAGCTTACCTTCAAGTGCGGCTTTAGTCAAATCAAAGCCAAAACTGTCAATAACAGGTGTTTCAGACTTTTGCTTGGTAGAGATACCTCTCTTTGGTACATATTCCTGTCCTTCTGCATGAGCGCTCTCAGCCTCATTCTCAATTGGAGGCAAGAGTAGTTCCGAGGCAGACTCCTCTCCTCTAAGCACAGCTTTTACACGGTCATATGTAATGTTCAAATCTCTAAGTATTTCTACAAAAAATGATTCGTCCATCCTTAGTATTGCTAAAAAGAGATGAAGAGGACCTGGCTTTGCTTCATCAAGAGCTTTGGCCTCCAGAAACATCACTTTTAATGAACTTTCCACACCTTTTGACAGGTTTAATTTGTCTGCCTGTTCGAATGGTACTATATCCCCAATTTTAAGCTTTTCTTCAATTCTGGATTTAAGCTCTTTGGTATCTACCCCGAATTTCATCAACATCTCAAAAGCAGAGTTATCCTGATGCCGCAACACTCCTAAAATAATATGATCTGTACCAATAATATAGCTACCCAGCCTCATAGCCTCCTCTTTACCGTATGATAAAATTTCATTAAGCTCGTTTGATAGTTCGAGATTCATTTTTGTTCTGTGTATTATCTATTTACTTATATACTAAATACAATTTTCAATTCAATTTGTTCAAGAGATTTTTTCTTTGTACTTTAGCACCTCTTTTTATAAATTGTAATTGCAAATATAATATGATTCAGGAATCTGAGAATAAATCCAGGGTTATTAAAATTAATATAGAGGATGAGATGAAGAGCGCCTACATTGACTATTCAATGTCGGTAATTGTTTCCAGAGCTCTTCCGGATGTTAGGGATGGATTGAAACCGGTGCACAGGAGGGTACTTTACGGGATGTATGATTTAGGGCTTACCGCAGGTTCAGCTTATAAGAAATCTGCCCGGATTGTGGGAGAGGTCTTAGGAAAATACCATCCGCATGGAGATTCGAGCGTTTATGAGGCGATGGTAAGAATGGCACAGGAGTGGAGCCTTAGATATATGCTTGTAGATGGCCAGGGTAATTATGGTTCAATAGATGGTGATTCGGCAGCAGCAATGCGATATACAGAGGCCAGATTCAGGAAATTAACCGAAGAGGTATTATTGGACCTGGATAAAAATACAGTTGATTTTAAATCAAATTTTGATGATTCTCTTACCGAACCGGTGGTTTTACCTGCAAAAGCTCCTCTGCTGTTACTAAACGGAGCCTCGGGTATTGCTGTAGGTATGGCAACAAATATGCCTCCGCATAATCTTACCGAGGCGGTAGATGCCATTTGTGCTTATATCGATAACAACAATATTACAATTGATGAATTAATGCAATTTATCAAAGGTCCCGATTTCCCTACCGGGGGAACAATACTTGGCCTTCAAGGTATTAAAGATGCATTTGAAACCGGCAGGGGTAGAATCGCGGTCAGAGCAAAGACAGATATTGAGGTTAATGAAAGCGGACGTGAGACCATTGTTGTTACAGAGATCCCATATATGGTCAATAAGCGGGAACTCATTGAGAAAATAGCAGAGCTTGTTGAAGAGAAAAAAATTGATGGTATAGCATATATTAATGATGAGAGTGACAGAACCGGAATGAGGATAGTCATCAGACTCAAAATGGGTGCGGTAGCCAATGTAGTACTAAATACACTCTATAAACTTACACCCCTTCAATCCGGCTTCTCTGTTAACAACATTGCGCTTGTTGACGGCAGACCAAAACTACTTAATCTCAGACAATTAATTAAATATTTTGTTCGTCACAGGCACGATGTTGTTGTCAGAAGAACAAAATTTGAACTGGAACAGGCTCAAAAAAGAGCGCATATTTTAGAGGCTCTTCTTAAAGCTCTGGATTATATTGACGAAGTTATTTCTATAATAAGATCTTCGAAAACAGTAGATGAAGCCAAGACCAGGTTAATCGAAAGATTTGAATTTTCTGACGTGCAGGCCACAGCCATTGTTGAAATGAGACTGCGCCAACTTACAGGGCTTGAGAGGGAGAAGTTACAATCGGAGTATGATGAATTAATGAAATTAATCGCTCATCTTAATGCGATTCTTGAAAGCTATTCACTGCAGATGCAACTAATAAAAGATGAGCTTGTTACTCTTAAGAACAGCTATGGAGACTCCAGAAGAACCTCCATAGAGCTATCCGCAGAAGATTTTAATCCGGAAGATTTCTATCCTGATGAAGACGTAGTTATAACTATTTCACATCTCGGATACATAAAGAGAACACCGCTCATTGATTACAGAATTCAAAACAGAGGAGGGGTGGGAGTCAAAGGCAGCACAACCAGAGACGAGGACTTTATAGAGCACATTTATGTAGCTAACATGCATAGTACAATGCTTTTCTTTACACAGAACGGCAGATGTTTCTGGCTCAAAGTTTATGAAATACCGGAAGGTTCAAAAGCTTCGAAAGGGAGAGCTATCCAAAATGTACTAAACATAGAGCAAAATGACAAGGTGTGCGCATATATAAATGTACCAGATCTCACTGACGAAGAGTATATCAATAATAACTATATTATTCTTGCTACAAAACGGGGTATTGTGAAGAAAACGTCGCTTGAGGCTTATTCGCGCCCCAGAGTCAATGGCGTAAACGCCATAACAATCAGGGATAATGATGAGTTATTGGAGGCAGTATTAACTAATGGTAAAAGTGACATTCTATTAGCCTCCAGAGAGGGGAAATGTGTTAGATTTAATGAAACCAAAGTCAGGCCTATCGGAAGGACGGGGGCCGGTGTTAAAGGTATAGAGATAGAGGAAGATAACGAAATGATAGGCATGATATGTGTCGATCCGGTTATCAATGAACAGGGGAAAAAAGATATTCTTGTTGTAAGTGAAAACGGGTATGGGAAGAAATCTTTACTGGAAGATTACAGAGTAACCAATAGAGGAACTAAAGGTGTAAAGACAATTAATATAACAGAAAAAACTGGTGCGCTTATTGCTATTAAAGATGTAACGGATGGAAATGATCTTATGATTATTAATAAATCCGGAATCACAATAAGAATGGCGGTTTCTGATATTAGCCTGTTATCAAGGGCTACACAAGGAGTCAGGCTTATAAATTTAAAAGAAGGAGATCAAATAGCGGCTGTATGCAGTGTAAACAAGAGCGAAGAGAGATTACCGGAAGAGATAGATATGACTGAATAGATATAGATTAATAATAAATTTTAATTCTGAATATTTCAAATGAAAAAAATTTTAATTGCTCTTATTTTGCTGTATTCTATGCAATTGGGAGCGCAAATCAAGGAGGTTACAGAAGCTGTGAAATTATTTGAAAGAGCTAAAAATGATTCTCAGAATCCAAAGAAAGCAGAGAATCCTCAAACATGGCTCAAATTATCCGCGGCTTACACAAATGTTTATGAGGCTCCCATAAAGTCTTTATGGCTTGGTGCATCAAGAGTAGATACAAAGATCCTTTTAAAAGATCACAGGATTGAGTCAACCGAAGATGTTAAGATCAATGATCAATTATTTACCGTAGATAATTATTCCGACAAAAAACTCTACTATGGTCAAAATGGCGAGCTTGTATCATGGGTAATTACAAATAAATATGTTGAAGCCGATCTTCTCGATGAAGCCTATAAAGCAATTGAAACTGCTATCCAAAAGGACTCCAAGAAGGCTAAAATTAAAGAGATTACCGAACAATTATCCTCATTAAAAAACAGATATTTTAATGAGGCGATGTGTACTTATGCTCTCGGGAACTTCAAAGAGTCATCAATTGATTTTGAAAAAGCGGCAAATCTTTCGGAGCACAACTATGTAAACGCCATTGATACAGCTTTGATTTATTATGCCGGCCTTACTGCCTATATGAGCAAAGACCACGACAGAGCTATTGGCTTCTTTAAAAGAGCAATTGATTTGGATTATGACTCAAAGGGAGACGCCTACTCATATCTTGGAGAGTGTTATAAAGTTAAGTCCGATGTAGAGAGTGCAAAAGAGGTGCTAAATACAGGCTTTAGGAAATATCCGAGCAACCAGAGCATCCTGGTCTCTTTAATAAACTCCTACATAGAGTCCAATGATGATCCTAACAAAATACTGGAGTTGATACGCCAGGCTCAGATTAACGAGCCCATGAATGCAACCCTCTATTATGCAGAGGGAAATGTTTATAAGAATATTGATGAGTTTGAAAAGGCTATCAAATGCTATGAAAAATCTGTGGAGATAGATAGTAAATATTATTACGGATACTTTGCAATCGGCGCTGCCTATTATGACAGGGCAGTGGATATTCAGGTGAAAGCAACAGAGGAGATGGATGACGCAAAATATGAAGCTTTGGTAGTTGAATTGGAGAAAAACTTAGAGATGGCCATAGAGCCTTTTGAGAAGTGCTTTTCTACAACTTCGGAGGAGGAGATTAAGAAAGTTGTAGCCGAATACTTAAAAAATATCTATTTCCGTTTCCGTGAAAAAGGAGATGAGTATTTAGCAGGATACGAAAAATATAAAGAGATAGCTACCAAAGAGTAGTTTTTTGAATGCACAACACTGAGGGCTCTCTTTTTATTTAAGACGGCTGTTTCTATATTTGAGTACTATTCTTTTATGAGAAGATAGGTGTTTTAAACATTATATCCTTTTGGTATGCTCTAAAAATGAACTTCAAATTAGAAGAACAAATAGGGAACGAATTACTTTGGCATAGATTTTTAAAAGATAATGATGAGCAATCTTTTTCTGATCTGTACAATAGATACTCCGATGAACTCTACTCATATGGTATTCATCTGGGATTTAAAGAAGAGAGTTGTAAAGATGCTATACAAGATGTTTTTTACAGACTCTATTTAAACAGAGGGAGATTAATGCCTGTTAAGAATTTTACAGCTTACCTTTTCAAATCCTATAAGCATCGGTTAGTTGATATTGCCAGAAGAGATAATAAGAGTGTAAACATAAATCCCAATGAGGCTACTTTCACAATTAATCTGACGATCCTTGACGATATTATTAGTGAGGAAGAGTCTAAAAAGCTCAAAATTAAACTGGAAGAATATTTAGTCAGCCCTTAAAAACGGTATAATTATTTACATTACAGCATAATAGTAG
>CAYZPF010000085.1:0-10196 GCA_964479995.1 uncultured Muribaculaceae bacterium | reverse complement strand
TTAAATTTAATCTGTAATCCCAAACCTGGCTTTAATCCTTTCAATATCCGGCTCGCCCTTTGAAAGAGTTAATATCTCCTGTTTTGAAACCTTATTTAATCTAAGCAGAACCAAGCCGTCAATACAATAGTTGAAATCGGGATCTACATTAAAAGAGACTATCTTACAATTGACTTTAAGGTACTTCTTGACAAGAGTTGGTAACCTGTACTCATTATTGCTGAGTCTAAGTAAAAATCTATCAAACTTCTCAATGCTATCCATCTTATTCATAAGCAAATACTCGGGACAGGTCTTAAGAAAATCGGGGAAAAAAGGATTCCTGGGAGTAATCAGCTTCTCTAATTCTTTAACAGAGTGCTCTTTTTTTAAGTAATACACCATTAGACTCCGATAAAACTTAGGATACCAAGAGCTTATGCTTACAGGACCTAACAGGTATTCAATTTCAGGATTATTTAGAACGGAGTAGAACAGGCCTTTTATGAGCAGCATCAAGGGGAACGCCTCTTTTTGATAGTCAAGGACTACAAATGACCTTCCCAGCTCCATAGATTTATCTATTACCTTGTGAAATTCCTTATCGTAATTAAACAGAGTATTTGTGTAAAGCCCTTTAATCCCATGGCTCTTCAAAATTTCACCTGCAAATCCAAGGCGATACGCTCCAACTAAACGGGTTTTTTGTCTGTCCCAAAGAATGAGATGTTTATAATAGTCGTCATAATGGTCAACATCGAGAGGCTTACCCGTACCTTCTCCAACGGCTCTGAATGCCTCCTCTCTTCTTCTCCCCAATTCATGCATCATAAGGGGTATTGACTGAGAATCTGTAAGATAGCAGCTAAAATGGCCTGTTGTAAAAAGGTGTTTATCTGGTGTAAGTGCATTTATCTCCTTTTGCATTGCCCTCCTGTTCTTTGGCAGAGCAATCGGAACAGTATTTTCCGGTATAGTAAGAGACTCCGCGTGGCATATATTGGCCTCCATTGCATAACATCTTGAACGCAAATTAAGTCCTAAATCCTTGAGTGTGGGGAATTCCGAAATTTCTGACGGAGATACAGCTCTTCCAATCGACATCTTTATGCTCTTATTCTGCTTGTTAAATATCTCCCCAGGCAGCCTTGCATTTCTAAGAAGGGGGTGAATTTTACCAATCCAGTGAAAAAATGTAGAATTTGAGCCGTGAAAATATACCGGAACTACCGGTACATTTGTCTTTTTAATAAGTTTTATAACAGTTTGCGACCACTCCTTATCTTTTATAATAGAGGTCCCGTATGTGGTAGAGACCTCTCCGGCAGGAAAAAGTGCGATAGACCCATCGTTCTTTAATGATTCTAATGCATACCGGAGCCCCGTAAAGCTGTTTTTCAGGTTTGGATTATCAGTGAAAGGATTATCCGGCAAAAAGAATTCATTGATATTTGGTATGGGCAGCAAGATAAAGTTTGATATAAATTTTATCTCTGGCCTTATTGAGCTAAAAATATGCAGGAGTATTATACCATCAATTGAACCGTAAGGGTGATTTGCCACAACAATAAACGGTCCCTCCTGAGGTATATTTTCCAACTCCTTATCGTTCACCTCAAACGAGATATTAAGATCCTTCAGAACGGCAGCCGTAAAATCCCTCCCAATTAAATGAGATACCCGGGAGTATCTTTTATTCACCCGGTTAAGACCTAGTAAGGCCATTAACAAAGACGCCACAACGTCTCCAAACAATCCGCGGAGCTTAAAAGCCTTTTTAACTTCCGCTTCGGATATCAGTTTGTTCACCATAATTAGTATGCAAATATAGGATATTTGTTATTTTTACAAAATCAACAGGTACAATTATCTTGTATGGAGAGTAAAAACGGCAATCTTTCATTAAGGGAAAGAATCAGATTAATTCCCTCGCAACCCGGGGTATACCGTTTTTTGAATAAAGAGGGGGTTGTTATATACATTGGAAAAGCAAAGAATCTTAGAAGTCGTATATCTCAATACTTTCAATCCGGTGAAAGCCCCTCTCCAAGAACCAGGGTAATGGTTTCAAAAATAGCCGGTTTAGAACATACCGTAGTTGAGAATGAGGAGGATGCTTTGCTATTAGAAAATAATCTGATAAAAGAGTACATGCCAAGATACAATGTGATGCTTAAAGATGGTAAAAGCTATCCATGGATATGTGTAAAAAAAAGTGAACCTTTTCCCAGAGTATTCATTACCAGAAGAAAAATAAAGGACGGCTCCCTCTATTTTGGCCCCTACAGTATGGTAAATCAAGCTCATAATCTAATTGAGCTAATATCAAACCTATATTATTTAAGAGATTGTAAACTTGATTTATCGCCTGATAAAATAAAAAGCAGCAATTACCGTCCTTGTCTTAAATATCATATAGGTAAATGTAAAGCTCCATGTATTGGAAAAATCTCCGAGGAGGAATATAATAGTCAAATAGAGAAAATAATCTCTATTCTGAAAGGAGATACAAGCAGTCTGATAAAGGATTTTCGAGAAGAGATGAACAGGGCCTCTGTTAAATTAAAATTTGAAGAGGCGCAAAGTTATAAAGAGAAGTTGGATTTACTTGAAAATTACAACAGTAAATCTGTTATAGTAAACCAAAATATTACCAATGTAGATATATTCTCTCTTGTATTTGACAGTAACATGGCCTTCGGGAACTACATCCGTATTGTTAAGGGCTCCATTGTTCAGTCGTTAAACAGAGAGATGAAATTAGGCATTGAAGAGAGCAGAGAAAATTTATTATCTCTTTTTATCACAGATACTTATTCAAATTCTGGCGATAATAAAGGTGAAATCATTGTCCCTTTTATGCCAGACCTGAGCTATCTGAAAAACCGAACATATATTCCTAAAAGGGGTGACAAATTGACACTACTCAATCTAAGTTTAAAGAATGCGCTCACATTAAAGAGGGAATGGCTTAAACAAGAAGAAGTTTTAAGACCGGAAGAACATATTTCCAAGAAGCTCGAAATGGTATCAAAAGATTTGGGAATGGATAGATTACCTTTCCATATCGAATGTTTTGATAATTCAAATATACAGGGCAAATATGCTGTTGCCGCTTGTGTTGTCTTTAAGAACGGAAAACCTAGTAAACAGGATTACCGCCATTTTAATATTAAGAGAGTTGTTGGAGCAAATGATTTCGCCTCAATGAAGGAGGTTATTAGCAGGAGGTATCACAGGATAATTTCCGAGAAAGGTGAGATACCTCAATTAGTGGTTGTAGATGGGGGACGGGGACAGTTAAATTTTGCATATGAAGCCTTAAAAGAGCTGGGATTAGAATCTCAAATTAAACTCATAGGGATAGCCAAACGCCTTGAAGAGCTCATAATTCCCGGAGACCCTGTTCCGCTCTTCCTCGATAAGAACTCAGCAACTTTGAAGCTTATAATGCAGATGCGTGATGAAGCACATCGTTTTGGGATAACACATCATAGAAGCAAAAGGAGTAAAGGACAAATCGAATCGGAGCTTAGGACAATACCCGGTATTGGGTCAAAAAGCGAAGAAAAACTATTAAAAGTCTTTAAATCGGTAGCTGCCATAAAAAAGGCTTCCCAGGATGAGTTAACAAAGGTAGTGGGACCTAAATGCGGAGCAGCAATCAAGAGTCATTTTGGGAAAGTTTAATCCAGGTAATCCAGCCATTAACCGAGTTGGCAAGATAGAAAATCCACATAAGAACCATTAATCCTGAGTGAGGCACTCCATTTACTAAAGCGACACTCCACATAACTATACTTATTACATTGACTACTACCCATAATATCCACTGTTCCATAAACCTTTGAACCATGATAAACATGGCTATCACAGAGAGTACGGTGGTAGCAGAATCTTTTAGAGGCTGCGGGTCATTGAAATAATCAAGTACCCATGCAGTTATCATAACTAACACAAAAGATATTATTCCTAACCATATTCTTTGACTGTTGTTCATAGCCCTTGCTTTAACCGTAACCGAATCCTTCTCCCGCCTCCGGTTAATCCAACTGTACCATCCTATAAACTGCATAGGAAGATAGTAGAGGGCGTTTAATGCAGCATCACCATACAGGGCTGCTTTAAATGAAATCCAGGCATAAAGAGAGACATTGATCAATCCGAACAGGTAGTTAAAGATATTACCTCTTGCAACGAGCACAACGCATATAACTCCCGATACCGCAGTCAATGAGCCTATAAAATCAATCTCACCTTCCAGAATAGAGTAAATAAAATTCAATACCATTATCCCCAGGATAAGAAACCAGTCAAATGGTTTTAGCGTGTTTATTCTCTTAAAATCAGCCATTCTATAAAGGTGTTTTAAAGATAAAGTTTAAGAATCCTTTGCTCTCTTTAGTAAATCCCCCTCTAACTCCAATTGTTACAGGATAAGATATTCCGATAATATTTGAATCAAACAGGAAATCACTCCCATAAGATAGCATTTCGAATACCTCTTTTTCTCCTATATCACGACGGTATTTAATAAAAGGCATCAAATGAATTCGTTTTAAATAGAGGAGTGAAGTGAGGGTAAGATCTTTGGTTAACAACGGGAGAGCATATTCCATACTCAAGTAGAGCGACTCCTTGCTGTTCCTTAATTCATATCCCTCCGGAAATCCCATTGAGCCGGGCATATAGTATCTTTTATTTTCCGAGAATTGTTTCTGATAACCTATACCCAACCTCAAACTATTATTTGCAAGAATCCCTGGCAGGTATTTATAAGCATATCCGTAAAGAACCGAACCAAAATTTTCTCCGGAGAAGGGCGAAGCAGAGAATTGCAGATTAAGGCCTCCTCCTTTACGGGGAAATAGATCTCTATGAGCCATATTAAGCACTCTATATAGGGATAAACCTACTTTGATTTGCCGGTAATTCGAGAATTTATTATTTTGGTATGTATAATGAGCGTCATTTGTTGAGTTAAACACAAAGCTTGGAATTATACCTGAACTCCAGCCGCCCCTGCTTAAATTCAAAGGAGTATAAAGTGTTAATTTCGAATAAAAATAGGGCGAATTAATAAGAGTATCTTTCTTTTGATATGGCTCAGAACCGGGCTTCTCAATAATCGTATATCTGTATCTGTTACGCTCATTAATATCGGCTGAGTATTCAATAACAGGGTAAAGGCCGCGATATGTAAATTTAAAATGCCCGGAATGAAAGCCTTTGCTCCAGGAGTAACCTGCTATGAGATTTGCTGTACTTAATGAGTTTTGTGACATTATGATAGCACCGGGCGTAATGGCGCTGTACAGATTTTCATAAGAGAGCCCTTTTATTACATCTACATTATAGTACAAAGGAGCCCATGAATGAATTTTAAAAAGATTTAACACTTTCCTGTACGGTTTTGAAGCGTAGTCTGGATAAGGGGGTACTTTAAGAGTATCTGCATTAAATTGTGCATCAAGGCTAAGTTGTGCAGCAAACTCATCTTCCACATAATCTGAAAATGACACTTGGTGCCATAATAGTGAGTCTGTGTCGGCCTTAACAATATCATAGCCGTTATGGGTAAAATCTGCATAAAGCAAAGATTCTCCACCGCTTGAAAGGTTGAAGGAACCTACTCCAAACCTTGAATTTGTTAACTTATGCAAGATTTTAGAATCTGTGTTATATGAATAAATATTGCTAACCCCGTTAATTGATGATATAAATAGTATCTCTCTATTAAAAGAACGTAGATTTGAGAATGAGGTACTTTGACAAGGCAGTTCCATCTCCCATTCATTCACGCTCCTATTGTAAGAGTAAAGAGCAATCCCGGAATCAAAAGCTATTGTAGCAAATATTTTATCTCCGGTTAAAATCCCCTCTTTAAGTTGCCCTCCCTCTGGTGCTGCAATGCTCTTTAGTTGCTTCATAGTCTCTTTCGAGCAAATTATCAGTTTAGATGAACCGGTCACAGGATATGATACCATGAGCATTATATCTTCTTCCCCGGAAGAAGAAAGATTATACAGCGTTTCTCCTTTACTCAATCTTGTCGTTATGCCCGATTTTAAATCATACGAAAAAATATCTGAGTAACTTTCAAGTTCCCATCTTGGAGATTGAATAAATTCCGACCATAACAGTTTCCCTTCCATTAAAAGCGGGGGAGAGCTAAGTCTGCCCATCTCTCTTACATGAGACTCCTTTCCATCTTTATTTATTTTGACAATATTGTACCCTCTTTTAAGATCAAACTTTACAGCTAAAACAATATCCTCTGATAATTGTAGCGGATAATTATAAGAGGCAAATCCCCCGGAGACTCTGTTTATCCTTTCAAATCTCGTAAATGGAGCTCGTATTGAATCTTCCTCTCTCCACTTTTTAGTCATCACACTCTTGAGAAGGTCAAAGTTTTCTCTCTTCGTGAGGCCGGTTGCGATTTTATACCCTTTTTGATCGGCTTTTGGGTCATAAAATCTCTTTACAAGATATTCGGTTGCCTCACCTAAATAGTTATAGTTTCCGGAATTTTTCCTGACAAAAGAGGAAAAAAGATAGCCAAAACTGTATACATCCGGAGTGTAACTCTTATAAGATCCAAGCACCCACCTGTCCCAGCACCTGTAATCTCCCTCCAGAAATGCCACTCTGAAATAGATAAGATGATCCGGATCTCTACCTCTACCTCCCGAAGTAAGCTCGGTTTCACTTATGACTGCATCCCCCTCAAGTTTCCATCTGCTCATATATACTCCCATAGCTAAGGCAGTTGCATGCTCTCCTATTAGCCATTTCAGTGGTTTGAAGAATCCTGCTTCAAACTTTGCAATTTGACCTGTATGCCGTGTCTCGTGAATAACAAGGTGTTTTTCCCAGTTAAATATGTAATTATCATTCGCGGGAGGCCTGGTTATCAGCTCCATTCTCTTTGGAACAACTCCTACCATACCGTTGCTCATTGAACTGTACGGATGTAGAATAACATCTATTTTCGCAGGATTTGCATTTATTGACGAAAGTACCGGAGCACGAAGAGACTCTAAAAGGAAAGTGTACCGCTTAGCCAGAGAATCCAGCTCACGAGGATAGATGACATTATAATAAGGAGTCTTTATTATGTTCCAGCGAATACCCGCCGGGTCTGTTCCCATACTAAAGAATTGTGCGTAACTCAACTCAATTTGAGATAATTTAAATATCAAAAAAAAGATTAAAACTACTCTACTTTGCTTCATATAAGATACTAATAGGTACAGCTCCTTTCAATAAGCCTTCCTTTGACGCACGAAGTTAAGAAAAAGGCGTCAAAATTTTTAACAGCATAATTTTATAACTTATATTTGCGCAATTTTAAGTAAGCAAGGAGATGAGTATAGTCCTTCAAATTTTCCAAATTCTTGGTGCGCTGGGGCTCTTCCTGTACGGAATGACCCTTTTAAGTGAATCGCTGCAAAAGGTAGCAGGCAATAAAATGCGTACCATCCTGGCTGCAATGACCTCTAACTCTTTTAAAAGAGTTCTTACCGGCCTATTTATTACCGCAATTATTCAGTCGTCAAGCGCCACTACCGTAATGGTTGTGAGTTTTGTTAACGCAGGATTGCTCTCTCTTGCTCAATCAATCGGTGTAATTATGGGAGCCAATATCGGCACCACAATCACAGCCTGGATTGTCTCATTGTTAGGATTCAAAGCAGACATCTCACTATTCTCGATACCTCTTATAGGTGTCGGTTTTGTCTTTATTATGTCAAAATCCAAGAAGAAGAAATCTACCGGCGAATTAATAATTGGTTTCGCACTGCTTTTTCTGGGTCTCGGATTCCTTAAAGATTCTGTGCCCGATCTTGAATCCAAACCTGAAATACTCGAATTTATTAGAAGCTGGACCAATTATGGATTCCTTTCAGTCCTGTTCTTTGTTATTCTTGGAACACTTCTCACAATAGTGCTTCAGTCATCAAGCGCCACAATTGCCCTTACGTTGGTTATGTCCAGTTATGGGTGGATACCTTTTGAATATGCGGCAGCCATGGTGCTTGGCGAGAACTTAGGCACGACAATAACTGCAAATATAGCGGCTGCCGTAGCAAATATCTCTGGTAAAAGAGCGGCTCTTGCTCATACTGTATTCAATATAGGGGGTTTAGTATGGGCGCTTGCTTTTTTCACCCCTTTTCTTAAAGTAGTTGCATTTATCACAAATAGCATGGGTGGCGGAGATCCTTTTACAAATCCTGAATCTACACTCTACGGGATCTCTGCACTGCATACTCTCTTTAATATAACAAATACACTGATTCTTGTATGGTTTACACCACAAATTGTTAAAATAGTTAGTTTTGTAATTAAAGCTAAAGAAGAAGAAGAGGTTTTCAGGCTCCAATTTATTCATGGAGGACTGCTAAACACAGCAGAGTTATCTCTCACTCAAGCAAAACATGAAATAGTTAACTATGCAAAGCTGGCCCAAAGACAGTTCAATTATGTTAGAAATGCCATTACTGAGTGTGATAAGGATAGTTTCGATTCTCTTTTTGCCAAACTTGAACATTATGAACAGGTAACCGACAGAGTCGAGCTGGAAATCGCCAATTATCTCAACAATATCTCGGAAGGACAGTTAGGCGATGAGAGTAAAAGAAGACTCCAGGCTATGTACACAATTATTAGTGAGATAGAGAGTGTTGGAGATTCCGGTTACAACATTGCCAGAATATTACAACGCAAGAAAAATTATAACAGTAAGTTCGACGAGGAGATGGTCAGAAAAATAGAGCATATGTTAGATCTGCTTAATAATGCTTTCTTGCAGATGATAACCAATTTAGAGCTGGGATATTCAAGAATCGACTCGATAAACAACGCACAAGATGCAGAAAATTCTATAAATGAGTATAGGAACCATTTAAAAGAGGAGCACCTGCTTAATCTAGAAAAGAATGTTTACAATTACCAAACCGGAGTGTTCTACATGGATGTTATATTTGAATGCGAAAAGGTTGGCGATTATATAATCAATGTTTCGGAAGCAGTAATCGGTATTAAATAGTATTATCAAACATAAGTGAGTAAAAATGCATTATTAATCTATACCAATTTCTCAACTTTTGTAGAAGGGGATGCCTCCATCATTGAAAAACGTTATATCCTAAAACATTACAGATTAAACAACCAAAGCAGATTAAAACTCTTTTTTGCGCTTTTTAAACAGCTCGTTTACCTCCTGTTCAATGCCGGTAAGTTCCGTTTTATTTATATCTGGTTTGCCGACTATCACGCTTACCTTCCTACACTTATTGGTAAACTCTACAAAGTACCTGTTTTCATTGTGATTGGCGGTTACGATATCTGCAGAGAGAGAAGGTTAAATTATGGTAGCTTTGCCAATCCGCTAAGAGCATGGTTCACTATAAATTCAATAAAAAAGGCATCTCTTAATCTTTGTGTCTCACAAAATGTTCAAAGAGTTGTTAAAAACATAGCGCCAAATGCAAACAACACTCTACTTTACAACGGAACAAACTTTTCCGATTGGGTAAATAATGACTCGACTTACGACAAATTAAGTAATGGAATAAATACAACTTCAAAATATGACGTCCTCTCTGTTGCGCTAATCCCTACTCTGAAAGCATTTTACATTAAAGGCATTGATCGTTACAACTCCCTTGCCCGGATAATGCCCGATATCTCATTTATCCTAATCGGCTGCAATAAAAGCCTTTTCACCCAAGCCGGCATCACTCCCGCACAGAATCTCACACTATTACCCAAGATGGAGCAGAGTGAGCTAAAACAATATTACCACAACTCACATGTTTACTGTCAGCTTTCAAGAAGAGAGAGCTTTTCACTCTCTTTAGCAGAAGCAATGTCGCATAACTGCATCCCTGTTGTTGCAAATACAGGAGGAATGCCCGAAGTGACGGGAGATTTGGGTTTTATTGTAAATGGCAGTGATATCAAGGCGGTTAAAGAGAGTATCCGTCAAGCTCTGTCAATGGATAAGTCGCCCATGTATAGTCAAAGGATAATTAACTGTTTCTCACTACAAATAAGAGAAGAGGGCTTAAACAAAATTCTCCCGAAATGATCTGGTTACAATTTCTGCTCTGGCAGAGCAAGAAAAAAGACTGCCTCACAGACAGTCTCTCGCGTTGACCTACCAGGATTCGAACCTAGACAGACAGAACCAAAATCTGTAGTGCTAC
>CAYZPF010000084.1:0-10217 GCA_964479995.1 uncultured Muribaculaceae bacterium | reverse complement strand
CCGATATATCTTGCAAGTTGACACATCTCTTCGGCATAGAGTCCGTTAGGAGAATTTAGCCTGTTATACGGAAAGTCAGAGCTTCTTATTGAATTAAGATCTATAAATATATACTCTTTATCCCTTATCATAGGTTCAGATTCACTAAAGTTACTCCTTAAAGCTCCAAGCCTCAGTTCTTCAAAGTTTCGTTCACGTATTGTGCGCAGGTGCAGAGGGTTGTGCCTGTAAATCTGAAATCCTACATGTGCGAAATCTGTCAGATTGCTGTCATTTAATAGTTTGTCTGGCATTGTTTCCCCTGTCTTATATGAGTTGCCCGGCGATATAAGCGCTGCCGAATAGCTTTTACCAGAGAATATACTTTTCAATGAAGGAGACTTTTGCCCACATAATAAAATGGTAACAATCCCAAGTTGATGCGCCAATTCTACAGTTTTATCCAATCGGTTGACACCGGGTGAAGTGTAGTAAACTTTGGGATTTGAATGGGTATACATTTTTTGCAATTTGCCGGCCATAGATTCATTCCCCGGAATATCTATCACGAGAGCTGTGGCTGATGCAATCACTTCGCTTACTGCATCGGCTGGTATAATCTCCAAAGGATAGCTCTCTTCAGAGTTGTTTTTATTCATTTAGCTCTTCTTTTTGGTTGTTGGCTTTTTGCTTTTTTTAGTGCTGCTCTCCTTTTCAATCAGCTCTTTAACCTCCTCTATTGAAAGAGTATCTGGAGAGACTCCCCGCGGAATCTTAAAATTCTCTTTACCTCTCTTAATATAGGGGCCGTATCTGCCGTTCAGTATCTCTATACCATCTTCCGGAAAGCTCTTTATGCACTTTTCGGCCTCTTTTTTATTATGCTCCTCCACGAGAGAGATACATGTCTCAAGCTCAATTGTATAGGGATTATTTTCCCGAGGTAGCGATATGAATGAACCTTTGTATCTGATGTAGGGACCAAAACGGCCTATGGCGCAACTAATCTCCTCTCCATTCCAAGTTCCCACTATTCGGGGGAGTTGAAATAGTTTTAATGCTTCATCCAAAGTTATTGTTTCAATTAATTGGCCTTTTGCGAGACTCACAAATCTTTTGTCCGGGTCGTCGCTTTCGCCTATTTGAGCCAAAGGGCCATAACGCCCTATTCTTACATAGAGATTTTTCCCGCTTTTAGGATCAACGCCCAGGAGCCTCTCTGCATTATCGGGGCGCGCTTCGGCCAGTGTAATGTTAACCTTGGTATGGAAAGAGCTGTAAAATTCCTCTATAAGCTTGTTCCACACAAGTTTGCCTGTAGCTATCTTGTCAAAATCTTCCTCTATCTTTGCAGTAAAGTTATAGTCAAGGATTGAGGAGAAATTAGCTGAGAGAAAATCGGTTACTAAAATACCGATATCTTGTGGGTAGAGTCTGTTTTTCTCTGCTCCGGTGTTCTCTTTCTTTACGGAACGGGTAACTTTGCCATTTTCAAGAACCATTTCTCTGTAGCATCTCTCCTGACCCGGCCGGCTCTCTTTTATCATATAGCCCCTTTGGCTAAGGGTAGAGATGGTTGGCGCATAAGTGGATGGCCTGCCAATACCCAGCTCCTCCATTTTCTTTACTAAGGTAGCTTCACTGTATCTGGGGGGCTTAGGTGTGAACTTCTCTGTTGCCTTAATCAAAACAGGATGCATAATCTGACCTCTATTGAGCGCCGGCAGCATCATCTCACTCTCTTCATCATTATTGTCATCCTCCCGTGATTCTCTGTAAACCTTGAGGAACCCGTCGAAGATAATCCTGTCTGCAGTTGCCAGGAAAGGATATTTTACCTCTTTGGATTCAATTGTAATTTCAGTTCTGCCTATTGTAGCATCTGTCATTTGCGAGGCAACCGTTCTTTTCCATATCAGATTATATAATCTCTTTTCCGGAGCTCCCGCTTCAATGTCTATGTTGCCGATGAATGTCGGCCTTATTGCCTCGTGAGCCTCCTGCGCACCTTTGCTCTTTGTGGCGTATTGACGGGTTTTGGAGTACTCTTTGCCATAGAGCTCTGTAATAACCTGTTTGGCTGTATTAATTGCCAGATTTGACAGGTTGACAGAGTCGGTACGCATATAAGTTATGAATCCGGACTCATAAAGAGTTTGCGCTACACGCATAGTTTGATTGAGTGAAAAGCCCAATTTTTTTGAAGCCTCCTGTTGAAGAGTAGAGGTGGTAAATGGAGGCGATGGAGTTCTTTTGCTCTCTCTCTCTTCAATATCTGTTATATTGAAAGATGCTCCATTACTACTGTTCAAAACCGCTAAGGCATCCTCTTCGTTATCAAATTTCTCCTCTATGTGTGCCGGTACTTTAACGCTCTTTGCAGTACCTTGAGGGTTGAATATCCCCTCTATCCTGAATTGAGACTTTGATTTAAAATCTCTTATCTCACGTTCTCTCTCTACAATAAGCCTGAGGGCAACCGATTGTACCCTGCCCGCCGAAAGTTTCGGCTTGACCTTTTTCCAAAGTACCGGAGAGAGTTCAAACCCTACCAATCTGTCAAGCACCCTTCTTGCCTGTTGGGCAAGCACCAGGTTCATATCTACTCCACGGTGGTTTTCAATAGCATTCTCAATTGCGTCTTTAGTTATCTCGTGAAATACAATTCTTTTTGTTTTCAAGGGGTCAAGATTGAGCGCCTCCTGAAGATGCCACGCTATGGCCTCACCTTCCCTGTCCTCATCTGAAGCGAGCCATACAGTATCTGCCTTTTTTGCCAGACTCTTAAGTTCCGACACAACTTTTGTCTTATCATCTGCAATGAGGTAGTCCGGTTCGAATCCGTTCTCAATGTCAATTCCTAAGTTTTTTTTAGAGAGGTCACGTATGTGGCCAAAGCTGGATTTGACTGTAAAACCACTCCCCAAAAACTTCTCAATAGTCTTGGCTTTTGCCGGAGACTCAACAATAACTAAGTTCTCAATCATAAACAAATAAACCTTGATGGCTGCAAAGTAAAGTATAAATTGATGTTATATCAAAATTTTTATTCCTATTTTTGACAGTTAAAAGAGTTGCAAATTGTCTCTAAAATGAATACTGTTAAACGAAAAAAGATTGTAAAATGGGTTTGGATTGCAGCTCTGAGCCCTTTGTTATTACTGTTTATTGCGCTGTTAATGGTGGGGGTATTCACAGATATTCCCTCATTTGAAGAGCTTGAAGATCCAAGAAGCAACCTGGCTACCGAAATATTATCGGAAGATGGACAGATTCTTACAACCTTTCATATTGAGAACCGTTCATATATTACCTATGATGAGTTGTCTCCCGCTCTCGTTGAAGCTTTGATTGCTACCGAAGATGTCCGTTTTTACAAACATAGCGGTATAGATGTAAGAAGTTTGGCGAGGGTAGTAATTAAATCTCTTGCCCTTGGGCAGAGAAGCTCCGGTGGAGGCAGTACTTTGACACAACAACTTGCTAAAACACTTTTTCCGAGAGATAGTGTAACTTCAAATTTTCCCGGAGCAAAAGCATTCAGGCTTGGAATCTCAAAGTTCAAGGAATGGATAACCGCCGTTAAATTAGAACGGAATTATACAAAAGAAGAGATTGTGGGAATGTATCTCAATGCGGTCTTTTTTGGAAGTAATTCATACGGCATAAGGGCGGCAGCCAATACATTCTTCGGGAAACATCCCTCTCAACTCTCTGTTGAGGAGGGGGCGTTACTTGTAGGGATGGTGAATAAACCCACAAGATATAATCCGGTTTTAAATCCGGAGAACTCAATAGCAAGGAGGAATCATGTTTTGTCGCAGATGCATAAATATGGTTACCTTAACAGAGAAGCATACGACACTCTGGTGAATGCTCCGTTGAAACTTTCCTATACGCAACAGGACCACAATGCGGGTCTTGCTCCCTATTTCAGAGACATGATAAGGAGAGTGATGAATGCACAGGAGCCCCGGCGTTCTTCATATCGTCAATATGAAGATTATAAAGTTGATTCAACATTGTGGAGAGATGACGCTTTATACGGATGGCTTAATAAAAACCTTAAACCGGATGGTACCAAATATAACCTGGACAAAGAGGGGCTAAAGATTTATACCACTATAAATTCTAAGATGCAACAATATGCAGAGGAGGCTGTTGCCGAACATCTGGGACAGAATCTGCAGAGCGCTTTTTTTAATGATTTGCGGTGGAAAACCAATCGCCCGTTCTCTAATGATATCCCCCATGATCTTATAGATAAGATAATGAAACAAGCCAGGAGATGGAGCGACAGATATCGTAACCTATCTGCTGCCGGTGCAACTGCCGCCGAAATAGACCAGAGTTTTAAAAAACCTGTTCCAATGACCCTTTTTGCGTGGAATGAGAGGGGAAGGATAGATACAATTATGACTCCGGATGATTCAATCAAGTATTATAAATCATTTCTGCGTGCGTCATTTATAGCTATGGAGCCTCAAAGCGGATTTGTGAAGGCTTATGTAGGAGGTGTTGATTATAAATTTTTCAAATATGATAATGCCCGGCAGGGTAAAAGACAGGTTGGCTCAACGATTAAGCCGTTTCTTTACACTTTGGCAATGCAGGAGGGATATACTCCGTGCGATAAAGTGGTAAACGTTCCCCAAACCTTTATTGTAGGAGATACTACATGGACTCCGGAAAGTACAGATAAAGCCGAGTGGATTGGTAAGAAAGTAACTCTTAAATGGGGTCTAACCAAGAGTAGCAATAATATATCTGCTTATCTCATGAAGCAGTTCGGGCCCATTGCTTTGGTAGAGATGTGTCATAAACTGGGTATAACAAGCTATCTCGATCCGGTTGTATCACTCTGTTTAGGACCTGCAGATTTGACTCTATATGAGATGGTTGCCGCTTATAATACATATCCCAGCAGGGGAGTTTATGTAGAGCCGCTTTTTGTTTTACGCATTGAAGACAAATCGGGTAATGTGCTGGGTACTTTTAATTCCCGTAAGAGAGAGGCCATTAGTGAATCTACGGCATATCTTATGGTTAATCTTATGCAGGGGGTTGTAAATGAAGGTACGGCTGTCCGTATTAGGGCAAGATATGTGCCGGAAGGAGCATTAGCAGGGAAGACCGGGACAACCAATGATCAAAGCGACGGCTGGTTTATTGGCTATGTTCCCAGGTTGACAGCCGGAGCGTGGGTGGGAGCAGAGGACAGACAAGTTCACTTTGAGTCGCTCGCTTTGGGAGGAGGGGCGAATATGGCTTTACCTATATGGGGACTTTTTATGCAGAAGGTTTTAAAAGATGCGACATTGGGATTTTCGGTTTACGATACTTTTGTCCCGCCTCCGGGTTTTTACGTAGATCTTAATTGTGAAGGGACCGATGAAGAGCTCGAATTTGAACAAACTACAAAAGATCCGTTTTTCAATCTGTAATTCATACAGGGAGGGGAGGGAGATAAACGTGGTATTGATACTCTTATAATATGATTAAAAAAAATATTGCTTTAATTTATGGTGGAGATTCTTCAGAGTATGAGATCTCTGTAAAAAGCGGAAAAAATATTGCTAAACACATTGATAGAGAGAGATATGAAGTGGTGGAAGTGTTGATGAAAGGGGCCGATTGGCGGGTTATCTGCAGTGAAAATGAGTCAGACTCCTATTTTATAGATAAATCAGATTTTTCGGTTGTTCTTAAAGGGGGAGGATGGCATCCTGAAACAAGGATAAGTTTTGACCTTGCTTTCATAATGATTCACGGTACACCTGGGGAGAATGGCTTGTTACAATCTTATTTTGAAATGATTGGAGTAAAGCATCTCTCTTCCCCTGCCGCTATCTCTGCCATTACATTTAATAAATATGCCTGCAAATGCTTTTTGAGGGATATTGGTGTTAAGATGGCGCGCGAAATATTCCTTAGAAAGAGTGATGTATATGAGGTTAAAAATATTGTTGAAAAATTAAGCCTCCCGCTCTTTGTAAAACCCAATAACGGAGGGAGCAGTTTTGGTATAACAAAAGTAAAGAAGATGGAGGATCTCGAAAGCGCAATTGCGTCTGCCTTCAAAGAGGATGATACTATTTTGATTGAGGAGTTTATTGAAGGGAGGGAGATGACAAACGGAGTCTATATGTATGACGGTGCCCTTGTAAGACTTCCTGTTACCGAGATCATCCCAAATAATGAGTTTTTCGATTACGAGGCGAAATATTTAGGTGCATCTCAGGAGATATGCCCGGCTTCGATTCCGAATAAGTTAAGCGATGAAATTATTGATCTTTCCCATAAAATATACAGTTATCTGGGTTGTAAGGGGGTTGTTCGTATGGACTATATTATGAGGGATGAGGAGATTTTCTTCCTGGAGATTAACACAGTTCCGGGGATGACCGAAATGAGCCTTGTGCCTCAGCAAGTTCGTACAGCCGGCATGACAATGAAAGAGTTTCTCAACCAGCTTCTGTCAGCCGATATCTCTTGAAATTAGAAAGTTATTGAATAAATTTTATAAAATTATCTCTGTAAACATAACCTACAGGGATAGTTTTATTATTAACTTTTATTGTGTTGCGTTCAACTTTATCAATTTTGTCAATTGCTACGATAAATGATTTATGCACTCTTATGAAATTCTCTGGGGGAAGCAGAGATTCTATACCGGCAAATGATTGTAAAACCATCAGTTTTGTATTTTTTGTCACTATTTGCAGATACTCCTGCATTCCTTCGATATAGAGGATTGAGTCAAAGTCAACACGCTCCATACTGTATCCGCTTTTGACAAATATATAACTTCTTTTTATTGAAGAATTTATATTTAATTGTTTGTAAATCTTTTCGGTGGCGACAACAAATCTCTCAAAACCAAATGGTTTGAGTAAGTAATCACATACTTCATACTCGTAACCTTCAATGGCATATTCCCTATATGCAGAGGTTATTATTATTTTGGGCTTTAGATGAAGAGAACGCAAAAAATCAATTCCGTTGAACTCATCCATCTGTATGTCAAGAAAAATAAGATCTGTCTCATTCTCTTTGAGGAAAGCCAGGGCATCTATGCCATTATTAAATGTACATTGTAATTTAAGCCAGGCAATTTTCGAGATAAATAGTTTGAGCTTTTCAATTGACAAAGGCTCGTCATCAATAACAATGCACCTGATATCCATCCTGAATTATAAATTTTTCTGTTCCAAATTTACTCTTTTTTCCCGATATTAGTATCTATCATGAGTTTTACTTTAAAGAACTCCGAATCATGAGAAATCTCAAGTTTGTGTCTCCCTGGGTATAATATCTCAAGTCGTTTTGAAACATTGCTTAGGCCAATCCCTTTTGAGGTGTCTTTAGAGATAATTTTTTCCGGATTGTGGAGATTGTTTATACAAAAATTGATAATACCCGATTCTTCGCTAAGGGTTATTATTATTCCATGTTTTTTATCCTTTTCTGTAGTGTGTTTGAATGCATTCTCTACAAATGGAATCAGCAACATTGGAGCAATCTTAGTATCACTCCCGTTGACTGCAATGTTAAGCTCAACAAGCTCTGTGTTCGACACTCTCAAATTCTGGAGATTTATATACTTTTTTAAATATTCTATCTCTTTGCTTAACTCTATAAACTCCCATTCTGCCTCATTAAAAGAGTATCGGAGCATATCTGACAATTGCAGCAGGGAGTCAGAGGCTTTTTGTGGATCTTTTGTTATGAGGGTATCAATATTATGCAGAGAGTTAAACAAAAAATGAGGGTTAATTTGATTTCTTAACAGAGCCAGTTCACTTTTAAGATTCTGTTTTGATTGTTGTAACTGTATTCTCTCTTTGTTTATCCAGTCAATGAAGAATCGGAAAAGCGCTCCGTAAACAGACCAGGTGATAATAGTCATATAAGTGCGGAAAAAGAACATAAAATACTCTTGCTTTACAAGAAGTATCAACGCACATAAGGCTAAAGCGGTAAGAATAGATGCGATTACCCACCATTTGTTCTTGATTAGTTTAAATACGTTGAGGTATGAAATATAAAAAATCACAATTGTAAACAACCCTAAAGCTGTTGTGAAAATGCCATAAGATTGCTGGTCTTTGATTGTTAAAGGGGCCAGGAGCGCTTGAATAGCGTTATTAAATAGATAGATACCCCAGTAAACAAGATGTATAGTGATAACAGTTGATTTTTTCATAACGATGTCTCTTTATTTTATCTCAAATATCCTATTCAATAAGCTTTAATACAAAAATAATCAACGAACCATATTAAATACTAAACGAAATTATAAAGTGTTGGTTGTTTATGTACATTTGCAGAATCATGGTTTACAAAGAGTATATAGAAAGGGTGCAAAAACTTACCGGGCATCTTTATGGGAGTGAGGAGGGGCGGGCGATAGCCGTGAGGCTATTGCAGCACTTTTGCGGAATAAGCGCTTATGAGCATCTGGTTGAGCCCTATGGGGCGATTGCTCCTGAATTGCTTGATTTGCTTGAAAGTGCTGCGCAGCAGGCTGCTGCCGCCCGCCCCCTGCAATACATAATTGGCTACCAAGAGTTCATGGGCTTAAAAATCCAGGTAGAGGAGGGTGTCCTCATCCCTCGTCCCGAAACCGAAGGGCTTGTTCTATGCGTACTTGAGTATATCAATACTTTAAATTTGCACTCCAAAGAAATAACACAAACAAAAGAGGGCTCCATCAGAATTCTTGATGCGGCAACCGGCTCAGGATGTATTGCCGCCGCCCTGGCCAATAAATTAAATCCGGGAGGAGCACGCCAATTAGATCCGAAAGGATCACGTCAATTAAATCCGGGAGGAGCATACCAATTAAACTTGGGAGAAGCACTCCAAATCTATGCCTTCGATCTCTCTTTAAAGGCACTTGAGATAGCATCCCACAATCTGCATGAAGCAGTGAAATCACAACAATCATCAGGTTCTCGTGAATTACTTTCTTCTGTTCCCGGAACTACGTACAGTGAAGGCTCAATCACTCTTTTTCAGTATAATCTGCTTAACTCACCTAATGCTTTTCCCTACAATGAATTTGATATTATAGTAAGCAATCCTCCGTATGTATTAGAGGGCGAATGCACCTTGATGAGAGCCAATGTTCTTGATTATGAGCCGGCAGAAGCGCTCTTTGTCCCCGATGAAGATCCTTTGTGCTTTTACTACGCTCTCGAACGACTTGCATCTTTTGCGCTTAAGCCAAACGGCGCAATATTTATGGAGATCAATGAGAATCTTGCAGAAGAGAGCGCCGCAATTTTTAAAAAAGCAGAATATTGTTCAGTAGAGATATTAAAAGACCTTTTTGGCAAAAAAAGATTTGTGAAATCTATCAGATCTTAAAAGTTTCCCACGTAAAAGACCCGTAAACTCTACCAGAGCCCAAATTGCACTCTGGCAGAGTTTTTTCACATCTCCTGGTTATCAGCATTTTAACTTTTTAAAGCGTTTGGATTTTTTTAATTTTTCAGGGTTAATTACCAGGTAATCAGGTCGTTTTAAAAAACTCTGGCAGAGCGCAGGTAAAGTTTCCCACATATTTAACATTCATATTACTTTTAGGGGTCTTTTGAATAGAAAATTATTCCTTGTCCAGTGAGGTTATTTCCCGCACATAGCTGCCAACCCCAACTCTGGCAGAGTTTTTTTACAATCCCTGGTTATCAGTACTTTAGTTTTTTAAAGTATTTGGATTTTTTAATTTTTCAGGGTTAATCATCAGGTAATCAAGTCGTTTTAAAAAACTATGGCAGAGCGGCAGTTTGTCGGCCACCTACATGGGAAACTTCAACAGAGTGTGACCTATACAGTAAACTTTAGCAGAGTACAATTTTTAGGTAGCCCTCCTCTTCAGTCGGGCTGGTATTTACGGCTACGCCGAATTTGATTTGCAAAAGTTTTGTCACCGCAATCGACTGTCGACCCAACATTGAATCAGATAATTATCAACTGAAAACAACTCTAACTCTGGCAGAGTTTTTTCACATCTCCTGGTTATCAGCATTTTAACTTTTTAAAGCATTCGGATTTTTTAATTTCTTATGGTTAATTATCAGGTAATCAAGTCGTTTTAAAAAACTATGGCAGAGTGCAACTTGCCGGTAACCTACATGGGAAACTTCAGCAGAGTGTGACCTATACAGTAAACTTCAGTAGAGTACAATTTTTAGGTAGCCCTCCTCTTCAGTCGGGCTGGTATTTACGGCTAC
>CAYZPF010000083.1:0-10256 GCA_964479995.1 uncultured Muribaculaceae bacterium | reverse complement strand
CCAAATTCTCTACAAGATATCCAAAACCATATCCGTAACCTGAATAGAGATAATTTTTGTAGGCCAGATCGTTTACATAGAATTTAGCATTGCCCGACAAGGTATCTTTGCCTTTGATATCGTATCTCTCGCAACGGTGAATAAGAAATGTATCTTCTATATACCCGATATAAGTTGAGACAGCCTCATAGCTTGTTTTGCGCCCCCAGCTCTTGAAGTAGTTGACGATATTGGTTACAGAAACAAGATTCGAAGCATTATTTACCAGGAAAACAAAAATATCTTCAAGCAACTTGGAATCCCGAACGTTGTATCGCTGAATAATATCGCGTAGCAGAACAGTGTCTTTTATAGCCGACACATAATTATGTTTTGTCTCATCGTTAGGCAGCATAAACAGCTCAGGAAGTCCTCCGCCGCTCATATATGACATATAACTCTGTCGCCCGCTCTCTAGCCTGGTAATGCCGAGGTATTCCGAATAACTGAACGGAAAGATGTCGAAGCAAATATATCTACCCGATAGCAGGGTTGCCAGTTCACCTGAAAGCATCTTCGAGTTAGAACCACTTATGAATAGTTCGCAACTATCGGAATAGTCTTGTGAATAGGAATTTACAACCTTTTCCCAGCCCTCGATAAGCTGGACCTCGTCGATGAATATATAGACTTTTCCTGAGGGTTTCAGCACCTGCTTATATGCCTTTATGAGTTCATTCAGATCTGTGTAGGTCTTGAGGAAGTCGAGATTGGCAAACTCTTTATTGATGAACAAAGTATTCTCAGGCTTCACGCCATTGTCAATGAATTGTTGGGCTACCTGCCTTAGTATATAACTTTTGCCACAACGACGTTGACCGACAAGTACTTTAATGAGTCTATTGCCTACATAATCAGCGATTTTATCTGTGTACTCGCTTCGCTTATAACCCATCTCTATGGCGTTTGAATCCCATAGATTGTACTTTCTTAGAGTTGCAATATTTTCGATCATACCTTAATGTTTTGCGTAAAGATAAAATATTTTCAGTTATAAACGAAAAATATGCTTACTTATCCAGCATAACATACCGTTACACAAAGAAAGTAATATTATGAAAGATAAAGATTATCAGTATGTCAAGCATAAACAGAAAGATATAGAGATAAATCCTATAAAAAGAGAGAGAGCAGCAAGTTTGAGCTTGCTACTCTCTGATAAATCTAATATTTTTGTCCTATAAATCTATCTTATTTTCGGATTTGGAGTGGGTACCCCGGGATATTTAATATCCAAAGTAAGATAGGGAGATGTGGGCTTCCTCTGTGCTGTAGAAGAAATTATTGTTCCTATAATCAAGACTTCATAATCCGATTCCGGCATAATTAACTCTCTTACTCTAATGATCCCCTTAGTACCATTACCATCTTTAAAGAAGATAAACTTGGCTGTAAACTCATCATTGGATGCCTTAATTTTAATAGGTTCATCTTTGAAGTTTTTAGGAAAATCTTCTACAGAATAATTATCAAACTCCTCTTGAGTAAAGGAAATGGGAGCCATCATATACTCTGTATGGCAAGGTAAAATATACCTTGGTCTTCTATTTCCATCAATTAAAATAGTTGTAGAAGTGGTTATATAATTTATAAAACTCAAGGGTGAGATAAAACTAAGCTCCTTATCTTCTGCATCGTATATTAAAACAATACTTTGGCTCTCATTTAATGTTTGATTTACAGTAGTGCTGGTAGAGGCTGTTGCCGTGGTGCCGGTACTTTTTGAGAGATCTAAAATTCCGGGGCTAGAAGCATCCGAAGATGTTTCAGTTGATGAAAACGATGGGTTTGAATTCGTTCTTGGGTTAATTGCCGGATCATAAAATATCCACCAATCATCCGGCCTAAGGCTAACATAAGGATTAGCAGGTAATAAAGAAGTGGTTTTAAAAGGAAACTTTATTATTCCCTTTAGCCTTACTCCCTTATGATAAACAAACGAGTTCTGTTTAAGTGCAATCTTATCTATCTCACCCACATAAGTGCAGCTCACATCTATTCCTGCTGCAACTGTACAATTGGCAGTGATAGTATATTTCTTATCCTCTTTTACTATAGTAACAGTACCGCTTTTAATCTCTGCTATATTATTGGTATTTAAATATGGCGAATAGTTAGAACTATAGTATCCGGTAAAAACAAATGGGCTGTTGGTCTCTTTGCTATAGGTGTACTCTCCCGGAGTTATTTCGCTAACATCTTGTGTCCTTAAATGTAAAGAGAGACAAAGACCACTCCCTTCTGTCATTTTGGTCTGTTCATTAACCGATAGGCCTTCCCCGTAAAGTGAAAGCATAATATTACCTATTTCAATATTATCTCCACTTACAAAACCTTTTATAGCAAGTACTTCATTCTGACTTGTTGTTGGATTTTTCCATTCCAGATAGGTGATAGTATCTCTTTTATGAAATAGTTCAGTTTTAGCAGCTATCCAAGCTGAGGCACTTACAATTCTATTCTTTTGATTATATACAGTTAATGCGGATAGATACTCCTCCTCATCTATTGAGAGTTTATCCTCACATCCCGTTAAAAATAGAAAGGGTGCAAAGAGTAAGAAAATGTATATATATTTTTTCATAAGTTTCATAATTTAAATAAATATTAATAATATTTTTTCTTACTAATCATTAAAAGAAGATTTTTAATCCTTCTCTCAACTTTCTTTTTAAGATTAAGATTGTCAGACATAGCTAAATAGTTTTTTATAATCTCAATAGCTTTTTTGGGCTCACCCAATTTGACAAGTATATTAGATACCTGTATAAGAGATTCATAGTTATATGGATTTATATTATAGGCATAGAGAGCCCAATTTGCACACTGCTTCTTAATAGTTTTATCCGATGGAGAAATAAGCCAATAATAGTTTATCCACTTACATATTAGTTTTGAATAGATTGAATGCCTATTAAACAAGTCGTCACCAACAAGTTGTGATACTGTGCTCTCTTTGTTGCTTTTTTCGCTACCACTATGTAGAGCTGAATAAAGTTTAAATCTATCAGCCAATTTTGCAACTAAGGTATTGACAGGAGCATTAACAAGTTGACCCTCCATATAGGGCACTAAAATAGATTTAAAACTATCTTCATCATCTTGAGTTTCACTTAGAAAGCTCAATCTTAGCAGTTCCTCTGAACCAAAGCCTATTCCTCTGCCGTCAATTAAATTTTCATCTTTATCCGAAGCTTGAGGTAGTTTAGCAATACGCTTCTTTTGCTCAACTAATTGATTAAACATCTCTAAGTCTTCTTTTGCTATTGCATCTTCAAAAAAGAGTGAAATTTTCCTTACAACAGGAAAAGTATATGAAAAGATATAATTGCCATCCCTATTACTCCTATCTGCTAGACCTATTGTCAATCTATCCATTAAGGATCTATCATAAATGAGATCTTTGTTGATCATCTCTCCGGTCTCAAGGGCAAATAGAACACTGTCCGGCATTGATAGTAAGAGTTTGGCATAAATACTTTTTTTGCTTCTAGTATCCGCAAATTCATAGTACTCTTTTAAAAATTCATAATTGTCAGAACCAGACTTTACCATCTCATCTATCTTATCTCTACCTCCATATTTATTGAAAAATGAGACAGTTTTACCAAATTCAATAAATTTGTCTTTATCAACGGAACCTGCTATTGAATAGATAACCTTTCCCGAGTAATCTAAGAAAACAAAGGTGGGGTAACCCATTATTCCCCATTTTTTTGCAAGTTCGGGACCCTCTCCTTTTTCTGCATTAAGTTTATAATTTACAAATCTTTCATTATAGAAATTTCCAACTTCAGATAAAGGGAATATATCTTTGCTCATTTTTTTACAAGGTCCACACCAATCGGTATAGACATCTACAAATATCAGTTTATCTCTCTCCTTTGCTAAGTTTTGTATCTCTTTAAAGGATCCCTCACTAAATGAAATCCCTTGAGCTAAAACAAAAGCAGCCTTTAAAAGCAGAAGATTTAATAATATAATTTTTCTCATTATCTATTTTTTAATTTAATTAGTTCCGTTAAGAGCAAAACCCGGTATCCATTGCCTGCCTACTACATTTTCTAATGACCACATAACTCTGGCATATTGATCTTGAGATATTGCCGTATGAAGTCCGGAGATATCATCCATAATATTCTCCGATACAAAAAAGTATGTAGTTGAATTAGTTTGAACCTGTTTATAGAACATTTTATTGTCTCTATCCCCAAATTGACTATGAAGAGTGTTAACATTATACTTAAAAGTATCATTACAATAGTCATTGTTTAGTTGGTATGGCACTGATGCAGATGTATGATAAGTAGGAAGTAATCCAAAAAATCTACCAACATAATAGAGAAAATCTATATCTCTATCCATACTGGTCACATTTTTATTTACCGAATTTAAAAGTTGTATTTTATAAATAATTCCAACATCTTTTGGATAGAGCGTTTGATTTTCAAAGTGAGTCAAAGAGATACCTGGCAAATCACCGGGATTTGAAGAGTTTAAAAAGTAGCTTGGGACAAATTTATCACTTAATGTTACAGTGAAATTTATAGTACTACCTACTGTTGCCGAGCCTGTCGGTTGGGTCTCTCTTGATATCCTCTCAGAAATTAACCAAATGTTTAAATATTTGTCTGTAGGCCATATAAGCTCATTATCAAAGATAAATTTATCGTAGGCATGAGCAGTTTGATCTGTAATTGGATATGCATTTACAGAATCTCTGACCACTCTGTTTATTCCGGGTTCAAACAGTAATTCCCCATCAGGATTATAGCGAGCTAATTTGAATTTTACCTTGCCATTCATACCAACGGGATAATTTGAATCATTCTCTCTTGAGAAAACACCGTTCATCCTTTTTAGAAGAGAATTTATCTTTGTATCACTTAGGTCTCCACCATATTTATCAACATCATCTGTTGTTTGACAAATATGAAAAATTACTGGAATAAAAGTTGAATCTCCGGCCGGTAGTGGAGCAACTACATTGATTGTTACAGGAGTAGATTCTAAATTGTGCTCTTTGAGTTTAACTTTTATCGAAATCTCTTTTCCGGAGAGTGATAAATCTTTTGTTGAGTAGTATCTGGATACCTCTCCTCCATTAGATATATTTGTGTATTCAAACCACTCATCCTTTACCCTACCGTCAATAATTTGAATGGTCTCTCCATTTTTCTTATAAAATAATCTGGGGCGTAAATCAATAGTTGATCTGCCATCTGCAACCAGGTGACTGTGATTTGGTACAATAGCAATTGAATCAATCAAAGAGAGATTCACCACACTTAAATCATCTAACTCCTTTTTCGATGGAGTACACGCTATTAGAATAATAGATAAAAAAATTAGGCTAAAATATTTTGTTCTCATAATATACTTTCTTTTTATTCCCAAATCCAACCGGGATTTTGCACCATATTGTCATTTCTTATCATCTCACTTTCAGGTATAATGAAAGAGAGTCTATAATCATTTGGTTCTAGAACATACTCCTCATTCTCAATCGATTTAACTAAAGTCTTTCCAAGTCTTTTTATATCTAGCCATATCATATCTACCTCTTGATAAAACTCCAACTCTCTCTCTAAAATTATCTCTTCTAGTAATTCATCCATATTGTGGGCTCTTTCTGACGGCACGGAGTATCTGGACTCTTTAAAGTACTCTAGAACATCATAAGCTTCCGGTTTATTTTGTCTGCAAAGTGCTTCTGCTTTAATCAAATACATCTCAGCCAGCCTAAAAGGCATTAATAATCCGTATGATCCCGAACCGCCTAGAAGTAGTGTTAGACTCTCCAAACTATATTTTGAATTTTTGTTTGATCTGAAATAGACTGACTTTCTTAAATCATTATCCGAATATTTTTCAAAATAGAGGTTATTAACTGTACCGTCTCCAGGTCCAATACTAGGAGATCTATTTGTGTAGAATGATGCAAAATTACCCGTTCCAAATAGTGCTGTAGAGTTGTCTCCACCCATTATTCTAATAAAAAACTCATCACTTTTGTAGCCACCTAGAGCAGCAGTAATTCCACTTAAGCTTGCGTTAAAAAATTTAACCAACTCTGCCGAAGTGTTAATTAGTTTCCTGTTCCCAATGGCTAAAGTTGCGTGCTTCTCGGCATTTTGCCAATCTGACCCCTCTGCAGAAGCAGATAGCCCTTTATAGGTATATACGCCGGCTAGCATAGCATTTATAAAGTCTTCTCTAAATGCAAAATTCCATCTACCGGAGCCACTCTCTTTTATGAGATCAAGAGCTTGATAACAGTCAGAAATTATCTGTTCAAATGATTCCTTTTGAGTATTTCTCTTTGGTTTTGTAGTTCCTATGTTTGTTACAGGATCTAAATGTATTACAATACCCAATTCATTATTGTTGTAAGGAGAATAGTATTGTAACAGTTTAAAGTATGAATAAGCTCTCCATACTAATGCTTCTCCTTTAATATAATTTCTCATTTCTTCGTCATCTCCTACCGCACTATCTAAGCCGTTAAGGATAACATTAAGATTGCCAATAAAGGCATAATTACGTGTCCAAACATCCCAATTTTGATATTGCCAGCTTGCTACTTTACGACCCACAGAGGTAATTGCCCCTCCCAAATCAACATCGTAATATGGTTTGGCTACAGCAAGAGGTACCTCTCCGGTAAATACTGCAAGAACAGCTCCTACGCTTCCAAATGATGGTATTGAATTACCACCGGTAGCAGATTTAAATGAACCGCTTAATAAAGATGATGAGGGGTTGATTGTGGTAATTGGCAATAAATAACTCGCCATCATATCTCTATAATCGGCAACTGTACTCACAATTTTCTTGTCTCTCGGTTGTACGGTTAAAAAGTCACTACAAGAAGAGGTTGTTAATATTAACAGAGATAGAGCAAATAAAACTCTTCTACTATATCTTTTATTTTTCATTCTATAGCTTTTTAAAAATTAAATGATAATCTAAAGTTTATATCCTTAGATACAGGGTACCCGAAAGGAGAAGAGGTTGCAACGTCAATTCCTGTGTATCTCGTTAGAGTTAAAGGATTTGACATTGTTAATGAGAAAGTGACATTATTAACAGGCAAAACTCTCTGAACAATTTTAGATGGTACTCTATAACTTACAGATACATAAGTCATTCTTAAAAAATCTCCCGATTCATACTTGTTGTCAGCAACATAACCTTTCCATTTATCTGCACCAACTCTGACAAATCTCGAAATCTCTGTTTCATCACCATAACCCTGCCAATAGTTTAGATATTTTCTCTCTCTGTTTGTTTGAGAAACATAAAAATCGGAGGAGTATCCTATTGATACCCAATCGGGATTAGCTATATTTAAAGGAGCATTCTGATAGTCGTTGAACTTCTGTATAATATGCCCTGCTTTAAAGGTCCACTGTGTTATGAACTCAAAGTTTTTGAAACGAAATACCGTTCCAAATCCACCTACAATTTTTGGATTTCTTCTTCCAAGTGGCTGGATTGATTGGTTTAAATAGCTTGGAGCCACACCAATTTCATTGACAAAATCCACATAATCAGGAATTGTGTTAAAATCGGTGATAACTTTGGAGTATATCTCTCTATCATTGGCATTCATGGTATCCCAACTTTCCAAGAATTTCTTATACTCCTCTTTCCCTCTCTCAGTTAAGAAATATCTGGGATTTCCATTATCTGGATTAACTCCGGCAAATTTCCATCCGTAGATCATTCCGGTCTCTTCTCCTAAAATATTATAGACTCCACCTTTTAGAGGTGAGCTTGAAGCAGCTTCCCAAATACTGCTATAGCTCCTATTCAAAGATTCTAAAATTCTATTTTTGTTTACTCCAAGATTTACCGAAGTTATAAAAGTGATATCATTAGATTGTACCCATCTAATTCTTAAGTTTGCTTCATACCCTTTGTTCTCTAAAATACCACCATTTGCTTTCACACGTGTGGCTCCGGTTGAAGGAACTGCAATAATATCGGTTAAAACATTATCTATTCTATTTGAATAATAGTTTAACCCTAAAAGAAATTTGGATTGCAATAAAGCTAAATCTAACCCGATATTAAAGTCTCGTTTGTGCTCCCATTTTACAGAGGGATTAGGGAATCCTATATCGGTAGCGACAGGATTGCCTTGATATAGATTATCGCTAATTCCTATTGTCGAAAAAGGATAAGCTGTTCTATCGATATTACCTGTATAACCATAAGAGACGCTCAGGGCTAGTTCATTTATAAAGCTATTATTTCTAAAGAAATTCTCCTTATGAATATTGTATTTAGCTCCAATAGACCATAACGGCGTAAACCTGTTCATTGAACCAATAATATCGGCACCGTCCGACCTTGCATTGAGATTTAGCACATACTTATCCAAATAGCTATATCTTACAGAGCCTAAAAATGAAACTGTACGATCTTGAACATCTCTGGTAGAAAAAAGTCCTCTTATCGCCGGCTGCATTTTATCATATAACAGACCCTGATCATAATAGATTGGAACTCCCGTAACTCTGTATTCATTTAGATAAATAGGAGATGTATAGTTGAAATTATTTGCATTTATTGATGTTGCTTCTGCAGCAGCCAAAAAAACAAATAGATTATTTTTAAACTTAAGGATGTAGTCTAACTGTCCTCTTGCAGACCATGCGTTACTCTTACCTGCTCCTTCATTTAAAGAGCCATTGTCATAAATAGAGGGAGTTGTTTGTCCTGGGAAAGCAATTTTATTAAACGAATCGTCATTAATAGAAGTATAAGTCCCGGGATTAATTTCACGCATTGACATATTATAGCTCATCGATTTACGAGCCAACAAGGAGAGTTTTAAGTTCTTGGAAAAATTATAAACTCCATTTATTGTTGCAGTTGCATCTAATCCTGTAGAGGTGAGCCTTGTATCTCTCATCTCTCTTAGGATGTTGAAATTATCTATTACATAACCCGATTCTGTATCTGCTGTATAGTTGTTATTAAGAAAAGTTAAATCGGGAAGATAATTACCTTGCAAATCGAAAGGAGCCTCATAAGTATTGGCAAATACGGCATATTTAAAAGGATCAATAAGTGATGCATTGGTTACGTTCTCTCTATAGCTGGTTGATATATCAAATTTTAATATCAGCTTATCTGTGGGTCTATAGTCAATATTTGCTTTTACTCCGTAGTTTGAGTAGTCATTATGTTTTAAGATTCCCTTTTGACTCTTTATGTTTAAAGAGGTGTAATATTGGAACTTATCTGTTCCACCTCTTAAGTTCACATTGTGTTGTTGAGAAGTAGAGTGTCTAAAAATAACATCTGACCAATTGGTGTTAATTCCTCTAAGTCTTTCTATTTCATTATTGTATTGATCTAAAGAGATGTTGGCTTCGAGATATTGTTTATATAGATAGCCACCTCTACCGGCCACAAGCGCTTTATCTAAACCGTAATTATCTACTAAAGACTTTTCATAGCTTAATTTCTCGGCCGAATTCATAAAGTCCAGATTAATTCTTGGAGAGGATGAGGCAAAGAAAACTCCCGAATATGAGACAATCATATCTGACTGGAATCCTCTTTTTGTTGTTATCACAATAACTCCGTTTGCCGCTTTCGCACCGTATAGGGCGGCCGCTGAAGCATCCTTTAATATGGTAATTGAAACAATATCATCGGGAGAAAGGTTTCCAACTCCATCTTGCATTATTGTTCCAACATAATCTCCTGAATTGCTTTCGGGCACTCCCTCTAACATTGGTAATCCATCTATTATCCATAGCGGCTCTGTTCTGCCACTTAAATTATTCTCGCCTCTGATGGTTATTTGAGCCCTTGTACCCGGAGCACCAGATACAGTTGTAACGTTCATGCCCGGAACCAGCCCATCTAACAGCCTATCTATGGAGGTGACTGCAGCTGTCTTTATATCGGAACCCGATATTGTATTGACAGATCCCACCATCTGCTCTCTATCGATAACCTGCATTCCTGTAACAATCGCTTGACCAATATCAAGCGCAGCTTCATAAAGTGTTATTGAGACCTCTTTTTGTCCTCTGTAGAGGAGTTCTTTTGTCTCCATACCTACATAAGAAAAGACTATTACAACATTTTCTCTGTCAATATTCATTTTGAAGTTCCCATCAACATCTGTCGTTGTACCTATTTTTGTCCCTCGAATATATACCGAGACACCTACCAGAGGTTCACCATTTTCA
>CAYZPF010000082.1:0-10410 GCA_964479995.1 uncultured Muribaculaceae bacterium | reverse complement strand
TAAAGATCAATTTATCGAAATCTTTAATAACTCCTCAGAAGTTATATATGCAGACGGCCTTTATGTAGGGCACGTTTTCCCCGATCCCGCTAACTTTCCAAAAGTCTATTCACAGATGCTGGATGTCGAGAATAAAGTATATCTGCAATGGGTATATCAAATACCCGGCAACGGAACACAATATCCTATCCAGCCAAGCAAAAGTATCATGATTGCCCTTAATGCCATGAACTTCAAAGAAGGTAATCCTAATGCAGATAAAGCTGTTAACAATACAGTTGCAGACTTTGAGATTTATGCCGGACCATGGATTGAGGCTCAAGGCGGAACAGCTCATATATGGGATTTTGACAATCCAAATGTACCTAACGTAGTACCAATCTTTATAAACTTACCTATTAATATCTTTTTAATCGATCTTACAAATCCGGCACTCGTTATATTCAGAAAAGAGCAGGAGTTTACTCAAAATGATGTTTACACCTTGAATTATGTTAGTAATACCGGGTATGATCGCGAAGAGAAAATGATAACAATTCCAACCTCAATCGTTATAGACGGAGTAGAAGCAATGGGTACATCAGATAGAGGTATATACAAAAAGTTACCTACAAAGATTGATGCTTCATTTACCTATTTAAATGCCGATGGGGGTGCGTTTTATAACAGTCAAAGCCTAAGAAGAAAAATAGACGAAGCTGCTACAGCGAAATTTGGTCGAATAATCCTTCAGGATTTGAATAATTCATTTTTGGACTTTGAAGCTATAAACTATCCTGATGCAAAGGGGTATAATAGCAAATAAAGATATATATTAAGAACTTGTCATATTATGAGATTTCGAGTATTAATTCTATCACTTTTTATGATACTCCAAGTGGCTGTGCTCAAAGCCCAGGATCATAAAAATAATGTTGGGAATATTAAGGAAGATTATAGCTTTCTAAATAACAGATATGATAATGTTTTTTCATACATGCCATCAATATTAACTCAGTGGAGATATGAGAACTGGTCATATATTGGAGCTGACTATGACTTTAAAACAGGTGATTTTCGAAATCTTCAGGAATATAACAGATACTCTCTTTTAAATATTAAAACAGAATCTGTTCATAAGCTTGAGAATACTAATTGGATATTTTATGGCAAGTTCCATTATGCCAACGGCCAGGCCGATAGTGTAGGCTATAATTTAGCCTACACCATTGGCCGTAATGGCTCACCCAATTATCTTTTTCAACGAAAAAACGGAGTTTGGTCACTTCAAAATTACCAGTTTGATGTTACAGCTTCAAACAGGATCTCAAATAAATTTTCGTTAGGTTTAAGAATTTTATATAATGGAGATTTGGCTTATAGAATAATCGATACCCGAAACAGCCAAACATCATTAATTACAAAAGTCTTGACCTCTTTAAGCTGGCATATTGGTGAAAGGAGCTCTATATCTTTAGGGATTGGTACCGACAGGGTAAAAAGTCAGCCTTCTCTTTCAAATAAATACCAACATTTCTCAACAGATTTAAGATACAACCGGTATTTAAACGCAGGACTGGGATCATATTTAAAGAATATTGATTATACCATTCAAATTACAAACAACAATAAGAATGCTGAACTACAATGGTTATATCAAAGTAACAACTCCTCGTATTCTGCAATTTATCAGCTCTTTTCAGGCAATGAAACATTTGTAAACAAATATATTACCAACATTAGCAGGGAGCATCGGATTATCCAATATAATTATATTGAAAATCGGGGAGTATTAGCTACTCTTAATAAAGTGGCCGGCTCAATGTTATATAACACCGTTAATGTAAACTTTACAAAAGGCAATGGTAGTTTATGGAACGAGGTAGATTCAGCCTATGTAGATAACTATGTGGTAGATATCATGGATGTAGGCTTACAATCTACACTTTATACTCCCTCCTCATTCTTCAACAGATTTAATTTATATACCTCTCTTATATCAGAAAACAAATTTGACAGAAGCTACGCATATCAATTTAATTATACTAACCTTAGCTTCGGTTTAGATGCCGAATTCCTGGTAAAATTCAATATTGTCAGGGTCGGATTCATGGTAGGTGCAGCATACAATATGAATTTAAGCTATCAACATTCCCCAGGTGCTGCGGCCAACAATATTTTCAAATTATGGATTGGAGATCCCCTAATGAGTTATTTGACTTGTAACTACTTAGAATTACCGGGTTACCTTAAATTTGAAATACCTTTTAAAAATAACCTGGCAGAACTGTTGATTACAGGGACATACAGGCAACCTGTAAAATTAAATTATGATATCGGAGCCACCTTTACTAATAAAGATAACTTTTCAATTTTTAACATTTCACTGAAATACTACTTTTAAATTTACTCCAATGAAAAAATCAATTAAACTATTTGCCCTGCTTACAATCTTCATTATGGGCAATACATCATGTGCTAAAGCTCAAAAAAACTATACGAATGATAATCCTGCCTACATAATTTACAATAGCAGTGGGAAAAAAGTCTCTTATGGAGAGATGCTTAAATCTGTATCGGGAGCAGATATATTACTCTTCGGAGAACTACATAACGATGTTATGTCACACTGGCTTGAGTTACAACTCACAAAAGATTTGCATAATCTAAAGAAAGAAAAGCTGGTAATTGGTGCCGAGATGTGGGAAGCAGATAATCAGCTGGTATTAGACGAGATGATGAACAGTGAATATGTCGATCTTAACACCTATATTGAAAGTTCTGTGCTCTGGCATAATTTCAAAAACGACTATTTACCGGTTTTAAAGTATGCTAAAGATAACGACCTGCGATTTGTAGCCACAAATATACCCCGGCGATATGCCAGGATTGTTTCAAAACGAGGCGAGCCCGCACTGGATTCTCTCTCAGCACAAGCTAAGTCTTACATAGCTCCTCTTCCAATCCATATGGATCTCAAAGACGAGTTCTACACCTATATTGCTGATGTGTTTAAAGAGACTCAACAGAATGTTATGACGGGTAGTTCTCTTACCAATTTTGTAAAAGCCCAGATTGTAAAAGATGCAACTATGGCCCATTTTATTGTAAAAAATCTACCCGAAAAAGGATACTTTTTCCATTTCAATGGTGAGTTGCACTCTGCTTTCAACTCTGGTATAGGGTACTACATCAAGCACTACAATCCAAAATTAAAATTTAAAACTATCTCTGTTATAAAGAAAAGTAATGTCTTTGACTTCAAATCGAAAGAGAGCAGAGCAGATTTCAACATTTTGGTCCCTGAAAATATGAGTATCTCTTATGGCAACTAACCATTCTGAAAAACCTATAGTTCAGATACAACATCTGTCTCATCGATACAGTAAAGATTGGGCAATTTACGATATTAATTTAGAGCTCTCAGGAAATAAAATCATTGGATTACTCGGTTCTAACGGCGCAGGTAAATCCACTATGATGAATATTATCTGCGGAGCTCTTACTCAAACAAGAGGAAAAGTATTAATTAACGGGTGGGATATAAACAGAGAGAGTGTAGAGGCAAAGAAAGTTCTTGGATTTTTACCTCAAAAACCACCCCTTCACATAGACCTTACAGTACAGGAGTATCTGGAACTTACTGCCGATTTAAGACTCATGGAGAAAAGAAAGATTAATAAATCAATAGACAGAGTTTTAAATAAATGTGGGATTACACACTTTAGAAAAAGATTGATAAAAAATCTTTCGGGCGGATATCAGCAAAGAGTAGGTATTGCCCAGGCAATTATCCATGACCCCAAATTCATTGTATTAGATGAGCCAACCAATGGTTTGGACCCCAATCAAATCTTAGAGATAAGATCTCTTATCAAAGAGATAGCATACGATAAAACGGTATTGCTTTCTACGCATATATTACAGGAGGTTCAGGCAATGTGCGACAATATTATTATGATAGAACTAGGAGAATTTGTATTTAAAGGGACAATGCAAGAGTTTTCTGATAGTATTAAGTCAACCTCTCTTATTCTCTCCTTTGACTATCTTCCAGGTGCCAATCAACTATCTCAAGTACAAGGTGTCTTAAAAACAGAAGAGATTGATACAAACAGAGTGAGAATTTATTTTGACTCCGATATTGATGTTCAAAAGAGCTTGATAAAAGAAGCCGTTGAGAAAGACTGGCGTCTGAATGAAATTTATAAAGAAAAGGTACAGCCCGATGAAATCTTTAAACATTTCTCAAAATCGGCTTATCATAGGAAAGAAAATAATAACGAAAACTATTCATGAGACAAATATATGCTATAGCTAAGGCAGAATTAAGAGTTCTGTTCTTTTCTCCGATAGCCTGGCTAATTATTGTAATATTCAGTTTCCAAGCCTCTTCAAGCTTTGCTAAATTAATAGAAATGATTGCAGGCAAACAGGAACTGTCCGGATTTGTGTTTGATATCACGAAAGAGCTTTTTACAAATTTTAATGCTATCTATCCAACGATCCAGAGCAATCTTTACTTATACATCCCACTTTTAACAATGGGATTGATGAGTAGGGAATATAGTTCAGGTTCTATAAAACTGCTCTACTCCTCCCCTCTTGGTGGAGTGAAAGTAATTTTTGGTAAATTTTTATCAATCACCGCTTTCGCCTTAATCATGATGAGTACTGTAGTACCACATATTGTTTTTACCGCACTTAAAGTAGAATCCGCAGATGTTGGATTTATGCTATCCGGGCTTCTCGGACTGATTCTCCTTTTTTTGGCCTATGCCGCTGTTGGCCTCTATATGTCAACCTTATCGTCTTACCAGGTTGTAGTCGCAATGCTTACATTAGGAGTACTTGCACTTCTAAGTAATTTGGGAACAATCGGACAAGAGATAGAGTTTGTAAGGGAGGTGACCAACTGGCTCTCTCTAAGAGGCAGAGCCGGCACCTTTATCGGAGGTTTGATTACAAGTCGCGACCTGATGTACTTCTTTATTGTAATAGGCATCTTTATAAGCTTAAGTGTAATCAAATTAAACTCAGGCAGAAGTAAGGAGAGTATAGGAAAATTGACTCTCAAATATTTTGGAGTTATTGTAGTTGCCGCTTTACTGGCCTTTATCTCCTCAAACCCCAGACTGGTGCTGTACTATGATGCGACTCAGATTAAAGCCAATACCATTACCAAAAATACCAGAGACATTATTGATAAACTTGATGGGGAACTGCTTATAAAGACATATGTTAATATGGCAGACAATAAGTTTGTTCACGGTGTTCCAAGGTTAGTGATTGTTGATAGGAACCGTTTTGATCAATACAAGAGGTTCATTCCTGGGATAAAAATGGAGTACACTTACTATTTTGATGAACCCCTTAGGAATAGAGACTATAAACCGGGAATTACATCTGCAGAAGACATTGCAAGGAAATTCTCAAAGCCTTACGGTCTTGATTTTGATAAAATCCTATATCCTAAAGATATTCGAAAAATTATAGATCTAACTCCGGAGCTTAACAGTTTTGTCAGGATACTTGAAGCAAAAAATGGTAAAACTGCATTTTTGAGAATCTTCGATGACCTTCTGACTCATCCCAGTGAGACTGAAGTTGCCGGTGCATTACTAAAATTAGTAGATACTATTCCAACCGTGGCTTTTTTAAGCGGTTCGGGAGAGGCTTCTATTAGCAGGCATGGTGACGCAGATATAACGAGGTTTTCAACAGAAAGACCAAATAGATCGTCTCTTATTAACCAGGGTTTTGACGTTTCATCTATTAATCTCAAAGTCACACCTTATGGAAAGATAAAAGAGAGTGCCGATATTTTAGTACTTGCCGATCCAAAAGAACCAATTGAAGGAGACAGGCTTGAAAAAGTACTTAAATGGATAGATGAAGGAGGAAATATGCTTATATCTACCGAACCAGGGCGAGAGCAAAATATTATTGGAATAGCCAATGAACTGGGAATAAAATTCTTACCCGGAGTACTGGTTTACACCAGGCAAGATTTTTCACCCACTCTTATTCCATCCACAATAACCCGATACGCACAGGATCTATCCAGATATTTCCTCTCTTTATTCAGGAGTGTGATCACGATGCCAACGGCTCTTGGATTAGACTTTATCCTTGGTAATAAATTCGAAGTAATTCCTCTTACCATAACACCCCCCAGAGGAGCATGGAATGAGGTAGAGACAAAAGATTTCCTTACAGAAAAGATTGCTCATAATCGTTCAGTAGGAGAGGTTCAAAGATTAATACCCACATCATTTGCATTGACTCGCAAAGTAGGAGATAAAGAGCAAAGGATTGTAATCATAGGCGATTCCGACTGTATTAGTAATGCCGAGTTGTCTGCAAACAGGAAAGGTTTAGATGCCGATAATGGGTTATATGTGAAAGGTATATTCAACTGGCTTTCCGAAAAAAAGCTACCGGCTGATGTAAACCATGAATTTCCTCGGGACAATAAGATCTTTTTATCTATGCAACAAGCTAAAAACTGGAAAGTTGCTTTAGTGTGGGCATTACCGGCCTTGTTAACTTTAATTGGAGCCTTCATCCTCTTCTTAAGAAAGAGATGGTAGAGATCTAATTTTTAAAATTAATACCATAGCCGTACTTGTATTAACATTAAACAGAATACAAGTACGGTTTTTTATTAAACAATAAAAAATTAGAATTATCATTGTATTTTTTTCTATTGATTATATCTTTGGGCTATTAGAGATAGTATTATGGCAAGTCTTAGAGATGATTTTGTAAAAGGAGACCATAAAGCATTCGATAAAGTGTTTGATAGCTATTATCATAAATTGGTTGCTTTTATAGGCTCATACATTAATAATCTTGAAGAAGCCAGAGATATTGCCCAGAGTTCATTAATTGCCCTTTGGGAAAAAAAGGATAATTTGAGAAGCGATACTCCACTGGAGCCTTATCTCTTTAAAATTGCCAAAAATGCCACACTAGATCATATCAAAGCGCTAAAAATAAGGAGAGAATATATCTCTAAGTTAAAAAATGACCCTGCTCTCTTAGCTCTTGAAATGAATGAAATCTCATTTGAACTCTTTGATGTTGATAAGTTTAATGCAAAATCTCTTAAAAAGAAAATTATTGCAATACTCTCAGGATTACCTTTTGCACAACGACACGTCTTTATTTTAAGTCGATTCAACAACCTTACCAATAATGAGATCGCCACTATCTTAAATATATCTCCTAAGACCGTAGAAAAAAGAATAAACATTGTTCTAAAGATACTAAGAAAAGAGATTGTTCTAATAATCATTACCCTGCAAAGATTTTCTAATTAGTAAACAGTATTATTTTTATAAAAACTTTATCTACCTGACGGGGAGTGTAGGGTATTTATTTTTTGAATCGTATTATTAACAGAGAAAGAATCATGAAAACAGAGATAGACAGAATAATAAAGTTTTGTGAGAACAGATTAGCAGATTCTCAAGTCGAAGAGCTTTATAATTGGATTAAAGAATCCGAAGATAATAAGCTACTCTTTTCAAAAATCAAAAATTTTTATGCAGAAAATAATATTTATAAAAGTAAACGAATTTCAAAGAGAGAGAGAGCAAGGGTTCTTGAGGAGATCTACAGGCATCAAGGTTGGTATTTAAAATATCAGCACATTCCAACCACTCTTCATCATATAATACAAGCCTCCATTATGGCTGCAGTAGTTTTAGTAGTGGTGGTCGCAACTATACAGATTAATCGTTACAGCAGGGAACAGGCTGCCAGAGCCTACCTTTCAGAAAATGCCAAAAGCATCGAAAGTAAAGCTATACTTACATTATCAGATGGCAAAACTATTCAATTGGGTGAAGAGTATAAAAAAGACCAATCTAAAAAATATGAAGTTGAGGATGACGGCTCCAAGGTTAGAATCCAGAAAAAAACAGAAACTAAAAAGGAACCTGCTTCAAATACAACAAATATCAACAGAGTATCTACCGAAATGGGCGGATTTTACAATATCATCATGCCCGATAGTAGTGAGATATGGATTAATTCAAAATCTACCATCTCTTTTGATGATAATTACGGCAAAAAAGAGAGGTTGGTAATCTTGAGTGGTGAAGCTTTTTTCACAGTCACTCCTATGGAAAACAACCCTTTTATCGTAGAGGTCAAAGGTAACAGGGTCTCTGTTTTAGGAACCGAGTTCAATCTTAAAGCATATAGTAGCGAGCCAATACTTAGGTTAAGCTTAGTAAAAGGTTCTGTTAAATTCAGCGATAATGTGGGCACACACTCTCATATTCTCTCTCCGGAAAGAGAACTTATTTATAATTACGAAAACAAAGAGGTTTTTGTGAGAGCATTTGATCCATACGAATTTAAAGCTCTTAAGAATGGCTACTTTTTCTTTAAAAATCAAAATCTTGACGAAATTATAACAAAGATCTCCCGTTGGTTTAACCTGGAAATATCCCTGGAAAATAACGAATATAACACACGGCTTTTCAATGGAAAAATTTCGAGGGAAAATGGGATTATGCCTTTAATGGATAAACTTCAGCTCTCTTATAAATTCCGATATTTTATGCAAAACGACATATTAATAATTAAATAAAATCACAGCAATAAAGTTTTAAAATAATCACTAAAAATTAAACTATGAAATTTTCATTTTTAAAACTCTTACTTTTTACCACTCTGCTTTTTACCGGTGCATTACTAAGAGCCCAAAACAGCTCCCCTGTTACCATAAATATGCAGAATGTCTCTTTAAGTGAAATACTTATGGAGTTAAATAAAAAAACATCATTTGAAATTCAATTCTTTTCCGATGATGTTAAGAACTACAAAAACATAACCATCGTGCTGAACAATGGAACCATTGATCAAGCAATGCGTAAATGTTTAGAGAACACCAATCTCACCTATGAATTAAAAGGAAAAACTGTTGTGGTATCCCGAAAAGCGGTAAATCAATCGGCACAGCAATTGAAAACTATCGAAATTCGCGGTAAAATAACAGACACCTTTAATGAATCTCTGCCCGGAGCAACTGTTCAGGCAAAAGGAGTTAGCGGCTTGGGTACCACTGCAGATTCTGAAGGCAACTATGTTATCAAGGTAAAAGAGAATGTACAGACCCTAATCTTCTCTTACATTGGTTTTCAATCCAAAGAGATTAACATTGACGGCAGGAATGTTATTGATGTAAAGCTAAATCTGGATGCAGTACTGTTAGACAATGTAGTTATCACAGGTTATCAAAACATCTCAAAAACAAATTTTACCGGAGCAGCAGTTAAGGTTAAAGGAGACAATCTGCAAATAAAGGGAATCTCAGATCTTAGCCGGATGTTAGAAGGCCAGGTAGCCGGAGTATCTGTTCAAACAGTATCCGGTACTTTTGGAGCCGCGCCTAAAGTCAGAGTCAGAGGAGCAACATCTATTAGCGGAGAGAACAAACCTTTATGGGTGATTGACGGTGTGGTACATGAAGATATTATCAATATCTCAAATGACCAGCTCACCAGTGGCGACCCCTCTACCTTACTTGGATCGGCAGTAGCCGGCCTTAATGCCAATGATATTGAGAGTATTGATATTCTTAAAGATGCATCTGCCACTGCACTCTACGGGGCTCGTGCTATGAACGGTGTTATTGTCGTAACAACTAAAAGAGGAGTTGAAGGTAAACCTGTAGTAACCTACTCCGGTAACTACTCTGTACAACTTAAACCAACCTATGCAAACTACGACATAATGAACTCTGTCGACCAATTCTCTGTCTATGCAGAGCTGGAAAGAAAAGGGTTCTTAAATACCGATATTATCAACTGGTCAAACTCCGGGATATACGGCAAAATGTACAATATGATTTACACCTATGATGAAGATAAGGGTCAGTTTTTATTGGAAAATACGCCGGAAGCTCGTAGGAACTTTCTTAGTAGATACGCTTTAACTAATACCGATTGGTTTGATGTATTATTTAAAAACTCTTTAATTCAGGAGCACTCTGTAAGTGTCTCCTCTGGTAACGAAAGAGGGAACTCTTATGTTTCCATAAGTTTGTTGAACGACGAAGGGTGGACAGTAGCGGATGGTGTTACCCGCTACACTGCCAATCTGAAAAATAGTTTTAATCTTACTAAAAAGGTTAAGGTAGGGCTGCAAGTAGTTGGTTCTGTAAGGCAACAGACCGCTCCGGGCAGTCTATCCAGAAGAAGTAATACTGTTGAGGGTAGCTATGATAGAGATTTCGATATTAACCCTTTCAGCTATGCTCTTAATACCAGCAGGGCTCTTACAGCCTATGATGAAAATGGAAATCTGGAATACTTCACGAGGAATCATGCTCCGTTTAATATTATAAATGAGGTAGACAACAATAAAATAAAATTGAATATTGCCGACATAAAAGGACAAGTGGATGACGCATGG
>CAYZPF010000081.1:0-10609 GCA_964479995.1 uncultured Muribaculaceae bacterium | reverse complement strand
TTCTTCCTGCATTGGGATATAGAAATGCCAGCGGTACAGGCGCAGATATAAATACGACAGGCATTGTTTGGAGTAGTTTCCCTTATAGCAGCACTCAAGGGCACTTCTTCCTCTTCAATCAAACTTATGCAAGTCCATATAGTCAGAATATCACCTATCAGCACGGATTTAATATCCGATGCGTCCGTAATTAGATAATATATGTAGAGCAAAACATGGAATTATGAGAGAGAGTATGATAAAATATAGCGTTGTTTTGATGTTGCTTCTAAGTTTGTTATTTGGTTGTACTTTACAGGAGCTGTCAAAACAGGAGGACGAAAGCAGATTGATGCCCGATGGTACTGTTCTTGTTCCTATTGATCTGACTCTGCCTGATCCCGTTGAGATTATAACCCGTTCTGCAGCAAATACAGAGGAGAAGCATATTGTTAATGCCTGGGTTTTGGTCTTTTCAAACTCTTCGCCATATCGTTTGATTGATAGAAAAGAGGCTTCTGTTGACCCGTATGACAGGGGTATAACGGCAGCACTTAACAGGCAGACAAGCAACGTGTGTGTTGTTGTTTTAGCCAATCTTTCTGCCTCTGCTATCTCAACAATCAATGGTTATACAGTTAGTTCCGGTACAAGCGGTACTCCCAGGGCAACATTTTATGAGCTTACAGAGCAGCTTGCCTCTCTCTATTCTAATGCAGGCTCTTCTGTTGATTCCAGGTCGGGAATTTTGCCAATGACCTCTAATGAAGTTCTTACGACAATTAGTACAAGTCCAAGAAATAATATCAACGCTACTCTTACCAGAAACTATGCGAGAATTGATGTGGATGCGACCAGCGCTGCCGGTTTTACAATATCTTCTGCCAGGTTGTTAAATGGTGCTAAAAGCGGCTATCGCGTTGCCCCGGCTACTTTGCCTGTCAATTATGGAGGAACAGAAGAGTATGCCTGGCTGAATGCACAATCCGGCGGTAAAATAGTCAGTCCAATCTACCTGTACCCAAACAATGGAGGTACAGTACAAAGCCCAAACCCTACCTATCTCATAGTTAAAGGTACAAAGAGCGGATATAGCGAGGGTTACTATAAGATAGAGATTCGTTATGGCAGCACATCATACGATATTAATCAGAACACTCTATACAAAGTAAATATCAGCTCTGTTGATGGTCCTGGCTATGCAACAGAGGCGGAGGCGATAGCCAATCACTCCCATAACATCTCTTACAGTTCAACTCCCATAGACAATTCAACAAATGAGACTATTATGGACAGAGGGGTGTTTTTAGCTGTCTCCAACAGTGAATTTATACTTCACGGGAGCGGCACAAGAAATAACCTGAATGTAGTCAATATCTCTCACAATGCACCCCATAGTACATCTGCAACCATAACGGTAAGCGGTGCAGGATTATCAATACCTTCACAGGATGGTCTTACCGGGTCGGGCTCTTCGGCTGCCTTCGCAACCCTTAACGGATCTAATCAGACTATTGCTTTAAAGCTGAATATGGATAACTCTTTTACCAACTCTTCAACAGGAGTGGTAACGGTTAAGATTGGCACAACCCTTACCAAAGAGATTACAATAAAACGCAGGAATCAACTATCGTATGAGACAAGCACCAATGCCGATTACACATCTACCGATTATTTCATTGGTCAGAGAATGGATGTTGACGTAAGTTGGGTAAAACTTGGAGAATCATTATATAATTATAACAGTAATTTTACACTTCATAATCCGGGAATCTGGTTAAAATTTGAATCTAATAACACTGCCTACGAGAGAGTAACTAAGGTATTCTTTACTCGTAATAACACTCTTTCCAGAGTATTAGCCATGTTTATACAATCTTCTTTCTTCCCCGACGAACCTGCTAATATTCTATATTTTGGCAGTGGCGATACTCTTAGAGTTGGGAAATGGATAGATGACAATATTACACAAAGTAATCTGGCATTCTTCCAGTTTGGCAGTGTTATTGGGTTTACTTGTATCAGTTCCCAGAGTTGGAGTAACTCCAGAATAATGTTTAATACCGTTGGTACTCAGGGAAGCCCTACAAGCTATGGCACTTATACAAATATCCCTTACTACAGTGGTAGCAATCCGTCATACTCAACCACCGTTAATGGCCATGCATGGCGTACATCCTGGACAGTAGCAGATATTGCTGCTATTGGCGGGACCCAGGCGCAACAGAATAGTAATGCATGGCATACAGGGACTAATGTTAAAGCCGGGAAGGGAGATCCGTGCCGTTTGGCAGGATTGAACGGAAGGCAGGTCAGGGGTATGACCAGTGCCGAGATAGATGCTTATGATAGTGGATGGCGTATGGCCACAAATAACGAGTATGTCGATTTTATTTTAGCTCCTGTGAGCTTCTATAACTCAACATCAACTCTCTCAAATGCAAATGCTGCATATTGGGGCTCTTTGTCGGGCACTGCCGGCGCCTGGTTGCCAATACCCGGAGATAGGAATGCAACCAGCGGCCGCACAACCATCAATGCAAATTCTAATGGCTTTGTACCTGCGGCCGGTCGTAGATCTGCAACCGGAGCAGTAAGCAATATTGGAACAACGGGATATTATTGGTCAAGTATTCCTGCCAGCAGTTCTAACGGGTACTATATGTATTTTACCTCCTCTACCATTTATCCTATATCTTCGGGTGGGTATCGGTTTGGGAGCTCTGTAAGGTGTGTCCGTACCAATCAATAAAAAAACAGGCCTCTGTTCTAGGGTGTGACAGAGGCCTGTTGATTTAATTTAAGTTGCTATTATTTCATCTCAATTTTTTTTGTTAAACAATCTTCTTTGTGTTTTCACGCCTCTATTATGTCAGAAAGTATGCCAGGTATTTCTAATTGACTTTTCTTTTCCTGAATATTACCCTATTTTAGGCTGTAAAAGATTGAGTAATAGTTTTTTGCATGAGTATTTGTACTTGTATTTTCTATTTTTAAAAGAGATAAATTAATAGGTGAAAATTTATTTTGTAAGATTTTTTTTTACAGTGTGGAAAGTCTTAGTAGCTATGCTCTTCACTCTTCACTTCGGCTTTTGAGTATTCTTTCGTAATCATCTTTTGAAGTTACAATAATCTTCTCAAACTCACGGGTGCCCGTACCGGCCGGTATGAGGTGTCCGCAGATTACATTCTCCTTTAAACCTTCCAGGGTGTCAACCTTACCAAATGTGGCTGCTTCTGAGAGTACTTTGGTGGTCTCCTGGAACGAAGCGGCCGACATAAAGCTGTTGGTTCTCAGGGCGGCACGTGTGATTCCCTGTAGTACCTGATTAGAGGTTGCGGGTATTGCATCTCTGGCTTCAACGGTCTTTAAATCTCTCCTCTTAAGAGTTGAGTTTTCTTCGCGTAGCTTTCTAACAGTGATGATCATACCTGCTTTGAGCTCTTCTGAGTCTCCCGGGTCGAGTACAACTTTCTTGTCGTAGATGGCGTCGTTCTCTTCCATGAATTCCCATTTGTCAACGAGCTGTTCGGGTAGGAACCTGGTGTCGCCGGGGTCGACTATCTCCAGCTTTCTCATCATCTGGCGGACAATCACTTCAAAGTGTTTGTCGTTGATCTTCACACCCTGCATACGGTAAACCTCCTGGATCTCGTTTACTATGTACTCCTGAACTCTGGTAGGTCCCTGGATAGCAAGGATATCGGTAGGGGAGATGGCTCCGTCGGACAGTGTCATCCCTGCGCGGATGTAGTCATTCTCTTGTACAAGAATCTGTTTGGAGAGAGGAACCAGATAACGCATCTCTTCACCTGTTTTGGATTTGATTATAATCTCTCTGTTGCCTCTTTTGATCTTGCCCATTTGAATCTCTCCGTTAATTTCGGATACGACGGCAGGATTAGAGGGATTACGCGCTTCGAAAAGCTCTGTAACTCTCGGAAGACCTCCGGTTATATCGCCGGATTTTCCAATTGCCCTCGGAATCTTGATAAGTATATCTCCCGCTTTGATACTTTTACCGTTTTCGACCATGATATGTGCTCCAACAGGTAAGTTATACTGGCGAAGTTCCATCTTGTTGTCATCCATAATCTTTATGGCAGGGTTTCTCGACTTATCCCGCGATTCAATTACTACCTTCTCTTTGTGAAGAGAGTACTCATCGGCAGCCTCTTCTCTGTAGGTTACGCCTTCAATAAGATTTTCGAATTGTACTTTACCTCCTATTTCAGAGATGGTCAGAGCGTTATATGCATCCCAGGTACATATTCTGTCTCCCTTGTTTACAATATCTCCGTTCCTGAAGAATAAAGTAGCTCCGTAGGGGATGTTGTGTGTTGAGAGAACGATTCCTGTGTTTATATCAACTGTACGCATCTCTGCGGTACGGCCGACAACAATATCCAGCTTTGTACCCTCATTTGTCTCTTTAACTATTGTCCTGAGCTCTTCGAATTCCAGCCTTCCGTCATATTTTGCACAGATCTCGTTTTCTGAAGCGATGTTAGACGCTGTACCTCCAACGTGGAATGTGCGAAGCGTAAGCTGTGTACCTGGTTCTCCGATTGATTGGGCTGCGATAACTCCGACAACCTCTCCAATCTCAACCATTCTGCCCGTTGCCAGATTCCTGCCGTAACATTTACTGCAGACTCCTTTGCGGGACTCGCAGGTGAGTACAGATCTAATCTCTACCTCTTCTATTGGTAAGCTTTGGATTAGCTCTGCAATCTCCTCTGTAATCTCCTGTCCTGTATCTACAATCTTTTCTCCGGTGAGAGGGTTGTAAATATCATGCACAGATGTACGTCCCAGTATTCTCTCGTAGAGGCTTTCAACTATCTCATCTTTGTTCTTTATGGTTGTTGCCACCAGGCCTCTTAGCGTGCCGCAATCCTCCTCATTTATTATCACATCATGCGAAACGTCCACAAGCCTTCTGGTAAGGTATCCTGCGTCTGCCGTCTTCAAAGCAGTATCGGCAAGACCTTTCCTGGCGCCGTGTGTTGAGATAAAATACTCCAGAACAGAGAGTCCCTCTTTGAAGTTGGAGATAATGGGATTCTCAATAATTTCAGATGTTGTAGAGCCCGATTTCTGAGGTTTCGCCATCAATCCCCTCATTCCTGAGAGCTGTCTGATTTGCTCTTTTGAGCCCCTTGCTCCCGAATGGAGCATCATGTACACAGGGTTGAATCCTTGTTGATCGGAGGAGATTCTCTTCTCTACTATGTTAGAAAGTTTAATATTGGTTGAGCTCCAAATGTCAATAATCTGGTTGTACCTTTCGTTGCTGGTGATAAGGCCGTTATTGTATTGTGAAATAATGTTCTCGACACTGTTATAACTTTTATCAATAAGGTCTGCTTTCTCTTCTGGTATAAGCACATCATCCAGATTAAATGAAAGTCCGCCTTTAAAGGCCATTTTGAATCCAAGGCCTTTAATATCATCCAGAAACTTTGATGTTCTGGCGACGCCAGACACCTTGAGTACCATACCAATTATATCCCTTAGAGATTTTTTGGTAAGCACTTCATTGATATAGCCAACTTCGGGGGGAGCTACTTCATTGAATATTATTCTTCCTACTGTTGTTTTTACAAGCGAATATCCTTTTGAAATATCGGTTAAATCATTGGGTAATCTAACCTCAATCTCTGAGTGTAGCGCTACTCTTCCTTCGTTGTAGCCAATAATAACCTCTTCCGGGCCATAGAATCTCATCCCTTCGCCCTTTGAACCGGAGCGATTTTTAGTGATGTAGTAAAGTCCAAGTACCATGTCCTGTGAAGGTACGGTAATTGGCGCTCCATTGGCAGGGTTGAGGATATTGTGCGAGCCAAGCATTAACAATTGCGCCTCAAGAATAGCGGCATTGCCAAGAGGAAGGTGGACTGCCATCTGGTCTCCGTCAAAGTCGGCATTGAATGCCGTACAAGATAGCGGATGGAGCTGGATAGCTTTACCCTCAATAAGTTTCGGCTGGAATGCCTGAATACCCAACCGGTGTAGGGTAGGAGCGCGGTTTAGCAGTACCGGATGTCCTTTCATAACATTCTCAAGGATATCCCAGATTACGGGATCTTTCCTGTCAACTATTTTCTTAGCCGATTTAACCGTTTTAACTATTCCTCTCTCGATGAGTTTTCTTATCACAAATGGTTTGTACAGCTCTGCAGCCATATCTTTGGGGAGCCCGCACTCGTGCATTTTGAGCTCGGGACCCACAACAATAACCGAACGGGCAGAGTAGTCAACCCTCTTACCTAAAAGGTTTTGACGGAATCTGCCTTGTTTACCTTTGAGGCTGTCCGAAAGAGATTTAAGAGTACGGTTCGCCTCGGTTTTTACGGCATTGGATTTTCTTGAGTTGTCAAATAAAGAGTCAACGGCCTCCTGAAGCATACGTTTCTCATTCCTGAGAATAACTTCGGGAGCTTTTATCTCAATAAGCCTTTTTAGCCGGTTGTTTCTTATTATCACTCTACGATAGAGGTCGTTCAGGTCCGAGGTGGCGAAACGTCCTCCGTCAAGTGGTACAAGGGGTCTTAACTCGGGTGGAATAACAGGAATGACCTTGAGAATCATCCATTCCGGATTATTGAGCTCTTTTGATTCACGGAACGCCTCTACGACGCTCAGTCTTTTCAGAGCATCTGCTTTGCGTTGCTGTGAAGTCTCTGTCTCTGTTTTACTCCTGAGATCATAAGAAAGCGCATCCAAATCAAGTCTGCTTAACATTTTGTAGATGGCTTCGGCACCCATTCCGGCAATAAACTTGTTAGGATCGGTATCTTCAAGCAATTGATTCTCTTTTGGAAGCGACTCAATTATATTGAGATACTCATCTTCTGTTAAAAAATCATTAGCTACAATTCCTGCTTCTGCTGCCAGACCTGGCTGTATTACTATGTATCTTTCGTAGTAAACAATTGATTCCAGTTTTTTGGATGGGATACCCAGCAGATATCCTATTTTATTTGGAGTGCTCCTAAAATACCATATGTGTGCCACAGGTACGGTAAGTGTAATATGGCCTGTTCTCTCTCTGCGCACTTTCTTCTCGGTAACCTCAACTCCACATCTGTCGCATATAATACCTCTGTACCGGATTCTTTTATACTTCCCGCAATGACACTCATAATCTTTGTATGGACCGAATATTCTTTCGCAAAAGAGTCCGTCTCTCTCCGGTTTATAAGTCCGGTAGTTGACGGTCTCTGGCTTCAAGACTTCGCCGTGTGATCTCTCCAGAATCTCTTCGGGAGAGGCAAGACTGATTGTTATCTTGTTGAAGTTACTCTTTACCTTAATATCTTTTTTTGTGGACATGTTATCTTAATTCAAAGATTTGTAATTTCAATAGTGTAATTAATCAAGTTCTAAGCTTAGTCCCAGGCCGCGAAGTTCGTGCAGCAGGACATTAAGCGATTCGGGAATACCTGCGGCAGGCATTGGATCGCCCTTAACGATTGCTTCGTAAGCGCGTGAGCGTCCGGCCACATCATCCGATTTGATTGTAAGTATCTCTTGCAGTATATTAGCTGCTCCAAAAGCTTCAAGCGCCCAAACCTCCATCTCTCCGAATCTTTGCCCTCCAAATTGGGCTTTACCGCCCAGCGGTTGCTGAGTAATAAGCGAATATGGTCCTATTGAGCGGGCGTGCATCTTATCGTCCACCATATGACCCAGTTTGAGCATGTAAATAACACCTACTGTAGCCGGCTGGTCAAAGAGATCTCCGGTTCCGCCGTCTCTTAGGTATGTCTTTCCGTATTTAGGAACTCCGGCTTTATCCGTCAGTTCACTTATTTCGTCCAGATTGGCTCCGTCAAAGATTGGAGAGCTGTAGGTCTGCCCAAGCTCTTTTCCTGCCCAGCCCAGAACTGTCTCATAAATTTGTCCGAGGTTCATCCTTGATGGCACTCCAAGAGGATTTAGAACAATGTCAACAATAGATCCATTTTCAAGGAATGGCATATCTTCATCTCTTACAACCTTTGCTACGATACCTTTGTTACCGTGTCTTCCGGCCATCTTATCGCCAACCTTGATCTTTCTTTTCTTTGCAATATAGACTTTTGCTAACTGCATAATGCCGGTAGGCAGCTCGTCGCCTATGGTAAGATTGTATTTAATTCTCTTAAGTTCGGCGTCAAGCTCCTTATATGCAATAAGATAGTTGTTTATTAAGTGTTTTATGAGATTGTTTGTATTTTTATCGGATGTCCATTTTACAGGGTTGATATTTTCATAATCAATCTTCTCCAACAAATCTCGTGTAAACACTACCCCTTTTAGAATTATCTCTGCTCCGTAAAGGTCGGTTACTCCTTGCGAGGTTTTATTTTGTAAAAATGAGATAAGTTTATCGATAAAAATGACTCTCAATTGTGCTGTCTTGCGCGCAAAGTTATCGTCAGCCTGTTGAACTTGAGTCTTAGAGACAGATTTGCCCTTTTTAGTGCTCTCTTTTGCAACTCTTGAGAAGAGCCTCTTGTCTATAACCGTTCCGTATAGAGAGGGAGAAGCTTTAAGTGAGGCGTCTTTTACATCGCCTGCCTTATCTCCAAAGATAGCTCTGAGAAGTTTCTCTTCCGGTGAAGGATCGCTTTCTCCTTTGGGGGTAATCTTACCAATAAGAATATCTCCGGGCTCTATATTGGCCCCTATTCTTATGATTCCGTTCTCGTCCAAATCTTTGGTGGCCTCTTCGCTGACATTGGGTATATCGGCTGTGAGCTCTTCCATACCTCTTTTTGTGTCGCGAACCTCCATAATGTATTCATCTACATGGATAGAGGTAAAGACATCTTCTCTTAGAAGCCTCTCGGAGATTACTATTGCATCCTCAAAATTGTAGCCTTGCCATGGCATGAAGGCTACTTTTAAGTTTCTTCCAAGCGCCAGTTCTCCGCTTTGAGTACCGTATCCCTCTGTAAGAATCTGACCGGCCTCTACTTTATCTCCTTTTCGCACTATTGGTTTAAGGGTGATTGAGGTGTTTTGATTGGTTTTTCTATAAAGAGGCAGTTTGTAAACTATAATTTCGGGTTCAAAACTTACATATCTTTCGTTCTCTGTCATCTCATATTTGATATGAATCTCTCGTGAGTCAACATACACGACTTCTCCTTTGCCTCTCGAAGTTATCTGTGTGCGCGAATCCTTAACCACAGAGCTTTCCAGACCCGTACCCACAATTGGCGATTCCGGTTTGATGAGCGGTACTGCCTGCCTCATCATGTTGGACCCCATCAGTGCACGGTTAGCGTCATCGTGCTCAAGGAACGGAATCAAAGAGGCGGCTATCGAGGCTATTTGATTGGGAGATACGTCCACAAGGTGTACGTCCTCTTTTCCTACAACGGGGTAGTCGGCCTCATAACGGCATTTAATCCTTTCGTCTGTAATCTCTCCGTCATTGGCAATATGGACATTGGCCTGAGCTACCATCTTCTCCTCTTCCTCTTCGGCGCTCATATATACGATCCCTTTAGTTGTCATATCTACCTTTCCTTCGTTAACTTTACGGTAGGGGGTTTCAATAAAACCGAGATCATTTATCCTTGCATATACGCAAAGGGATGAGATAAGACCAATATTCGGTCCCTCTGGTGTTTCAATGGGGCAAAGCCTTCCGTAGTGAGTATAGTGTACGTCCCGCACTTCAAACCCCGCCCGGTCTCTGGAGAGTCCTCCGGGTCCTAATGCAGAGAGACGGCGTTTGTGGGTCATCTCGGCAAGAGGATTGGTCTGGTCCATAAATTGAGAGAGCTGGCTTGTGCCAAAGAATGAGTTGATTACAGATGACAAGGTCTTGGCATTGATAAGATCAATGGGGGTAAACACCTCGTTGTCCCTCACGTTCATTCTCTCTCTTATTGTTCTGGCCATTCTTGAGAGACCTACACTGAACTGATTTGCTAACTGTTCGCCTACGGTTCTTATCCTTCTGTTGCTCAAGTGGTCAATGTCGTCAACAATTGCTTTGGAGTTAATCAGCTGGATTAGGTATCTGATTATTTCAATAATATCCTGTTTGGTAAGAACTCTTGTTTCATCAGAGATATTGAGGTTGAGCTTATGATTAAGCCTGTAACGTCCAACCTCGCCTAAATCATACCTTTTATCGGAGAAGAAAAGTTTATCAATTACATCTCTCGCTGTAGCCTCATCGGGTGGTTCTGAGTTTCTTAACTGACGATATGTATAGAAGACCGCCTCTTTTTCTGAGTTGGTCTGGTCTTTTTGTAATGTGTTGTGAATAATTGCAAAGTCGTTGATATTCGCATCCTCTTTGTGTACAAGTATTGTACTTACATCCGATTCCAGTATGAGGTCAATATGCCCTTCTTCTATAACTGTTTCGCGGTCAACGACAATTTCATTTCTCTCTATGTAAACTACCTCTCCCGTATCTTCATCAACAAAGTCTTCATTCCAGGTTTTAAGAACTCTTGCAGCAAGTTTGCTGCCTACAGCTTTTTTTAGATTGGTCTTGTTTACTTTAATCTCGTTGGCTAGACCAAATATATCCAGAATCTCTTTGTCACTCTCGTAGCCTATTGCGCGTAATAGCGTGGTTACGGGTAATTTCTTTTTACGATCGATATATGCA
>CAYZPF010000080.1:0-10669 GCA_964479995.1 uncultured Muribaculaceae bacterium | reverse complement strand
CTCAATTTGTGCTTCCTGCAGCCGGTTTGGCTTTTGGAGGAACATTCAGGGAGTGTTTTACTATGCCTTAATGGTATGATTATTTAAATTTAATTTCCCACATAGTTTTGTATTATGTGGGAAATTTTTTGATTAATTTTTCAGATGATACTGTTTTTAATTAAGAAATATAGAGAAGCTTTTGGAGTTCTCCTAATTGCCATAACGCTTGTTTCCTGTAGTGTTAGAGAGAAAGGATATACAATAACGGGTCAAATTAATGGAGATGAAGAGGTGTTGCAAAATAGCAGGATTTACATGAGGCTTGCCAATGCGAGAAATGTTATTTATGACTCTGCAGAATTGAAGAACGGGAAATTTATCTTTAAAGGACAACTTACAACACCCGAAAAATATCTGCTTTCTGTTAAAGGATTGCCTCACAGCATCCCAATACTATTAGAGAACGACCGATACACTGTTGAAGCAGAGTCAAAAGCATTGGGAAATGCAAGTATAAAAGGGGGAGAGAGCCAGCAGATGCATAACTCTTTTATGCAAAAAAACAAAGATATTGCAAAGAAGTACGATTTGGACAGATTAATGCAATATTTATCCAATGAAGATACTGATTATCAGAAAAATCCAAAGGTTGCAGAGGCTATTGAAAAAGCAAATAGCGAGATGAGAAGAGTTATTGACTCTCTTATAGCACTCAATCCTCTCTCTTTCTACTCCCTTTTAAACCTTTATGAAACGGTGCAGGTAAGAGAGTACGAAGAGGCGAAGGGGAGGACTGATGAGTTTGAGAGAAGTAATCTGTATAATCAAAGCAGATATTTAAAGAGGGTAAAAGAGATAATCGCCAAAAGAGAGTCTCTTTTACCGGGTAAGATTGCACCAGATTTACAACTGTTAAATTCAAAAGGAGACACTTTACAATTAGGTGAAATATTGAGCCGGAAAGAGAGATCATTGATCATTTTTTGGGCTTCCTGGAATATTGAGGCCCTGCGTTTTATTGAGATGTGCAAAGAGATTGAATCCTTGAAATTAAACGATAAGGCTCAGATTATAACAATTGCCGTTAATGATAATGAAGAGAATTGGCATAAAGTAATAAAAGAGAGACCCATAAAAAGGGCAGATTTTATAGAGGCTTCCGTAAATACAGCTATAGAAAAGTTCAATATCAATGTAATACCAAAACTTTACCTTGTAGATGCCTCAGGAACTATACTTTTGAGCGATATACCGCTTAGCAGCGCTCTTAGTAATATAGATGCTTATTTTAAATAAAAATGAGATATTGTATCTTTTTTTGTATATTTGAAGAATAGACAAAAGAGACTTATTTCATGAAGAGCTATCTTAAAATATTAAATATAATTCTTATTCTTCTTCTGGCATCATGTGATAAAGAGCCGCCTGAATCACTTGAAATTTCTAGTAAAAACATAGCTGTTTCCAACTCGAATGCAGAGGAGGTTCTCAATGTTACATCAAACGGGAAGTGGACAGCATCCATAGCCTCTACCTGGTGCACAATAACACCCACCAGCGGCGACGGCGATGGCGCCATTATAATAAAAGCGACAGATAATACAACTGCCGAGGAGAGGAGTGTTAAACTGACTATCACAAGCAGAAGCCTCACAAAAACGGCAACCATTACCCAGGGATACGCAATACTTAAACTTGACAAAAATCAAATATCGGTAGAAAAAGAGAGTACTACAGAATCTCTGGCAATCTCTTCAAATACAAGATGGACAATTGATATTCCCGCCGGATTAAACTGGGTAACCGCCTCTGCTCTTAGCGGTGACGGAAATAAAGAGATAACCTTCACTTTTACCAAAAATTCCGGCGGACAAAGGGAGGGATATATTAATATACGCTACGCCGATACCTACATCACTCTAAGAGTTGTCCAGTTAAGGGGAGTAAATTCGTCTCCCGCACAGCCTGCATTAATTTCACCGGCAGACAACCTTACCGATGCAAACCGGCTCCCCACTTTCAGGTGGCATTCGGTTAAAGACCCCGATGGCGACGAGGTGACGTACAAGGTTGAGTACTCCTTAGACCAATCATCCTGGACTGGTTTAACAACCATCAAAGATACCGTATATAATTTATCTGCCTATCTGGATGCAAATACTCCATATTACTGGAGGGTTATTGCTGCGGATGAATTTGGAGCAGAAGGCGCTTCTGCCATACACTCTTTGACGACAGGAGAGAAAACCAGCTATTTTGATGGTGAGTATAAAGTCGCTTTCGGGAACATCAAAGGCGCGACTCCCAACGAGATACTTTTTCTTGGAGATGGTTATATTTCGGAAGATTTTGAAGAGGGAGGACTTTTCGACCAGGATATGGATCTGGGTATTGAGCATTTCTTTAGCATAGAACCTTATAAAAGCTACCGGGAGTACTTTAAGGTATATAAGCAGGCAGCTTACTCTGCCCAGAGCGGTGTTAAACAGACCGATAAGGGTATAATGAAAGTTACCAGATTCGATACCGATTTCACCGGCGGCTCTTCTATGACGACAAATACAGAGTTGCTGTTTGATTACGCAAAAATGATTCCGGGAGTTGACGATAATAAGCTTAAGAATCTATTGATTATTTTAGTTGTTAATCAAAACAGATATGCAGGTACCTGCTGGATATGGTCGGACGGAAAGTCAATCGCAATCTGCCCGGTGAGCAAATCAACGTCAAATGGTACCAATTACAGAAACATTGTGCTCCACGAAGCGGGAGGACACGGATTTGGTCGTCTTGCAGACGAATATGTAGATCCTGCTAACTCTGGCAAGCCTATAACAAGTCAAAGAAAATCGGATTTTAACTCCTTTGTAAAGGCAGGTTTTTATCCCAATGCCGATTTAACAGGTAACTGGTCGGAGGTAAAATGGAAGCACTTTATAGAGAGAGAAGGCTATGAGAGAGTTGCAACATACGAGGGCGCCTTTTACTTTACATATGATGTATGGAGACCAGAGATATCAAGTTGTATGATCCAGAACGAGCCTTACTATAATGCCCCCTCACGGGAGTTTATGGTAAAAAGGATATTTAAAACGGCAGGAGAGGAATACACACTTGAAAAATTTATTGAAAAAGATGTAGAAAAAGCGCCTTCCGAAAGCGTAAATATTCAAACTAAAAGCATAAATCCACTCCTTTTTGTGCCTTTGGCGCCCCCTGTAATGATTAAATAAAGGTTTTGGCAATCTTGTAGTTATAATTCGTACATAAAAATTTTGTAAAAATTCTTTACAAAATTTGGTTTTCCCAAAATAATGTATTTCCTTTGTGCCGGATAGTTATACTATTCGTCTAGGGGAAATATTATACATTACAATTTTAACAGCAATATTGTGAGGCTTTGGTTTTGCAAATTAGCAATGCTAATGGTGATTTTAGGATACCATAATGGTGCATTGTCAAGAGATATAGATAGAGTGCTTAAATCACACTTTACCCTTTCATTCCGCACAGGAGGCTCTGCTCTTGAGCCGGATTGGGGCAATAACAGCTCTGTTATATCCCGTTTAGATGCCCTTTTCACTCAATCTAATTCTCCTTATATTACCTATGTAGATTTACAATGCTTCTCTTCTCCTGTTGGTCCGCAGGCCGAAAACGAGCACCGCTCAGAACTCTATGCTACTGCTCTGAAAAAATTTATTGGGAATCGCTACCCATTCTTATCCTCTTCAAAAGTCTCTTCCCGCGGTATGGGTGTTGGTTGGGAACGTTTGAGAGAGTTAATAGTAGCCGATCCTCTCACGCCTGAGTATGAAAAAGCCATTCAGGCTATTGATGAGATGCCTGCCAGGATTGATTATGCAACTATGACATCACGCAGGAAATCTTTAATGGATTTGGGTAAGGAGTCATGGGACTATCTCATTAACCACCATTTCCCTAAACTTGAATCTCATCTCTCTATTGTGATTTATCTTGATATTAAGACTCCTGAGCAGGTCTGTCAAAGGATTGAGAGGGCCTTACTGGGCGAACCGGAATCCGGTGAATTAGCTGGGAATTATGACGTAAAAGAGCAGGAGAGGGCAGCAGAGCTTGAAAAAGAGAGCCAAAGAGAACAAGAGAGGCTAAAGGAGCTTGAAAGAGAGGTTCAAAGATTGAGAGAGGTTGTAATGACAAATGAGCTTGAAAAGGCAAAAGAGCAGGAAAGAGCTAAGGAGCTTGAACGGGAGAAAGAGCTTGTAAGAGAGAAAGAGCTCGCAAGACAAAAAGCATTGGAAAGGGAGGCAGCCTTAAGAGTTGAGCGGGTAAAGAGCCCTCAGAATATCACAGTTTATAAACCTGTTTTTGCAATCAAAACCAATCTTCTGTTTGATGCCGCTACTCTTCTCAATGTTGAATTTGAAGTTCCTGTTGGCAGGCGTCTCTCCTTTGCCGGTGAGTGGATCTTTCCATGGTGGACGCTTGATAATAAGAGCGTAAACAGTATGCGCCACCGTCTGCAGTTACTCTCTGCCAGTGTTGAAGGGCGCGTATGGTTTGGCAATCGTACCGTTCGCCCAAAGCTTACCGGACTCTTCTCCGGTATCTATACGAGCGGCGGTTTGTATGATTTTGAGTATAGTAAAAAAGGGTATCAGGGAGAGTTCTTCCTCACCACAGGTTTAAGCATTGGTTATTCACACTCCATAGGCAATAATCTGCAATTGGAATACTCTGTCGGCGTTGGTTATTTAGAGACCGACTACCGCTATTACGAAGCTTTTTGGGGTGTAGATGAACGATGGCATCCTATTAGGAAACAGAACGGGACTTTGACCCTTTTTGCTCCGACAAAGGCGAGGGTCTCTTTAGTGTGGATTTTAAATAAAAGGGTAAAATGAGTTTTAGATACAGTTACATATTGTTTCTTTTAGTATCTGTTTCAATGGCAGTTGCAAACCACTCCTGTGTCAGACAGGAGCTGGAAGAGGATTTTTACTCTACTGCTCTCATTCCCGTAAGAATAGATTGGAGTTTGACCGATCTTGATCCCGACAATGACCCTAACGGAGATATTTTCAGCGCCTCTGTCTGGTTTTTTCCTAAGTCCGGCAGCCGCTACCAGGGCGCACCTTTAGTATATAAGCTCTCAAACCCTCGCGGACAAAACATTGAGGTTCCCATTGGAATATACTCAATATTGATCTTTAACAATACAATTGATGAGTATTCCGGCAATGTGGGTTTCCGCGGTACGGACAGATATGAGACCTTTGAGTATTACAGTAAACCCAACCTTGCATCTAATAATACGCGTGCAGGAGAGATAACTCCTATTCTTGAGCCGGATTACCTGGCAGCCTGGAGGATGGATACCTATGAGGTTACTCCCGACATGGTTATGGTAACACGCTCTATGACAAAAGCCAATATGAGCGAGAGCCGTATTATCAGTGCAGATGTAGCGACAAAAGCATTAAGCGCCATTACTCCATTGCCCCTTACAAAAAGGGTGCATATTGTTATAAAGGTTGTGAACATAAATGCTGCAAAAGCAGCCCAGGGGAACTTTATTAATACCAGCCATTCTGTATTCCTGGCACAGGGTTCCTACACTAATTCTGCCTCTTCATTTGTATTTCCTTTGAATAATCGTAAATACCTTGAAGGCTCCAATACTGTAGGGACTATAGAGGCTACTTTTAACACCTTTGGATTGAGAGAAGGCAATATCCTGGGGCAATATATGTTATCCACCACATTTATTTTAAATAGTGAATACGGGGGCAGTATGGTCTATCCCACACCTCCGGCAGCTCCATATCTGTTTGACGTTACAAAGGAGTTTACAGAGAGCATAGCAAGTGTGATTGTGATTAGCATTGGATTTAACGCCGGACCCGGTGGAGACCCGGCTACGGCTATTCCGCCGGAGCTGCCTGAGGGAATTGGAGCAGGCGGTAATGGTGGGGGATTATTTGGTATATCTGTGGAAGAATGGGGGGAGGTAGAGGATATACCGGTGAGGTTTTGATAGTTGACAGTTGACAGTTGATAGTTGATAATTGGATTAAAAAAAATATATATAAAATTAACATTAAAGATAAACAACCAAAAATTCAAGATCATGAAAAAGATTATTTTTTCTTGCGTGGCTGTTGCCACATTCGCTCTGGGATGCTCCAAAATAGAGATCACAGACACAAACAAAGATGCTCCTGGTGCTATAAATTTTACCAATTATATTGGTAATGTTACTAAGGCTACTGACGTTACTACCCCTCTTGCCCTTGCGGGTATAGGTGGATTTAAAGTTTACGGTTATGCTACAGATAAAGCTCTTGCTTCAGCAACAACTGTAAGTTTACTTATGAATAATATATCTGTTATAAGTGCTGATGACGGTGTAAACTGGACATATACCCCTATTCAGTACTGGCCTGTGGATTCAGATAACAAAGTTCAGTTTTTTATATATGCCAATCCGGCATCAGGTGCTCTGACAAACTGGAGTGCACTCACTACATCTGTAAAACCCTCTTTTGACTATACCAGCCCGGCATCATCGGCAGATCAAAAAGACCTGCTATATGCCAGCGCTTATAACGAAAATAAGCATGGTACAACTGATAAAGTAGATTTAACTTTCAAACACGCTTTGACAAGAATTAACTTTGCAGCCAGAACCAATAAAGAGGGAGTTCACGCTAAGATAAGCTCCATAACATTGGCAAATGTATATGAAGAGGGGACATTTACATATGGTGCTGGTAATAGCACAGGATCGTGGAGCGGTGTAAACACAGCTTTTACAAACCCAATCACCTATCCTATCAAAACTACCGAGAATGTAGCGTATCACAGTATAGATTTTGCAAAGAATTTCCAGGAGAGTAATGCATCATTAATGCTTATTCCGAGTAATAACTCAACCATTACACTGCAGATAAAATTTACTCTTTACAATACTGCTAACCAGGCGATAACCGCTGAAATTACAAAGAATGCAACAATTGACGGTAGTAGTTCTGCTTGGGAAATCGGGAAAAATATCTGTTATAATCTGATACTTGATGACAGTAGTCTTACTCCAATTATATTCTCAGTTACATCTAATTTTAACTGGGATGGTGAAACCGGTACCGGTGTTACTTATAATTAATAAGCGGTAACTGGTGACCTGTAATGGGTTAATAATAAATAGTAAAACAACAATTTTAAACACTATAATATTATGAGAAAATTAATTTTTAGCAGTTTTGCAATGGCACTACTGCTCCTGGGATGCGCCAAAGTGGAGGTCTCAGACACAAACAAAAATGCTCCGGGGGTGATTGCCTTTGGTAGCAGCTATGTTGGAAAAGCTACCAAGGCTACTGATGCAACAACTGCCACCATGCAGGCGGCTACTCCGGGTTTTTATGTTTATTCTTACGGTACCGATGGGAACATTGAAGCTGCAATTTCCGTAGGTTCTGCTGTAATGACTAATCTTGCAGTTTCTTACAATGCTCCTGATTGGACATATAGCGGTACTCCTCACTATTGGCCTAATGTTACAAACTATAAATTACATTTCTTTGCTTATGCCAATGCTACTGTATCCGATTGGACTAACCTATTATACTCCGCCGGAATAGTCTATCCTACATTTAAATACACCTGCCCTCAAACATATAATGCCCAAACAGATTTGCTATTTACAAGTGCGTATAATAAAAATGAGTATGTGACCAAACAGAAAGTTCAGATGGAGTTTAAACATGCTCTTACCAAAATTAACTTTGCAGGAAGAACCGCTGCAAGCGGATATTATACCGAGATTACATCAATTTCTTTGCTCAATGTAAATCAAGTGGGTAAGTTTACATATAGTGAAGATGTACAAGAGGGCGACTGGAGCGACGTAGGCACCCCATACGGTTCGGATGTAGTTTATCCAATTAAAACGGATGTGAAGGTTGTCTATGATGCAGGTATCTTCTTTACAAACTTCAGAGAGACTAACGCATCGTTGATGCTTATTCCAAAAAATGCGGCAACTGTTAAGATTAAGGTAGAATTTGTTATGTATAACGCTTCTGAACAGCCTATCTCCGGAACTATTGTTAAGTATGCAGATATTGATGCAAGTACAGCCTGGACAGTTGGTAAAAACATCTGTTACAATCTGATATTTGACCCTGCTGACTTAACAGGAGAATACAAAAAGGATGAAAATGGTTATCTATTGGATGCTGGTGGAATTCAAATCGAAGATGAGGACGGTAACCCTGTTACCGATCCAAATGATCCCAAACTTGTTTCACCTGAAAAAGAGAAGCTTGTATTTATAGGAACAACACCAATAGAGTTTGAAGCTACTGTTTCGGCATGGGATGCAGAAACCGGAGTTGGAGGTCTCTGGTAACAACTTTAACTCTGGCAGAGTTTTTTGAGATGGTTTGAGTATCTGATAGTTGGCTTTTTAGGAAATGAAAAAATCAAATATTTTAAAATATTAAAATGCTGATAACCAGGAGATATGAAAAAACTCTGCCAGAGTTGGTGCTGGCAGCTATGTGCGGGATACTTTAGCAGGGTCAATTTTTTTTAAAGATTAAGAGATGAGTAAGGTCAATTATAGAAACTATTTGTTTGTGATTGTTGCTTTGGCGTTTTTTGCCTGTGTCAGGGAGGAGATGCCGGAGCATGGTACCATGGCTCTCTCTTTCTCGGCATCTGAGGGTATTGATCCTATTGATACCAAGGGTTTGACTAAGGGGAGCGAATATACGGGTGATGCGGGTGCTAACCCGTTGCTCTCTTTTGTCGTTATGGGGTATCATACATTGGATGTGTGGAAAAATACGGGTGCGGGCGCAAAGCCGAATCTGATGTATAATCAGTATGTTTCAAGGACTAATAAGAATGTGGCCTGGAGCTATTCGCCTGTTGCTTATTGGGCTTTGGCTGGATATCACACGTTCTTCGCCTATGCACCCTATAATGTAACCAATATCACTCCCTCTTCTCAAAACAGTACGGGGCCTCCGCAGCTTGTTTACTCTATTCCTGCTGTTGTTACGGAGGGGAGTGTGGCAAACCATATTGATTTGTTGTATAATAAGGGAGGCACTGCACTTAACCGTACGTATGCATCGCACAGTAGCTTGCCTGTAGATTTCTCTATGGGACATGCGCTTACCAAAGTAACTTTTGAGGCTAAACTGGGAAGCGGTACTCACCCGTTGAATGTGAAGATTAAATCTGTCAGAATAACGGATATGTGGTATGAGGGCACAATGAGCTATGTGCTTAATGCTAATCAGGATGCTGTGACGGGCGTATCCTGGCAGCAGGGCGATCCTTTAACCAAACAGAGGGATTTCATTGTAAGTATAGATGGTGGCGGATTGAAAAATCAGAATCTGACTGCTACAATGACATCTTTGAATGCAGATACCGAAGCGCTGTTCATGATTCCGCAGCCAATATCTGCAGGGGCAGGCCGTAGTGACGGAAAGATTCCCAAACTCTATGTAACACTACTCTTTTCCGACGGAAGCGAATATACCAATGTTGCCGACCTCCCGAATTTAACAGCCTCCTGGCAACCGGGACAAAAAATAAGGTACCAAATTGAGCATATAGGATATACAGCAGATCCTGGGAATAGTATTGTAGTAACTATAACAGACTGGAATGACCAGGCAGTGGATGGTAGTATTGCCGGTGCAGGAGCATACTATCTTAATGTTTCACAAACGAATATAACTAAAGACCTTTCATTGCCCATTACAATATATTATAAAACCGATTATAGCGGTACGGTAACCGCTTCTTCTACAGGAGGGATAACTCTTACACATAACCAGAGCGCAAAATCAATAACATTCCCTGCATCTACACTATTCGGGAATTTTACCATAACCATCACTGCAGGAGATATTAAACAAGAGGTGACAGTTAATAACATAATTGCCGGAAGTGGTTTGGCAGATATGCTCTACTTTGACAATAATGACAGATTGATGGTTGGTAAATGGGTGGATGATAATATTTTACAGGAAAACGTAGCATTTTTTCAATATGGTAGTGTGGTTGGATTTACATATGCCAGTAGCAGCGACAATACCTTTAGCACCTCTTTTATCAGGTTTAACCCTATGAGCACAACCCCCAGCAGTTATACCAATATACCATACTATAACAACTCCCCTACATATAATACTACCATAAATGGCAATAGGTTCCGCCTATCCTGGACAAAAGCCGATATTGCAGCTATTGGCGGTACAACTCAGCAGCAGAATAATAATGCATGGCATACAGGAGCTAATGTAAAAGCCGGGAAAGGGGATCCTTGCAGATTGGCCGGACTTACGGCTGCAGAGATCAAAAGTATGACAGAGGCTCAGATAGAGAGCTATGATAGTGGCTGGCGGATGCCTACATCAGATGATCAAAACGATTTTATAGCGGGACCGACAGCCTGGTATGGAGGAAGTGCAACCCCGCCGCAGTTACTAAATACCGGAGCCAAATTTTGGGGCTCCTATAACGGTAAAAACGGTGGTTGGTTCCCTGTGCCGGGGAATCGCGAGAATACCACAGGCCGTACTGTTATGAATACTAATCCCGAAGGATTTCTTCCTGCATTGGGATCTAGAAATGCCAGCGGTACAGGCGCAGATATAAATACGACAGGCATTGTTTGGAG
>CAYZPF010000079.1:0-11036 GCA_964479995.1 uncultured Muribaculaceae bacterium | reverse complement strand
TGGTTCACGAACAATTTTCTTGATAGTGATTAAACCGTCAAAAATTTCAGGAACCTCCTGCTCAAACATTCTTTCAAGAAATAGAGATGAAGTCCTGGAAAGGGTAATAATCGGATTGTTATTTCTCATCTCAACAGAGAGAATCACAGCTCTGACAGTATCTCCTTTTCTGAAAAAATCCGAAGGTATCTGTTCACCTTTTGGAAGTATCAGCTCATTGCCGTCTTCGTCCATTATAAGAACCTCTTTCTTCCATACCTGGTAAACCTCTCCTACGACTATTTCACCTACTCTCTCTTTGTATTTGGCATATATATTCGCCTTTTCGATATCCATTATTCTTCCGGAGAGATTTTGTCTCAGATTAACAATTCCTCTTCTTCCAAAACTTGAAAGCTTGACCTCTTCGATGTACTCTTCACCTATTTCATAAGAGTCATCAACCTTTGAAACCTCTTCAAGTGAAATTTGTGTACTTGGATCCTCCACTGTGTCCACAACCAGCCTGTTGCGCCATATTTCAAAATCTCCTTTATCAATATTGATGATGATATCAAAGTTGTCTGCTGTACCGTACATCTTAATGAGCTGATTGCGAAAAACATCTTCCAGTACACTCATCATCGTAGCACGATCTATGTTTTTCAGCTCTTTAAATTCTGCAAAAGTGCTTATTAAATTTAACCCTTCCATATCTTAGGTAAATTTCTTAAATTATTTAAAATTGATTGATATTCTTGTGCTTTTGATCTCTTCATATTCGAAAGAAACTCTCTCTTCTCTTCTTTCACGCTTTTTCCCCTTTTCCGATTTTTCCGACTTGACCCACTCCAGGGTTATTTTTTTCCGGTCTGCATCGGTTAACGTAGCAATGATCTTCTCTCCGTTTTTTAATACCACAATCACCTCTTTGCCTATGTTTTTCTTATACTGTTCAAAGATTTTAAAAGGCTTATCGAGACCTGCTGATGTTACGGTAAGCGAGAAATCTTCTGTATTACGGTCAAGCCCCTCTTCTATAATCCTGCTGAGGTCGGCGCAATTATCAATGGTCACTGTGTCATAAGAGTCTATGGTGACCTCAATATCATTATCACCGCTTACTGTGATATCAACAAGAAAGAGACTCTCCCTCTCAAGGTAGCTTTTTACTAACGTATCTATTTTATCTCTGTCTATCATCTGAAATTCAATTTAACAAATAAGGGGACATGTGTGTCCCCTTATCTCTTGCTCCTTTAATCGGCGCAAATATATAAATAATTCTCCAATTGAGCAATTTTTTTATATTATTGCAAATTTATTAAATGATTGGCGTACATAAAATAATAAATGACCCGGTGCATGGTTTTATTAGCATACCGCCGGGGATTATTACAAAAAATATTGAACATCCTTGGTTTCAGCGTTTGAGAGATATTAAACAACTTGGCCTTACAAATCTTGTTTATCCCGGTGCAACACACTCCAGGCTCTCTCATGCTTTGGGAGCTATGCACCTTATGAGAGATGCCATTGCTGTACTCAGATCCAAAGGGATTATAATTACAATTGAAGAGGAAGAGGCTGCAGCAGCTGCAATTTTGCTGCATGATATAGGCCATGGCCCATTTAGTCATGCTTTAGAGAACAACATTATTGTAGGAGTATCACATGAAGAGATTTCGCTTGCTTTGATGAGGAAGATGAATGATATGTTTTCGGGTGGACTTGATTTAGCTATTCAGATTTTTGAAGGTACGTATCATAAGAAATTTTTACATCAGCTCGTGTCAGGACAACTGGATGTTGACAGATTGGATTACTTGAAAAGAGACAGTTTTTTTTCGGGAGTAGCAGAAGGTATGATTGGCCTGGAGAGAATAATCAAGATGCTTACAGTGCATGATAATCTCCTGGCAATAGAACATAAAGGAATCTATTCTGTAGAGAAATTTCTTATTTCCAGGAGATTAATGTACTGGCAAGTATATCTCCATAAAACTGTATTAGCGGCCGAGCGGCTTCTTATAAATATTTTTAAAAGGGCACGGTTTTTGACTGGAAAAGGTGAAGAGCTGGCAGGCTCTCCATCAATCCGTTTCTTTCTTCTAAGGGAATTTTCTGCGGATTTCCTGGAGAGTGATGAGGTTTTAGGGATGTTTACGGCGCTGGATGATACTGATATTATGGCTGCAATAAAACAGTGGCAGAATTCCAACGATTTTACTCTTTCTCTTCTATGTAAAATGCTTATTATAAGAAAATTGCCCAAACTGAGACTTTATAATGAACCCATAGCTGATACTCCCTATTATATTAGAGAGTGCGAAAGGATAAAAGGGTTATTGGCTGCCGATGATATTCTCGATTATTTTATTGAGAGCGGAGAGGTTACAAACAAGGGGTATGATTTGTATAAAGATGAAATAAGAGTAGTAATGGAGGGTGGCAGGGTTGAAGATATCTATGCAATATCTGATATGTTGTCAACCAGAGCCTTTTCGCAAATCACAAAAAAGCACTTTATTTGTATTGCTAATTTAAATTAATAGGATATGGAATTTTCTGTGCAGCACCTGGCCGAATTGGTTAAAGGTGATATTATTGGAGATAAAAACTTGAAAATAAAAGGAGTAGCTCGTATAGAGAGCGCCAAAACCGGAGAGTTGATTTTTTTAAGAGACTTAAAATTTGAAAAATACCTCTATACATCTAAAGCTAGCGTAGTTATAGTTGAAAACTCCTTTAAACCATCTCAACCATTGGCTATTACCCAAATCTGTGTAATGGATGCAAATCTGGCTGTTACTGCCATTCTTGATCTGTTTAATAGTTCAAAATCTTTCGTAAAAAGGGGTATTTCGATATTCTCGAGGGTTTCGTTCAGGTCGAAAAGGGGCGCAAGATGTTATGTGGGTGCAGGGTCAATTATATCTAAAGGAGCCAAACTTGGGAATGATGTGCAGATATATCCTCAATGTTATATTGGAGAGGATGTTGAGATAGGAAACTGTACAATAATTTATCCCGGTGTAAAAATATACAGGGGTTGTAAGATAGGAGCCGATTGCATTATTCACTCAAATTCAGTTATCGGTGCAGATGGTTTTGGATTTACTCAAATGGAGGATGGAACCTTTAAGAAGATACCTCAAATTGGAAATGTAATAGTCGAAGACAACTGTGAGATAGGGGCTAATACAACAATTGACAGGGCTTCAATCGGTTCTACAATTATCAAAAAAGGGGTTAAATTAGATAATCTAATCCAGATTGCCCATAATGTCGAGGTAGGAGAAAATAGTGTAATTGCTGCTATGGTAGGAATTGCCGGTTCGGTTAAAGTGGGAAAAAATTGTATGTTGGGAGGGCAATGTGGTGTGAGAGAACATATTACTATAGCTGATAGGACTATGGTTGTCGCCCAGGCTGGAATAACTAACCATATAAAAGAGGAGGGGCGTACTTTAGCCGGTTCTCCGGCAATTGACGCCAGGGACTATTTCAAGGCTTATGCATATTTCCGTAAATTACATTTACAATAGGTGAATTTTTATACCTTTGTTGGTTAATTGGACCAAATAATTTACTTGTGAGGAATAAACAACAGACTCTAAGAAAGATATATAGCTTCGGGGGGGTAGGATTACACTCCGGGAAGTATGTCAATATTAGAATTATTCCGGCTGAAGAAAATTTTGGTGTAAAAATAGTAAGGAGTGATTTATCAGATTCCCCCCTCATTGAGGCGATTGCAGATTATGTTGTTTTTACGGAAAGAGGGACTGTGCTTGAAAAGAACGGTATCAGGGTTTCAACAGTAGAACATCTTTTGTCTGCATTTGCAGGATTCGGGGTAGATAATGCTCTGATTGAAGTAGATGGCCCGGAGTTCCCTATTTTGGATGGCAGCTCATTGCCGTATTCAAACGCTATTGCATCTGACGGACTCTTAATTCAAAGAGCTGACAGGAAATATTATAAAATAGAAAAAGAGATATACATTAAAGATGAAAAAACAGGTTCGGAAATTAAAATAGAACCGTTTGATTATCTTTCAATTGATGTTAAGATAGATTTTAAATCAAATGTTTTGGGAGTACAATCGGTGTCATATGACGCATCGGTTGACTATTTAAAAGAGATTGCTCCTGCAAGGACATTCGTTTTTTTTCATGAAATCGGGAAACTGGTTAAAAGTAATTTAATTAAAGGCGGAGATTTAGATAACGCTATTATAGTATCCGAGAGTAGGGTGGAAGAGAATGAGGTTGCCAAATTGAGCAAGCTCCTTGGTAAAGAGCTGTCTGGGCCGATCAATCCGGGATATGTAAATATTGATACTCCCCTTTTTACTAACGAGTTTGCCAGACATAAACTATTGGATCTATTAGGTGATTTATACCTTTCCGGAGTATGGATTAAAGGTAAGATTACCGCATTTAAACCAGGGCATAAAATAAATATTGAAATATCAAAAATTATTAGAGAAATGACAAATGAGAATTTAAAAGAAAAAGAAATTCCACGGTTCGATCCGAATGCAGAACCTGTTGTTGACATTAACGGTATAAAAAAACTTTTACCTCACAGGCCTCCGTTTTTAATGGTAGACAGAATTATCTCTATGAGCGGACATGAAGTTGTTGGTATTAAAACAATTGGGATTAACGAAGGTTACTTTGTTGGACACTTTCCCGATGAGCCCGTTATGCCTGGCGTGCTAATCATTGAAGCAATGGCACAGGTTGGTGGAATTCTTGTATTGTCGGAGCTTGATGAACCAGAAAAATACTCTACCTATTTTGCAAAAATTAATGGTGCAAAGTTTAAAAGAAAAGTTGTTCCGGGAGATATTCTTATTATAAAGCTCTCATTAACATCACCGTTAAGAAGGTCTATTGTTGGGATGAAAGGTGAGGTTTATGTTGGCAATACTTTGGCCTGTGAGGCAGATCTGGTAGCCCAGGTTATAAAAAATAAGTAGTTGCTTTATGAAAGAGCTACAGTGTGTACATCCAAATGCAAAAATTGGATCTAATGTGGTGATTGAACCTTTTGCTTTTATTTCAGAAAATGTAGAGATTGGAGATAACTGTTGGATTGGGCAACATGCTACAATTTTAGAAAATGTAAAAATTGGTAATAATTGTAAAATTTATCCCGGAGCGGTATTAGGCGGAGAACCTCAGGATACACAATTTGAAGGGGAGGTTACCTATGTTGAGATTGGGGACAATACTATTATAAGGGAGTATGTGACAATTAACAGAGGTTCACTCAGAACAGGCCGGGGAGTTACCAAGGTTGGCAATCATTGTATGATTATGTCCTATGCGCATGTGGCCCATGATTGTATTATTGAGGATAATGTGGTGTTAACCAGCTATGTTGGTGTGTCAGGAGTTTGTGATATCGGAGAGTATGCAATTATAGGCGGACAAGCAGGGTTACACCAGTTCACCAAAATAGGGGCACATGCTATGATTGGAGGAGGAGCGGTGGTACTTAAAGATATCCCCCCTTATATAACAGCAGGTAATAATCCTCTCTCATTTGCAGGTATAAATCTGATAGGTTTAAGAAGAAGGGGGTTCTCAAGAGAAAAAATCGAAGAAATCAGCAATATCTATAAAGTGATTTATAATAGTGGGTTTAATAGGAGTGATGCTTGTAAAAAAGTAGAGGAGAGTTTTGAAGAGACTCCGGAGATGAGGGCTATAGTGAACTTTATAAGAGGCTCTAAAAGAGGAATCGTACGAGGTTTCTCTGATTCTGCAAATGAATAAAACAAGCACAGCTATCCTTTCGGTTGCATACTTACCTTCTACAGACTATTTCAAGGTTATCGTCAGGTATGATAACTTTGAAATAGAGCAGTATGAAAATTATCAAAAACAGAGTTACAGAAACCGGGCCCATATTTATGGAGCAAATGGTTTGCTGCCTTTGATTGTTCCCATAGAGAGAGGGCATACCATTTCGCGCCCCATTAGAGAAATTAAAATTGATAGTGGTGTAAATTGGCAGATTCAGCATTGGAGAGCAATAGTATCCGCTTATAATTCATCCCCCTTTTTTGATTATTACAGGGATGAGCTGTACTTTTTTTATAACGTAAAATTTAAGTATCTGTTCGATTTTAATGTGGAACTTATGGTTCTCCTAATGGGAATGTTGAGAATTGAAAAAGATATTAAATTTACCTCGTCCTTTAACCGGGAGATTGAAGGAGACGACTATCGCCATTCTATACATCCTAAAAAAATATCACCTTTTGACAATGAATCTGACGTTTATCACCAGGTTTTTTCATATAAATCGGGATTCATACCAAGACTGTCAATCATAGACCTGCTATTTAATGAAGGACCTGACTGGTATAGCTATATTTAACGTTTTATCAGAATTTAAATCCAAAAGTCACCAGCAGCTTCCATCCCGAAATATTCATATCACCCTCCGGAGCCTTAAGATTAGCATAATCATTATATAGGGAGAATGATTCGGAATCCTGTAATTGCTTTTGAAGGCCAAAATCAATAAATCTTCCTTTTTTATTGCTGAAGCCTATACCTCCGGAGAGAACCTGAGTCTCATATCCTAATCTTTTTTCAGGATTTCCGTAATATGTATAGCCTCCTCTGAGAGCAATACCTGTAGCAGGCTTTATTTCTGCACCAACCCTTAAAGTATGAGCTTTACGAAAATCACTCCTGATTATATCATTATCTTCCCTGAACTCAAACTTGTCATAGTTGTTAGTCATCATAATAATTGAAGAGTAATCTGCTCCTTCATAATCAAAACTTATCAAGCCAATTTTTCCAATAACATATGATGCACCTATATTCCATACGTATGGAGTGGTAACTCTATAGCTATATTGACCTACAGGCGAGGAGACTGAAGATTTATACCCATCGGAGTATTTTGCTTTAATCTCTTCTTCCCACTCATCTTTTATCAAATGCCAGGTGGGAGTGGAGATACTCGCTCCCAACCTTAATCCCTGAAATGGAAGGAGTATTATTCCAAACTTCATATTAACTCCGGTCCCTTCTGATATTTGCCTGTATGTGTGGGTAAAGGTTTGAAATTTTGAGTCAAATTTTGATTGATTTATTGCACTCTCGGCATACTTCTGCATATCGCCAAAATTAATCGATTGGATACCAATATTCGCTCCAAGGAATACTACATCATTGAAGTTAATTGACGCATTTAAAAGAGTCTCTTTAAGGCTACCGGTTGTCTCCCGGTAAAACTCCTGTTTAATCTCCCCTGCATGTACAATGTTTTCTCCTCTTATATTCTCTGTTGCTCCAATGTAATCATAATCGGAATCGGGCAAAGGGTCAATCAGGTTTGTATTCCATGCCAGTATCTCTCGCCATGAAGCCGACGGGAAGTCAAAGAATGGATTCCACTGCTCTTCAATGTTAAGATCATTTTTGTAGATACCACTCAATCCGTCTGCCAATGAACCAAGCCAACTGGAAGAAGAGTTTATTCCGCTTGTGTAAGACCTTGAAGTGTAATTATTTAGTTTATTGATAGCTATCCCGAGGCTTATACTTTTGACACCGTATGGTGATGATCCCAGTTTTATAGTATTTACATATCCAAAATTTGACAAACCTAAGCCGGTTTTTGCATCACTCTCCCTGTTGTTAAGATATGTTGAGTTCATTTTTCTGGACGATAGGGCAGGAGTAATGCTCAGTTCGGAATAGCGATAGATTGATGACCCCGCTGGATTGATACTGAGTGAATATATGTCTCCTCCAAGAGAGGTAAATGCATTTCCCATTGCCATACTCCTTGCCGTACCCTCGTATCTTATCTGCGAAAACTTAAGAGCGTCGTAAGCATTCTGAGCCGTTACAACAGCACCTATTGCCATTGTCAAAACGATTAGTAGTGTTTTTCTCATAATGGTTAAAAAATTATGCTATCTGCGGTATGATGAGCCTCTGTTACCGGTATTGCCGCTTCCTCCGGAGGAGGTAGATGTACTACTACGGACAGTTGAGCCGGACTCTCTGGTGGCACCCGACGATGTACCTGTTGAAGTATTTGTATTACTTCTTACAGGGGGATTCTCATATCGTATAACATTGCTGTTTCCTGTAGTCGTAGTAGTAGTTTCCGAAGACCTTCTTATGACATTAGTATTTCCGGAATTTGATTGTCTTTGATTTGTAGCCGGTCTGTAATTTCTTTCCGACGATAGAGTTTGATTGGCAGAATTCCCCTCTCTCCTTATATTGCTTTGAGATTGTACTCTTCCGCTTTGTTGTATATTTTGCTGAGAATTCCTGTTGTTGCCTTGCTGTGCATTTTGTTCACCTCTTTGCGAGTCAAACCTTCCCTCTCTTCTGTAAAGACTTTCGGTAGAGCTCATATTTGTGCTGTAGGGGCGATTACCTCTTACCTGCTCTATATTGGCTTCTCTTCTCATATATGATCCGCCGGAAGAGGCTGCTATGCCGCTTGTTGCCCTTTGACTCTCCCTTCTCCCTCTGTAATAATCTCTCGAATCGGTATATTGTTGATAATAAGGTCTGTAATAATAGTAATTCCAGTACCCGAACCCTCCCATAGGATAGTACCATGAAGGGTAATACCAGTCCCATGCAAAGAAGGGGTCATAGAAATTTGAATAACCCCAAGGCGAGTACCAGGGAGAATACCAGGACGAGTACCAAGGTGAATACCAAGGTGAATACCAAGGTGAATACCAAGGTGAATACCAGGGTGAATACCATGAATTATACCGGAAGAACCTGTTTGCTCCCCAGTAAAAAGGATTATAGAAACCATCCCAGTACCAATAATCGTCATAACCGTATGGTGAATAGGTTATAGTTATTGTATATTGAGGATTTTTGAATTTTGTCAGTCTCTCTTCAAATGACTCCCCCGGTTCAAGAATGACATATGTTCTGGATTCCTCTCCTGCTGTAATATTTATATCTACATTTCCCTTTTCATCGGCATATGCCGATTCAACAACCTTGCCATTAATGTAAACACGGTTTGACTCTTTGGTCGCATCTCTTAACACTTGAATTTCTTGATTTTCTCGATTTTCTTTTGCGTTTACAACAATATATGTCTTGTTTTGAGCTCTTTGATATATTGCATCTTCATAAGAAGAAGATGCATATTGGCCTGTTGACCCGCAAGAGAGTGTTACCATTCCTATAATTGCCGGAATAATAATTGTAATAAGCTTTTTCATCTTGCACCTCCTCTGTTTTAATTTATTTCTTAAATTTGTGCCTTTATTATAAATAAGGCTCAAAAATCGTACCACCTTACTTCAAAAACAAAATTAAAAACAAAATTTTAAAAATGGCAAAAGAGATTACCGAAAAAGAGGAAAATTATTCATTATGGTATAATAATTTGGTAACAAAAGCCGATCTTGCAGAGAATTCGGCGGTAAGAGGCTGTATGGTAATTAAACCATACGGATATGCTATTTGGGAAAAAATACAGTCACAATTAGATAAAATGTTTAAGGAAACAGGGCATGTAAATGCCTACTTCCCGCTCTTCATACCGAAATCTTTCTTAAGCAAGGAGGCCGAGCATGTTGAAGGTTTTGCCAAAGAGTGTGCAGTTGTGACGCATCACAGATTGATGGCAAATCCCGACGGCAGCGGAGTTGTGGTAGATCCCGAAGCAAAACTTGAGGAGGAGCTGATTATAAGACCCACATCCGAAACCATTATTTGGAACACTTACAGGAACTGGATAAAATCATACAGAGATTTGCCCCTTCTGATTAATCAATGGGCAAATGTGGTCCGCTGGGAGATGCGTACAAGACTTTTTCTAAGAACAGCCGAGTTTTTATGGCAGGAGGGTCATACAGCTCATGAGACTAAGGAAGAAGCTATTGAGGAGACAGAAAAGATAGTTAATCTCTATGCCCAATTTGCAAGAGAATATATGGCCATGCCGGTTCTTGTGGGCAGAAAAAGCGAAAGTGAAAGATTTGCCGGAGCATTGGATACGCTTTGTATTGAAGCTTTGATGCAGGATGGTAAGGCCCTTCAGGCAGGCACATCGCATTTTTTAGGACAAAATTTTGCTAAGGCTTTTGATGTGCAATTTACATCCAAAGAGGGAAAGCAGGAGTATGTATGGGCTACTTCATGGGGCGTATCAACTCGTTTGATGGGTGCTTTAGTTATGGCTCACAGTGATAACAGCGGTCTTGTCCTCCCTCCGAAACTTGCACCTGTTCATGTCGTTATGGTTCCAATCTTTAAAACGGGAGAAGAAAACGATAGAATCCTGGCTAAGATGAAGGATATAAAGGTTCAGCTTGAGAAGAGAGGTTTAACCGTTAAAATAGATGACAGGGACAACCTCCGTTCAGGCTTTAAATTTGCAGAATGGGAACTAAAAGGAGTACCGGTAAGAGTTGCAATAGGTCCCAGGGATTTGGAGAAAGGTACGGCAGAGATTTCCCGCAGGGATACCCTTATGAAAACCACAATCAATACGGATGAGGTGATTGAATATGTGGTCGGGCTTATGGATAAGATTCAAGAGAATATTTACCTTAAGGCATTAAATTTTAGAGAAGAAAATACCTTTAAGATTGATGATTATGACACCTTTAAAGAGAAGATAGAAGAGGGTGGGTTCCTTTATTGCCATTGGGACGGCACTGCCGAAACCGAGGAGAAGATCAAAGAGGAGACTAAAGCGACTATCCGTTGTATTCCTATGGATGATACTGATAATGAGCCTGGAGTATGTATTTACAGCGGAAAGCCTTCAAAAGGAAGAGTATTTTTTGCAAGAGCTTATTAAAATATCTAAATTTAAACTTTTAAGAATAATTAAATTTTCTGTAAAATGTCCCGGGATTTATCATCGCGGCAAAAAGAGATACTGGAAGGATTAAGTAACAAGCCGCAAATCAAACTCAAAGTTTATGATAGAACTTTAGAGGCTTTTAATCTTTTGAAAGAGATTCTGAAAAAGATGAGCAATATCCTCAATGACTATCCCGGATTCCGGGATGGTGA
>CAYZPF010000078.1:0-11045 GCA_964479995.1 uncultured Muribaculaceae bacterium | reverse complement strand
CGCCTGCTTTCATTATCGCCAGCGGATAAATCAGCATGTATTCGCTACGGTCAATCATCACTCCGACTACACTTTCTCGCTTAACACCCAGCGCGCAAAGCTTTTTGGCAATTTTATCGGTAAGTTGGTCCAACTCGCGGTAGGTCAGCTTATTCTCTTTAAAAACCACTGCAATATTGTCAGGTCTCTTTTGTAACTGCTCTTTAAACAGATCGATTATCGTGTGGGTGCGATCATGATCCATGCTAATTCCTGTCGAAACCCTGATCACTTCGGCTTCCTCTTCTTTGGTAACCAAACTGATTTCAGATATAATCATATCTGCGTTTTTAGAGACGAAGTTGGCTGTTGAGGCAAATATTTCTGCAAAACGCTTTATCTCCTGTTCGTGGTAAAGCTTATTATCAAATTCCACCGTCAGGGTATAACCGCCTTCTTCGGGAAACAGAACCACACTAAGCGGAAACTTGGCTGTGTCTAAAGTTAATGAGTTGATCCGAGCAGATTCATCGCCAAGAGAGAGGTTTTGGTCTATGCCACCTTCATATGTAAAATTAATCTGTGGTACAATACCATATTTTTCGACCATTTTTGTAAACGGAAAAATTTCATTTTCCATCGTGACGAATATCTGATCCTGAATATCTTTTGCTAATTCACTTACGCTCTGATTTTTCAAGCTTATCACTACCGGCAGAGTTTTTACAAACATACCCATCAGGTTAGAAAATTTGTTCTCTGCACGGCCACTCGATATGGTGGTTAAAGCAATCTGATCTTCCCGGGTGTATCGATTTACAAGCAAACTCAAAACAGTAAGGAAAAAATTACTTTCGGTAATAGCATTCTGACGACAAAATGCCCCAATGGTACCGGTTGGAATGAAAATTTTTGCATCCATTGCCTTTCCGGTATAGAGCTCCTGTACCGATGACGGAAATACGGTCATTGATGTACTACCCAACAACTTGTCGAAATAGGCTTCTGCTTCGGAATATTTTTCTGATTTGATGAGGGCTTGTTCTTCTAGAGCTCTGTCAAAAGAGGTAAATGTCTCAGGAATAATCGATTTACCTTCAAATGCCTCTTTTAGTCCATTCAAGAAGAGACCCATAGAACTTCCGTCAAAGATGATGTGGTGTATGTCAAAAAGAAGATAAGTATTATATTCTGTTTGATATATTTCAAAACGGTAAAGGGTATCACCAAACAGATTAAAGGGACGCACAAATGCAGCCATGATGGGCTCCATTTTCTCTTCTGCAACTGTGTCGGTAAAAATCTCCACCAACTTGTCATCTCTTCGTAACTGCACAATTTCGTCCTGTTCTATGGCCAGGGTAGTCTTTAGATACGGATGAGCCTCAACCACAGCAGTCAGTGCGCTTACCAGCTTTTCAACAGGCGCTTTGGATGAGAAACACAGCGAAGCAGCAATGTTGTATTGCAGCGCATCGCGCTCTTTCTCCCAGTCGTAATAAAGTCCCATCTGACTTTCGGTCAACGGATAATAGCTTCTCTTTTCGTATGCATCCACTTTTTGGGTAGCATCTGTTTTTTGAGCTTGAGCTGCTATCTCTGCTATCAACTGAATGGTTTTGAGCTTTAATATATCTTTAGTCTGAACTACCAATCCCATTTTTCTCTGAATTACAACAGAAAGCTTTATGGCAATGATTGAAGTCATACCTATTGTAAAGAGATTGGTGTTAATTCCAAAGTCTTTGATTTTAAGCATATCCGAGACGATATCGAACAACTGTTGTTCCAAAGGAGTCCGAGGCGCAATAATCTCCTCTGTTTTGATCTGAGGTAATGGCAACAATTTTCGGTTGACCTTTCCGTTGTTTGTTAATGGGAATTTTTCCATCCGGATTAGAACCGTTGGGACCATAAATTCCGTGAGGCTTGCTTTCAAATGATCACTCAAAACCTCGGTATCAATTTTATTCTTTGCAGTAAAATAACCACATAAATGCTGAACTCCACCAATCTCTTTTACATCAACTACTGCTGCCGAGATCCCTTCATACGCGCTTATTGCATTTTCAATTTCGCCAAGCTCTATTCGCAGGCCGCGCAGCTTTACCTGGTTATCGAGTCGGCTGAAATATTCAATTTCTCCCTCTTTGTTATAACGGGCAAGGTCGCCGGTACGATATAATTTTTGCCCTCTCCAATTGACAAACTTTTCATTATTTAAATCGTCGCGGTTCAAATAGCCTCGCCCGACTCCCTCGCCACCGATACACAACTCACCGGCCACACCTACAGGAAGAAGCTGCAGGTTATTGTCCATGATGTAATTGGCCTCATTGTCAATCGATGAACCAATCACCGAGCTATTGTAATCGCTCTCGATGAGGTGATAAGTAGAACAAAGGGTGCATTCGGTTGGACCGTACATATTATAAAAAATGTATGGAGGTTTTTTGGTCGGAATAAGTCGTTCCCCTCCAATCATCAGAAGTCGTAACGAATGGTTTTCAATCTCCTCGGCAAATTGTCGTCCAATCTGGGTTGTCATAAAGGCAATAGTTAGCCCGTTCTCTTCCATATATTGGTTCATCCGCAGAAGGTCCATCCGCATATATGAAGGAAGAATATAAACCGAGGCGCCCGAAATAATCGCCGGGTAAATATCCATCATATGTGCATCAAAGGCAAAGTTTGAATAACCTACTACCCGGTCAGCAGGTGTCATCTTAGTCTCTTTTACAAACCAATGACAGTAATTGACGATGTTACGGTGTTCCAGAATACACCCTTTGGGCATGCCGGTTGAGCCGGAGGTGTATAACAGTACATACATCTCTTCCGGCGACAGCTTAGGCAAGATGACTTCATCATTGATTGTGAATGTGGCTATCTCTTCAAGGTTGATAACGATTCCATCATATCCCGGGAGGCAATCGACCACTCGCGAACCTTCGGAAAGGATATAGCCTGCCCCTGCGTCTTTTACCATGAAGCTCAAACGGTCAGAAGGCATTGAATAATCAAGCGGCATGTAGGCCCCACCTGCTTTCATCACAGCCAGCGGATAAATCACCATGTATTCGCTGCGATCGATCATCACCCCAACTACCTTTTCACGCTCTACTCCTAGTGAACAGAGCTTTTTCGCAATTTTATCGGTAAGCAGATCCAGCTCGCGATAGGTCAGTTTCTTCTCTTCATAAACCACTGCAATATGATCGGGCGTTTTTTGTGCCTGTTCCCTGAACAGGTCGATCAGCGTAAGGGTACGATCATGGTCAAGCTTTTCCCCTGTGGACATTTCAACTATTTTGCTCTCCTGCTCTGTTGAAAGAATAGAAACCTCTCTACAATGTTGGTTGTGATCTGCCATCATGTTTAGCACTGCATTTTTAATGGCAACGGTAAAGGTCAACATATATTCCCGCTCATAGAGGCTGTCGTTATACTCGCAACGTATCTCGTAATCATCGTGATACTGAGTTACGTACACATTCAGGCTGTCGTAAGTTTTCCCCGGCCTCAGGTATTCATTATTTACCAGTTGACCATCCATTTCTAAATACTGCACAATTCCCTTCTGAAAGGTGTACATGACCTCCATGGAGGCGCCAAAATTCTTTACCATTTCAGCGAACGGATAGGCCTGCTTTGTCCATAACTCTTTTAGATCGGTTCGGATGGTTGTAAGATAATCTCCGATTTTTTGGTCGGGAGCCACATTTATCGCTACAGGCAACGTTTTGATAAACATTCCGATAGTGTTGCTTAAACGCTTGTCTGTACGACCATGATGTGCTGTACAGAAGGCAATCTCCTGCTCTCTTGAATAACGGTTGAGACAAAGGCCAAGAGCGCCGGCAAACAGGTTGTTGGGAGAGATATTAAGCTGTGTGCAAAAATCGTTTACCAGTTTTAAATCGATAAATTCAGAGATAGACTGAAGGTGACCTAGTTCATGTTCCTTATTATTGGTCGTCGGTACCTTTGTCATGGTAATGCCGCTCAATCTCTTTTCAAAATAGGCTTCTGCTTCAAGGTATTCTGCACTTCCGACTATGGAGGCCTCCTGCCTGGCAAAATCTCCTACGGTAAATTGTTCGCTTATTAATTCTTTGCCATAATAGGCACTTAAAAGGTCTTGTTTAAAAATCGTAAATGAAGTGCCGTCAAAGATAATATGGTGTAAATCAATAAGTGCATATACCTTTTTTTCGGTTTTATACAATTCGATACGATAGAGCGCAGATTCTATCAAATCAAACGGACGGACAAACTCTGAAATATGGTTATTCATCTCTGACTCACCAACAGCTCTAACGGTGATTTGCAGCGGTTCATCTTCATTGAAATATTGCACTGCCTCATCTTCTTCTATCCTGATTCTTGCTTGTAAACAGGGATGAGCAGCAAAAACCTTTTCAAAAGCTTTTTGCAACCTCTCCACATCGGTCGTCACCGGGAAATCGTATAAAAAGGCTATATTATAATTGGTTAGCGATTTGTCTTTTTCCCATTCATAATAAATACCTGCCTGGCTTATTGACAAAGGATATGATTTAGTTTCCATATAGTTAAATTTATTGATTTTGCTTGCAGACTGAAACACATATATTTTCCACCTGATAATAGTTGCTGATGAGTCTATAATCCAGGTTATGAATGTAAGGCCTTATACCTGTTTTGATTTCTCTAGGATCACAGTCAATGCCGGTTCCGCGCCACTTTATAATACTCTCTTTTTGCGTCCAAAACAGAGTAAACTTTTTAGCCCTTTGAGTCAGATCCAATGAATCCGTTACCCATTGGTATTCCTCATTATTGCAGATTGCTTTTGCCAGTTCGTCGTCGTATTCTCCAACGGCTTCAACATCAACACCTACCTCCATGTCAGAAAGGATACAGACTACTGCATCGCTGCAATGGCTTATATTGAAATAAACATTCTGATAGTTAGTTAAAAAAGGCTTTCCGTTGGCATTATATCTAAACTCAGGTAAGGCGTAAAATAATCCCTCATTTTTAAGAGCATATACCAGAACAAGGTATCCAAGAGCAGAAAGTTTTTTGTCGTTAGAGTAACGATAACTCATCATCTGTTTTAACCTCCACTCAGGTAAAAACCACTTACATGTATCGATAAAATCATCTGATAGGTACCTGGTGTTGGTAAATAAATATAGCATACGGCTTATTTTATGTCATCACGTTTATTCCGGTCCGGTAATTCCAAAAGTACACCATTTTAACTTACTCTCAAAGTATAGTTTGGTTTCATTTTAACTTATTTTCTATTCTTGTACAATTCCGGATACTACCTATTCATTTTTTTGTTTCTTTTAATCAAAAAGATTCTCCGTTTAAAAACAAAAACAGTTGCAAGGTGATAGGTTTATCTTTGGCAAATAATAGATATTTATGCCAAAATTATATTAGTTTATATTTTTGTTTTATATTTACGATAAAAACGATTTTGGCAAAAACTTTAGAAAAACATATCAACAGTTATTTCATAGGAAATAAAAGACTTTCTAAACAGAAACTTGTTGGGTTTATAAAAAATGATTTTCCGAATTGGTCCGACAATACCATTAATATTTATCTATCTAAGCTAAAAAAGCGAGGTGTAATAAATACTCCATCAAGAGGGATTTATGAAATGGATAGCCACACTCCTTTTCAACCCAATATTACAAGTAGCTTAAAAAGTCTATATGATAAAGTAAAGCATGACTTTCCTTATATTACATTTTGTATTTGGGATACAATGTGGTTGAATGAGCTTATGCTTCATCAACCATTTAAACACTATATTGTTGTAGAAGTAGAAAAAGATGCTTCTGAATCTATATTTACCTTTCTATCTGGAATCTATAAAAACGTTTTCTTTAATCCTGGTCGAGAAATATTTAATCGCTACATTCATCATAAAGATGAATCTATTATTGTGAAAAAGATGATTTCTGAATCTCCATTATTAGAAAAAAAGAAAATTATTATTCCCACATTAGAAAAGCTATTGGTGGATATGTTGATTGATACTGAACTTTTTTCATCTCAGCAAAATGAAAAAGAGTTTATGATACGCACTGCAATAGAGAAATATACCATAAATGAACTGAAGATGCGAAGATATGCTATACGCAGGAACAGAGTATTGGAATTTGATGAACTTTTAAATATAACTTTGGCAAAAAATTTTGTTTAAGCCAATATTATACACTCTATGATAGATGTAAAAACTTATACAATTGAATGGATTAACAATATACGAAACAAATTAGGAAGACGTATAGATCCCAAACTTATTGAGAAAGTGGTGTATGCCTTGACACTTCTAGAACAACTGCAATTGAATAACTTGGACTTTATATTTAAAGGCGGGACAGCTCTATTGTTGACAGCAGAAGCTCCTAAACGATTTTCAATAGATATTGACATAGTTACAGAAGAGTCAGAAGGTAAAATTAAGGAGATTCTAGATATAATAAGTCAATTGAAAATATTTTTTCGATGGGAAGATGACAGCAACCGTGGACATACTCTCGATGCACCTATTGGACACTTTAAAATATTTTACAAAAGTATTGTAGACGGTAACGAAGAACCAATATTATTGGATTTGCTATACGCACCCAATCCCTATCCTGAAATTAAAAAATATCCGCTCAATCATAGTTGGCTAGCGACATCAGGCAAAGATACTTTCGTTATGTTGCCAACATTTGAAGCTATTTTGGGAGATAAGCTAACCGCTTTCGCACCCAATACTACAGGTATATTATATTCTAAAAACCGTCCTGTCGAAATAATCAAACAGTTATTTGATATAGGATATTTATTTAATCAAATTTCTAATCTCAACGTAGTGAGAAAAAGTTATTTAAGGGTGGCACAGGATGAGATTCTTTTTCGAAAATTGAATATAGGTATTGAAGAAGTCTTAGGAGATACTTGGAGCACTTGCTACACCTTAGCCGAAAGAGATCTAAAATCAGATAAATTCATACACTTGCAATTAGGTATTAAGAATTTTACAAATTTTATTATAGACCGTTTCACCATAGAAGAAGCGATAACTGCTGCGTCCAAAGTAGCCTATCTCATATCAATATTAAACAAGGAACAAAATCAAAAAATTGAACGTTTTAAAAATCCATTAGAAATAAAAGAGTGGGTTATCAAAGAGCAAACCTTCAATAAATTAAATAAGTTAAAAAAGACCAATCCGGAAGCATTTTTCTATTGGTATATGAGTTTGAAATAGCTTTTTTTTATTAGAGTCCTATAATAAATAGGTTAAACATCACAATATGAAAAAACAAAAACAGTTGCAAGGTGTTATTTTACGCAAACTCGAATTGCTTAATATTTCAAGTAGTGAATTGGATATTCCGGAATCGGCACGAATGGAAATGATTAACCAAGTAGCTGATTACGCCAATACATTTATAAACGGATTGAGCAAAGTAAAAGGATTTAACGAAAAGGAAATCAGAAATTTGGCAATTCAAAATAAAAAATCTTCACTCCCCGAGCTTTTAAATCTGTATCAAACAGAGGTTGCTGAGACAGGTATTAATGCCGCTTCGCCAAAACATTTAGGATATATCCCCGGTGGAGGAGTGTTTACAGCAGCTCTTGCAGATTTTATTGCGGCAGTTACCAATCCGTTTGCTAGTGTTTATTATGCTTCTCCCGGTGCAGCAATTATAGAGAACGAGGTAGTAAATTGGCTGAAATCTGTTTTTTTGTTTCCGGAGAGCTCTGTTGGATGTTTGTCTTCGGGCGGTTCAATATCTACATTGATTGCTTTTACTGCTGCAAGAGATAAATACAAAATAAAAAACGAGATTATCCCAAAGAGTGTCGTCTATCTTAGTGAGCAAGTGCATCATTCTACCCAAAAAGCATTACGCATTATTGGGCTGGAGGATGTGATAATAAGGTATATCCCTTTAGACAGCAACCATAGAATTATTCCTAAAAAGTTACAAGAGTTGATTAAAAAAGATAAGGCAGATGGATTAAATCCCTATCTAATTGTAGCTACAGCAGGGACAACCGACACAGGAGCCATTGATCCATTAAACGACATTGCCGATATTGCCGAACAGCACAAATTGTGGTACCATATAGATGGTGCTTATGGTGGATTTTTTATTCTGACTCCAAAAAGAGATTTGTTTAACGGAATAGAACGAGCCGATTCTTTAATAATCGATCCTCATAAAGGACTATTCTTGCCTTATGGTGTGGGTGCTGTTTTGGTGAAAGATGCAAATTCTGTCCTTCATTCCAATTATTATACCGCCAACTATATGCAGGACGGATATAACGAAGAGTTGCTAAACAGTCCGGCCAATTTATCTCCCGAACTCACTAAACATTTTAGAGGATTACGCGTATGGCTTCCTTTACAAATTCACGGCATAGAGCCTTTTGCCTCTTGTTTGGAGGAGAAACTATTGCTCGTCATCTATTTTAGAAATAGACTAAGCGAACTTGGTTTTTGTCTTGGACCTGAACCCGATTTGTCGGTTAGCTATTTTTGGTATCCGTTTGAAACCGATACGGACGAAAAAAACAGGCAGTTAATGGACGAAATACATAAAGACGGCTCGGTTTTTCTTAGTTCTTCAATTATCAACAAACGATTTGTAATACGAATTGCTATTTTAGCTTTCCGAACCAAAAGAGAGACAATTGATGAAGCAATTGAAATGGTTAGTCGTTGCTTACAAATCGTAAAAAAAATTTAATTATGAGATGTTTGAATAAAATTATGAATATTTGCTGGATAACCATTCATGTCAGTAACATGGCAGAATCATTAAAATTTTACACCCAAATTATGGGTCTTACTATCTCTCGTCAATTTTCTCCTCAGCCGGGAATTGAGATAAGCTTTCTCAATGGTGGAAACACACAACTAGAACTTATACATGATTCCGGCAAGCAAAACATATCTTATGGAGAGCACATATCGTTAGGCTTTCAAGTAAAATCGCTGAATAAGAAAATTGAAGATCTAAAAAACAAAGGCATTAGGTCAATTATAGGGCCTATCAGCCCGACACCTAATGTGTCATTTATCTATATCACAGATCCCAACGGACTAAAATTACAAATTGTAGAAGAGAAATGAAAAAAATTAATTTACTATTTATTATTGTCTCCCTGATGATTTGTTCATCTGCTTTTGCTCAACGTAGTGATGACATAGAGGGTGCTAAGGACTATCCGACAATCTCTCGTTTTAAGGGCTCGGTAATTGAATTTTACAAGGAGACAAAATGGGGTTCCTACGCCTTACCGGTAAATGAAAGCGGCAAGCTGGACTGGAAAAATCCCCAAAAACTTGAAGGGAAAGTTACACGTATCCAGTATTCGGCCTCAACAGATAATTCATCTGAGTTCATATTGAATAATTACAAAAATGCTTTTGCAAAAGCCGGTTATACCGTATTAATTGCAATTGCAAACGAAGAGCTTGGCGACAGTGAACGCCCACATACATGGTTCGATAGATACTATGCAGCGGGAGGTTACTATGACGGTTTGAATAATATAAAATTCGGCCGTTCCAGCCTTGAATTCCCCTCATGGAAAGGGAATCATTGTTTCGTCGCAGCGAAAAACTTCGATGGAGAAAAAGAAATCTATGCTATGGTTTATGCTGTGGAGGCAGACAACTATGTTCTAATCACCCAAGATATAGTTGAAGTAGAGAGAGTAGAAACCGGTTTTGTGACCGTAGATAATTTAACAAATGATATCACGCTCAAAGGGCATAGTACTTTGTGCGGACTTTATTTTGAGGTTGGTAAAGCCACAATAATGCCCCAATCCAATACATCTTTGCAAGCGATAGCACACTATATTGATGCTAATCCTACAAAAAAATTCTATATTGTAGGTCACACCGATAACACAGGTAATTTTGCCTCTAATATGACGCTATCTGAAGAAAGAGCAAAAAGCGTAATGGCCGAACTGATTTCAAAATATAATTTAAAGGAAGAACAACTGAAAGCCTATGGTGTATCCTCTCTTTCACCGGTTGCGAGCAACTCAACAGAAGAAGGTAGGGCAAAAAACAGACGAGTTGAGATAGTTGAGCAGTAATCTCAATTATATATTACTCACCTACATTCTCGAAAAAATTTATAGTAAACCATTCTCAAAAATACTGGAAGATCAAATTGTTAACCCTACCGGACTAAAAAACACTTATTTAAAGGGAAAGATAAATACCCTAAACAACGAAGTTCTTTCATATGTTTTTCTCAATAATCAATGGGAATTAGCACCTGAATTAGATGTGTCACAAGCGTTAGGTGCCGGAGCAATAACTTCAACACCAACAGATTTAGTTATATTCAGCAATGCTCTTTTTAGTGGGAAGCTTATCTCTAAAAATAGTTTGGCAAAGATGCAAATTATTAAAGATCATTATGGGATGGGGCTTATTCAAACACCGTTTTATGATAAAACAGGTTTTGGACATACAGGTGGAATAGATGGTTTTAGATCTTTATTCGCATATTTCCCAACAGGTGGAATTTCATTCTCATATACTTCAAACGGCATAAATTTTAATGCTAATGATATCTCTATTGCCATTCTTAGTGCCGTATATAACAAACCATATGAGATCCCCAACTTTACAACATATGAACTAACAAATGAAGATTTGGATAATTATTTGGGTATTTATTAAAGCAAGCAACTGCCGCTTAAAATGACAATCACAAAAAAGAATAATCAACTTTTTGGACAAGGAACAGCCCATATCAAAAGTAGTTGTAACTTAATTTTATATATTTGCACATTAAAACAATTGGATGTTTAGTTTTAATCTGGATATTGCTCTGTAAACAATCTGTACTTTTTGTATAGATTGTATCTTTGTTTTGTTCTCGGATAATTCTTCTCGAGAGCAATTTTCTATTAAATTAATTTCAGTTTTAATTTGCGTACAATAATGAAAGTATTGTGATGCTCTCCGGTACGCAACAAAATAAAAGAAAATGAACAACGAAAAACAGACAATTCACGAATTT
>CAYZPF010000077.1:0-11189 GCA_964479995.1 uncultured Muribaculaceae bacterium | reverse complement strand
TCTGTTATAGCAGAGAGAGGCGGAAAACTACCCGTTATTGTCGGCGGCCGCTACGGTCTTTCATCAAAAGACACAACTCCTGCACATATCCTTTCTGTATTTGATAATCTCAAAATGTCTGAGCCTAAAAATGGATTTACAATCGGGATTGTTGATGATGTAAGCTTTAAGTCACTTCCGTTTAAAGATGACGTTGCCCTCGACAGAAAAGGAATGGCAGAGTGTAAATTCTATGGACTCGGCTCCGACGGTACAGTAGGTGCAAATAAGAATACAATAAAAATTATCGGGGAGACAACACCTAAGTATGTTCAGGCATATTTTGACTACGACTCCAAGAAATCGGGCGGGTACACCTGTTCTCACCTTAGATTCGGCGATAACCCTATCAGCTCTCCTTACCTCGTTTCCAATCCCGATTTTGTCGCCTGTCACGTAACTCCATATCTTACTAAATACGATGTGCTTAAAGGCATCAAAAAAGGTGGAACATTCTTGCTTAACACAATCTGGACCAAAGAGGAGACCCTTGAGAAACTTCCCGATTTTGTAAAAGCCACAATAGCCAAGAAAGAGCTTAACTTCTATATCATAAACGCAACAATGATTGCAGAAGAGTTGGGTCTGGGCAACAGAACCAACACTATTCTGCAGAGCGCCTTCTTCAAGATTGCAGAGATTATCCCTTATGAGCAGGCAAAGAAAGAGATGAAAGATGCCGCTACCGCCTCTTATGGCAGAAGAGGAGAGGCCATTGTAAAGATGAACCACGATGCAATTGAGAGAGGTTCGGAGTGTATAAAAGTTGAAGTTCCCGGCGAATGGAAAGATATTACAGCTAAGTTCCGTCCCTCTTCGTTTGACAGGCTTGCTCCGGATTGGGTAAGAAATGTTGCCGATGTGGTTAACTCACAATCGGGTAATGATCTTCCTGTAAGTGCATTTCTTCATATGGAAGATGGCACAATTCCTGCCGGTACAGCTGCTTATGAGAAACGCGGCATTGCTGTCCATACTCCTGAATGGCAAGCAGATAACTGTATCCAGTGTAACCAATGCGCCTATGTATGCCCGCACGCTGCAATCAGGCCGTTCCTTATGACCGAAGAGGAGCAGCAGAAAGCGCCTAAGGGTATTAAGAGAGTTAAAGGTAACGGGCCTTTCAAAGAGTATAGCTTTACAATCCAGGTAAGTGTAATGGACTGTACAGGTTGCGGCAACTGTGCCGATGTTTGTCCTGCAAAGACAAAGGCTCTTGTTATGAAGCCATTTGAGACTCAGGAGCATGAGCAAGTTAACTACGACTATCTACACTCAGTGGTAGGTTATAAAGATAATGTTCAATCTAAGAGTCAAAACCTTAAAAACTCACAATTCGCCCAACCTCTGTTTGAATTCTCAGGAGCTTGCGCAGGTTGCGGAGAGACACCCTATATTAAGGCTGTGACTCAACTGTACGGTGATAGAATGATGATTGCAAACGCAACCGGATGTTCTTCAATCTACGGCGGTTCATTCCCTTCATCGCCATATACAACCAACAGGGACGGCAGAGGCCCCGCATGGGCTAACTCACTCTTTGAAGACAACGCAGAGTACGGTCTGGGTATGCACTTAGGTTCGGAGAGGGTTCGCGAAAGAGTAGCAAAGCTTATGACTGACGGTCTTGAGTGCAATGACTGCTCTGCAGAGATGAAGGTTTTGTTTGGCGAATGGCTGACAAATCGTGAAGATGCAGCCGCCTCAAGAGAGATTGCCGACAAGCTGATTCCTATGATTGAGAAGAGCAAATGCAGCATCTGCAAAGAGCTGACCGATCTCAAAGAGTTCTTTGTGAAGCGTTCTCAGTGGATATTCGGTGGTGACGGATGGGCTTATGACATTGGTTACGGTGGACTTGACCATGTACTGGCTTCCGGCAGCAATGTTAACGTTCTTGTCCTTGATACCGAGGTTTACTCTAACACCGGAGGTCAATCATCTAAATCTACTCCTGTAGGAGCAGTTGCAAAATTTGCAACATCTGGTAAGAAGATCAGGAAGAAAGATCTTGGAATGATGGCTATGAGTTATGGCTATGTTTACGTTGCTCAAGTAGCAATGGGCGCAAATCAAAGCCAGTTCTTCAAAGTTCTTAAAGAGGCCGAAGAGTATGACGGACCATCCCTTATTATCGCCTATTCACCATGTATTAACCATGGACTTAAAGCGGGAATGGGACTATCACAGCAGCAAGAGAAACTTGCCGTTGAGTGCGGATACTGGCAAATGTATCGCTACAACCCCACATTAGAGGCCGAAGGCAAGAATCCGTTTACACTGGATAGCAAAGAGCCAGACTGGAGCAAGTTCCAAAACTTCCTCCTAAGCGAAGTAAGATACTCGTCTCTCAAATCCTCCTTCCCGGAAGAGGCAGACAGGCTATTCAAGCTCACCGAAGAGTACGCCAAAGTGAGATACAACTCATACAAGAGACTCACGCAAAGCATCTAAACGCTTTGTTATACAAATAAAAAGAGGCTGTTTCAAAATAGATTTGAAGCGGCCTCCTTTTTCATTTACTAAAGTTTCCCACTGCTAAAGTTATTTAGGAGTAGAGTAGTCTTTTTCCTTCACTGTGTCGTTATATATAATTACGCACATGCACTTTATGAATATCGCAAAAAACTATTAATAGTTTATGAGTTGTACTCTTACAGAAGAGTCTATGGAGAATTTTGGATTCAATCATAAGCTTCTTTTACAGGAGTTTAATAAGTATAATCCAAGAGCTTTCGAGTGTATTTTTAAGGCGTATTACCCCTCCTTGTCTTATTATGCCTTAAAACTTACAGGTTCTAAATTGGCATCTGAGGATATTGTGCAAAATGTATTTATCCGGCTTTGGAAAAACAGAAACAGATTTGACACAATCCCTGCACTCAAATCTTTTCTCTATCTAAGTGTAAGAAACGGCTCCTTTGATGAGAAAAAACGAGTTACACTTCGTCATAATTTAGTTAAAAAGATTGCCAAGATCCAAAATATGGTGCCACTTTCTGAAAAAGAGTTAGCACATGTTCTGGATGCCGAAACTCTCGGTATTTTATATAGATCTATTCTCATGTTACCTCCTGCTTGTAGAAAAGTAATAATGATGAGTCTCTCCGGTAGAAAAAATGCAGAGATTTCCCAAATACTTAATATTTCGATAAATACAGTAAGAGCTCATAAGCAAAAAGCATTAATGAAACTAAAAGATACTATTCCCCATTTACTTTTTATACTCTTCACTATAAAACATTATGTGAAATAGAGTAGTCCTTCTTCTTTACTGTGTCGTTATATACAATCGTACACATGCACTTTTTGCCACTCTCGTCGGCAGGTGTTTATGGTAAAAAAATATTAATAATAACCTAAATGTAATGCTTATGAAATTTATTTTAGACAAAGAGAGAGCCTTACTTTTGGTGATACTGCTTATTTTTCTTGCAGGTTGCCTCAAAAAAGAGCCTGAACCCGACATTTACAGACTTAAAGATGTAATAGTGACAGGGATGAATAACGAACACATTGGAGCTTATGCTATTGTCAGGGGGGAGGAGGTTGAGGGGGTTGTTCCTTATGATGGCACAGACTTAATGGATTACAAAGTTACATTAATTTTTCCTCAGGAAATAGGAGATGTTCACGTGAGTCCTGCCTCCTATGGAATATTCAATTTTACAGATCCGGTCAACTTTGAAGCAACTTTCGTAACCGGGAAGGTGAAAAATTACCGGATTAAACTTACAAAGGATACTCTTGATCTACCTGTAATCTCTAGTTTTACCATTCCTTGGATAAATCCTGAGATGACTGCTATCAACACTTTGGATAAGGAGATCTATGCAAGAATGGCAGAAAATACACCATTAACGGCCATTAAACCTTTGATCAAATTCAACAAGCCTACAGTTGTTCAAAGATTCCCAGTGAGCGGTCCTGTTGATTTTAGTAAAGGGTCTGTAACATACATGCTTGAAAATGGGAATCAGACAGCAGAGTACAAGGTCTTTATAAGAGATTACGGTTATGGAAAGCTGGCTCATGTAAGTAGGTTTACCCATTATCGCGACGCCAGATTAACAAATCTTACCGGTATAGAGAGAAGTGCCGCACTTGACAATACCGGGAATTATATCTATGTTACAAACGGGAGTTTAATTCAGCGCTATCTAGCCGCTTCTGCTAATACTCAGACTCCTGCTAATGTAAATTTACAAATCGGAACAGATACAATTGACGCAACAAGTCATATTGAAAATGTATGCGTCATAATTAATAATGTGCTTGATAGTAAATTCTATGCATGCAATGAGATTGAGAATGGCGGAATATTCAGAATATACAACTGGACCAGTTACACTGCCGCGCCAAAGCTGGTTGCAGAGATTGATCTAACCTCAAAGGGAGCAACTATTGATTGTTTTACATGGAGATATGTAAATAACAGAGTATATGTTTACCTGGTAGATATTGCTCCGCTAAACAAACCTATTCCGGAAAATCCTAAAGTTTATATACTAAGAGATTTAAATCCAACCAATCTTATTACAAGCTATGAAGAGAAGATAATTGACGGAGTTATAAATACAGGATTCCAACCAGGGCCATTTACCCAATTTACAAATATTGATGGCTCGGAAGAGTTTATACTGAACAACGGCTTAAGTTCTCCCCTCGTAATCGGTTCTGCATTTGGGGTAACAAAAACATTTCCCGAAACCCCTGGTCTGCCTAAAAGTATCTCTGGCATAAAGACTTTTCAGTTTAAAAGGGGAAAATATATTTCGTATGTTGAATATTCCGAAACGGCTACAACAGAACCCTCTGCCTACCTCAATGTTATTAATGCCACAGAACTAGGGTTTTCTACTACAATCAATAATATAATTGCCGAGGGCTCCTCTGAAGAGACACTTAAACAGCTCAGACAAGTAAGAATACCTTTGGGGAGCGCCGGGAATGCAACAATGTATGCAAATACCTCTTTTAATATAGTTGGGGAAAAGATGCGGATATTGGCTTCGATTGCCGAAAACGGAATATATATGTTTGAGTGGGAATAACTTTATGAAAGATTTTAAACGGCTACTGGAGATATCGGAAATTCTCTCCCGCGAAGTTATAACAGAACATGTTCTTAACAAAGATCAGGAGATACTATTAAATAAAAAGGAGATTATCTCTTTATCTGAGAGTTCTGAAATAATTCAAGCTATTATTGATGATTACTCCAGGAAACAGAACGTCTACAGTAAGATGGATACTATCAAGGGGTTCAATAAAGAGAAGGCCTGGAAAAGAGTAAAAAATTTCATAGAAGCCGATATAAGAGAAGTAAAGAAAAAAGCTCGCCTAACTCTAAGTTTGAGATATTGCGCCTATGTTGCATCCGCGGCCATTGTATTGTTTTTCATTATTTTAAAGGGCGATCTCTTTTTTAGACGAAAATTAAAAGACCCACAATCCCATAATCTTGTTATTCCGAAACCAGGTAAATCGTTGATTTTTACAAATAATGGCAAAATTGTATTTCTTGATAACTCTTCTTCTGCCATAGATATAAAATCTGTAATTAAAGACTCTGATGTCACTTCTATTGAAGAATATGACTATTCAATGAAGAAAAACAGTATTCTGGTACCTTATGGAACAACCTGTCATATTAAAATGAGCGATGGAACAAAAATTCATTTTAATTCAGGTTCACTCCTTAGATTTCCATCGAAATTTGAGGGTGATACGAGGGAGGTATTCCTCTCTGGAGAGGCCTACTTTCAAGTTGCCCACGATTCTCAAAAACCATTTATTGTAAGAACTTCAAAATTATCAGTAAAAGTGTTGGGAACCTCATTTAATATAAGTTGTTATGACGATGATAAATCTGCAAAGGTCTCCCTCGAGGAGGGTAGTGTTAATATCATTGGTCTAAACGGTAACAATTATGCCACCCTTTTGCCTAACCAGCAGTTGTCGCTTGACCGGGGAGAGGAGGTGAGTATTGGAACCGTTAACATACCAATGATTACATCCTGGAAAGAGGGTATATTCTTTTTTAATAATGAAAGTATTGAGAAGATCGCCAGAAAACTTGAGAAGTTCTACAATATTAAAATTGTTATTAAGGACGAAGAGGTCAAATCTCTTCAATATTTTGCCTATTTCAAACGATACCAAAATCCAACAGAAGTATTTGATATTCTGCGTATGACCAAAGAGATAGATTATTTTGTCGAAAATAATGTTCTTACAGTTTTTTCTTACAATAATAGATAACTCACTATACAGTAAAATAATAAAAGACTTAATCACATGAAAAATGAAAAAACAAAAAAAACTTGGATAACAAGGAGGATAGTGTTGCTGCTACTACTAATCTTTAGCACGCTATCAGTCTTAGCTTCAATACAAACCATTTCTGTAAAAATTCAAAACGGAAATCTTGACGATCTTTTTAAACAGATTATGAAAAACAGTGGTTATTATATTGTTTATAATTCTGGCAAGGTCGGGTTAATATCAGGTATAACCATTGAGATGGAAAATGTCACAGTAGAGGAGGTCCTGGACAAGTGTCTTAAAAACACAACCTTCAGTTATACCATTAAGGATGGAACAATAGTCATTAACCAGTTGCAAGAGGGCAAAAGAACATTTAAGGGAAAGGTAATAGATGCAGCCACTCAGGCTCCGCTCCCTTTTGTGTCTGTATATATTCCGGGAACAAAAATTGGAACAAATACTGCAGAAGATGGCACTTATTCACTTGAAGTACCAGAAAACGCAAAAGTTTTGGTCTTCTCAATGATAGGATATGAAGAACAAAGATTTGACTTGACAGAATTAAAGGGTGTAATAATAGATGTTAAGCTGGTGGAAAAGGCCTTTTCAATAGATGATGTAGTAGTGACCGGGTATCAACAGATTTCAAAAGAAAGAGTTACGGGTTCGTTTGGAAAAATAACCCAGGAGGAGCTTGACAGAACCATAGCGTATAGCATAGTGGAGAAGATTGAAGGAATTTCAAGCGGCGTACTATTTGATCCTCTCGGAATCACAATCAGAGGGGTCAGTACATTAAGTGCTAACAGAATGCCTCTGATTGTAATTGACGACTTCCCTCTATCTGTGGATGACATCAACAATGTAAATGAGATGGATGCTCTAAATAGAGCCCTGGAATCAATTAATCCGGCAGATGTCTCTTCAGTTACTATTCTAAAAGATGCGGCAGCAGCATCAATATGGGGAGTAAGAGCTTCCAACGGTGTAATCGTAATAACCACAAAACGAACTTCAAGCCGCGCACCGGAGATTGAAATGTCTGCAAACTTTATGTTCTCTCCAAAACCAGATGTGGGAAAACTTCCCTACTCCTCATCCCAGACATTTCTTGAAATGGAGACAGAGAGGTTCAACGCCAAATGGATAGATCCTTTTATCCTGAATATGGACACATACTATTACACAATGTCCGACCTTGTTTACTATACAGCTCGTCTCAACCAGGGAATGGCTACTTCACAACAGTTAAATGATGCAATCTGGAGAGTCGGGAATTTAGATAACAGGTATGACTTCTCCGATTTGTTCCTCAGAGGGAGATCACAGCAGCAGTATAACCTGTCAGTGAGGCAAAATACCGCCTTTAACAACTACTCCTTCACCGCTTCATACGATAAAATAAACACGATTTTCAAACAAAATGACAATGACAGGTTGACTGTCAATTTCAAAAACACATTCAAACCAAGCGACTATATCCAGGCCTTTATCTCTGCAAACATTATTATGAGAAGAGAAAGCAATAACGGGGTGAGTTTCACAGATCTATTTAACATGTATCCCTATGAGCAAATTTTGGATAATGATGGTAACTACCTGCCAATAAACACATATGCATTGGGGATGAATGCAAATAAATATCAGAGGGCTGAATTCTACCAGGCAAATAAAAATTTCCTGCCCTACGACTGGGACTGGAATATTAAAAGGGAGTTTGATAATAAGAACAACACCACTACAAGTTCCGATCTGAGAATACAAACGGGAGTTAATATCACCCCTCTGGGAGATAACGATATGTTTAAGTTCTCTGCCCAGTATCAGTACGAGAAAAACAGTCTCCGTAATGATAACATTCAAAACCCGGAAATGTATTATGTAAGAAACCTTATTAACAATTATGCCCAGACGAATGGTACTTATCCTGTGCCCAAGGGGAGTATCTTTGATCAATCATATGGCAGTACCAATTCTCATACCTTTAGGTTTACGGGTAATTTCTACAAAACATTCAATCATAAACACACACTCACCCTGCTTGGAGGATTAGAAGTCCGAGAGACTTACAATGACCGTTCACAGCTCCGCAGATACGGCTATGACGAACAGACCCAGGTATGGGCAAAACAAATGGACTTTCTTACCGCATTCCCCCGGAATTTCTATCCGACAAATGCCTATAGCGTAGAGAGCGCATGGAGTACAATAATGGATTATACCTCAAGAATTGACCGTTTTCTCTCATATTTCGGAAACGGTTCATATACTTTCAGGGACAAATATGATATCACAGGAAGCTTTCGTCTGGATAAATCCAATATGTTCGGCCACTCTAAACAATACCGTGAAGTTCCCCTCTACTCAATAGGTATCGGATGGCTTTTGACCAAAGAAAATTTCTTTACAGTTCCCTGGATAAACCGTTTGAAATTAAAAGCAACTTACGGATCTAACGGGAATGTAGATAAATCAACCAGCCCCTATGTTATTGCACAGATCACCGGTAGTGAAAATAACCCTTTTATAAACCTTCAGGGTGCAAAAATTATCAATCCGGCTAATCCGTTGTTAAGCTGGGAGAAAACAAAAACAATCAATATTGGTTTGGATTACACTCTGTTTGACAATAGAATAAGCGGTAAGATAGATTTTTATAACAGACAAAGTTCTGATCTGCTGGCCAGTATGCCCATGAACAGTACTCTGGGTTTCACCTCTGCAAAGATAAATACAGGAGCAATGGATAACAGGGGTATAGAGGTTGAAATTATGGCTAATCCGGTTAGAACCAAAATATTCAGATGGACAACTCAGCTCTTCTATAATTATAATAAAAACGAAGTACTCAAAGGTTCCGGAGGTGATACTGCAGGATGGTCAATTACCTACATAATACGCCCTTCCTACTATAATTACAGGATACTGGAAGGCAGGCCCAGATATTATTTAATGGCTCTGGAATGGGGAGGTCTTGACGAAAGAGGATTTCCTACTTTCTGGAGGAATGATCCTGAAGATCCTTCAAAGCGAATACTTGAGTTATATGATGCTCCTTCACGTACAATTAATTTTGACGAATGTATCTATATTGGACCAGCTCAGGCACCTCATTTTGGATCATGGACTAACACTCTCTATTATAAGAACTTTGACCTTTCATTCATGGTGCAGTATAAATTTGGCCATTTTTACAAACACACGTCACCTTTTGATGTTACAAACAATGATCTTTACGGATTTCAGCAAGGAAACCCTGTACCGAAATATCATGTAGATTTTGATAAACGGTGGAGAGAACCGGGGGATGAACTGACAACCGATATCCCAAGACTCCCGACTATGTTCATAAGAGGTCAGGTTCCCACTTACTACTACTCAAATGTTGTTAATTATGGCTCACATCAGTATAGTTCTGCTTCTCACCTGAGATTCAGTAGAGTAACACTGAATTACAGAATTTCGGAAAAGAGATTGCCAAAATTTATGAAAAGTCTGATATTCTCTTTTCAAGTGAGAAATATTGGCTGCATAGGATTTAACAAATGGGGAGAAGATCCTGAGAATCTACCTGATATGTATGGTTCTTCTTTACAGAGAACAGCCCCGGAATATACTTTTAACATCAGAGCATCATTTTAATAGTTGACATTATGAGAAATTTTAAAAAATATTTTATTCCCGTAATAATTATTGTAATCATCTCTTCCTGTAAAGGATACCTGGATGTGGTCCCCAAGGGGCTTATGATTCCACAATCCACTGATGATTACAGGAAACTCCTGGACTTCTGCGGACCGGATAATAATGTGGGAGAACTTTTTACAGTTACAAGAACGACAGGTATTGCAGATCTTTTATCAGATGATTTTCAGATTACCACAGAGGCACAATTTGATGCTTTAATTCCAACACAACCCCGTTATCACAGATATATCTGGGCAAAATCAGGGACATTATGGCAAAGAGTTGATGAGGAGGATCCCGACTGGAGAGCTCTCTACCAGAAAATATTCCTGGCAAATACCGTTCTTGAGGGCTTGCCCGGAGCCACAGGTAGTGAGACCGTAAAGCAACAACTGGAGGGAGAGGCCTTGATCCACAGAGTTTTCTCTTATTTCATGCTGGTGAATATATGGGCCAAAGCTTATAATTCTTCAACAGCAGAAACAGATTTGGGAGTTCCCTTGAGAAAAACAGTACTACTCAATGAATCTTTAGAGAGGAGAAGTGTTGAAGAGGTTTATGCCTATATGGAAGACGATTTGCTAAGAGCTATCGCACTTCCAAACTTTAAGCATGAAGAAGAGTATAATCACAGGCCTACTAAAACAGCAGCCTACGCAATGCTGGCCAGAGTATATCTCTTTATGGGAAAATATCAGGAAGCTCTTGATGCCGCTAACAATGCACTGTCTCATCAAAGTGATATTTACGATTTTAATTCGGATATGGTTTTAAGCGCTGCCGATACAAGGTATAACGCCTCTACCTGGCCGCTTTATGGACTTTTTAAGCAGTACTCAACAGAAGATAAAGAGGTTATATTATGGAAAGAGCAGGCCGCAGTAACAGGTATGTACTCACCGGCCTACTCTTATATGAATTCAAATTATAAACATTTGAGTACTATATATGATATTTCAAATGATCTTCGTTTCAACCACTATTTCAGTGGGTCAGAGTCAAGCGGATACTCATTCACAATTATTGCCCGCAGGTATGCTAATAAGTATTTTTCCTGCGTAGGACTTACTGTTCCGGAGATGATGCTTACGAAAGCTGAATGCATGGCAAGGTTGGATAATTGGCAGGAGGCTATGACAATAGTAGAGAATCTTAGAAAATGCAGAATTAGGACCAGCGGATATGCCCCGATG
>CAYZPF010000076.1:0-11863 GCA_964479995.1 uncultured Muribaculaceae bacterium | reverse complement strand
ATTGAGATTATAAAAACCCAAATGAAAGAATACAATTACAAGTCTGCAACAATTCCAAAATTTCCGGATAAGAGTCCAGGAAAGTAGAGGTATTTAAATCTAAAAACCACACCTTGTCGAGGGATATTTGAAGATGGTTATTGAAGGTTTCTGAATAAAAACTATCATGACTTATACTCAGAAATGCCTAACCGTACGATGACAAGAGTGTGGTTTTTTTTTAACGGCACTGCAAACATAAACAATAAAGTATCTGATATATATCGACTATCACCTTGTTTCGTTTTGTTTACAGCTTGCTTGGATTAATTATCAGACAATGAGGTGCTTTAGAAAATAATATTTCGTTTTGTTTTTATTGTTCAGAACAATTTTCATTAGGTAGATTCTTAATCTTTCTCAGGATTTTACCCTTAACAGTCCTTATACTCGACTGTGAACTGTTAAGAAAATTGGCAATTTCCTGATTGGAGAAACCATGCTCGTTAAAGATATAGACCAGTTTTTCAAAATCGGTTAAAAGATTCAGATTCTCTATATGACCAAAAATATTATTAAAATCGGGGTTATCAATTATTGAAGACAACGTGGATCGGGATTGAATGTTTGCCTGATCTATAATACTGTTTAGACTGTCAAAAATTTCATTGGATACTTTTCGAGACCTTACAGCCTCTGTGTAAACACTGTTTATAAATTGAGGCAGAATAGGGGATGAGGATTTATATAACTCAGAGGTTAGCCATAATTTATTTAATTCTTGTTCATTCTTGTATAGAGACTCATTTAATTTGTTTGTCTTTTTTCGCGACTCCTTTAACCTTATAGATAATGTGAACCAAATAATTGTAATTGAAAGAGCTAAGAGTAATATAAGGACAATATAAAGATTTATCTCTCTTTTTAGTTCAGAAATCTCACTCTTCTTAATTTCCAGATCATATTTGTTTCCGGGATCAAGAGCCCTGCTTTGCGCTTGGAGTGTATAGGCATCTATGTGAGATTGCAGGGCATTTCTATAGTATATTGCTGCTGTCTTATGATCTCCGCGATTAGAATAGATATCTCCTAAATGCCTGTAGTAGAAGTGACTGTTTGGGATGGTATTATCTTTGATAGACTGTACAGACAAAATACTATACTTAAGAGTACTGTCCGGCTCGTCCATCCTTTTGTATATATTAGCTAACTGATAGTATATTTTGGGATAGTTGAGCTCTATCTCTTCATTGGTTTCAATGTTCAGAATCTTTTTAAGATACTCTGTTGCAATGATATTATCTTTTTTGGCCATATTAAAGATATACATCGCATTATAGTAGTTATATTCCAGATAAGGCGGCAAAGATGTTTCATCTCCAAAAGATGCTATGGCAGCCAGGGCTTTACCATACTCTTTTGTCCCTACATAGTAGTTGAACAGCTCAATCCCGGCATTCAGTATTCCGATTTTATAACTTGATTCAACGCTAAGTTCGTATGAGTGGTACAAATATGCTATTGCCTCGGTTGAGTTTGCTCTGGCTTTGTTAATTATTCCGAGATAGAGATATAGAGTTGCTCCCAGCTCTTTCTCATTAATGGCTTCTGATGTGTATATCTGTTCTGCCTTTTTTAACAATTCATATGCCGTTGAGTCTACTTTGCTTATATTTATGTTATACATTGCTCTGTAAAGAGAAGAGCGACATACATTATAGTTCTCTTCATGACGGATAAACCAGTTATGGGCATGTATAAGTAGTGTATCACTTTTTATTGCCCCATATTTCAGCTCATATGCTATAGTGTACATAAGTGCTGTTAAGGCTTCTGACCTCTCTTGCAACTCATTCTTCAATGACCCTTTGTAAATTTCGGATAATAGCGAATACTCCTCTGATAAAGAATCTAATACTGTCTCCGGACTTGAGTAGAGTACTTGTTGAAGCCCTTCATATTTTGCTTTGTCTTTATCGCTTGGAACCGTATCTCTTCCCAGGCAGGAGAGTATTATTAAAACTGTAATTATTGAAACCAGATATCTCATATTTTCAATTAAAAACAACAACAAAGATAGTGATAAGAGTAAAAATTTTTGCTATAATTCGGGCATTATTTAAAAAATAGCTATTTTTGGAAGGAATTAGATTAGGATTATAACTAATGAAAAGATATTTTTACTCTATAGTTTCTCTCCTTTTAGTTATTGTTCTTTTCACATCTTCTTGTGAAAAGGATCCTTTAAAAGGCCCTGAATATAAAAGGGTAGTGGTTCTGTATATGGCAGCCAATAACAATTTAAAATCTTTTGCCGAACAGAATCTTGTCTCTCTTAAGGAGGGCTATATTCCGGGTAAAAGCAGTAAAGATATACTGCTTGTATATTTGCATCTAAAAGGTAATGACCCCAAATTAATGAGACTTTTTAAGGAGAAGGATGGAGTGGTAGTCGAAGATATTGTAGCGCCATACACACACGAAAACTCTGCGAACAGTGACGTACTTAAAGCTGTCCTGAATAAGGTTAAAGTTATCTTTCCTGCAAAAGAGTATGGCCTTATTTTATGGTCCCATGCAACCGGGTGGTTACCCGAAGGATATTATGATGCTACCCCAATTTACGCTCAGCATGTATATATAGAAGACCCTTATAAAGATCTTGTTAAGAGTTTTGGCAAAGATGATGGGGGAGGGGAGATCGAGGTGAAAGACCTTAAATACGCACTACCTTATAAATTTTCATTCATTATTTTTGATTGTTGTCTGATGGGAGGTATTGAGACTATATATGAACTCAGAGATAAGGCAGATTATCTAATTGCCTCACCAACAGAAATCATGGCTTACGGATTCCCTTACAAAGAGCTCATGAGCTCTCTTTTTCTACAAAAACTGGATTTGACAAAAACATGCCAGCTTTATTTCGATCATTACAATAATCAGGATGGCATATATAAATCGGCAACTATCTCTATCTACAAAACACAGTATCTTGAAGAACTCTCGAACTTAACAAAAACTATTTTTAACAATCACAGAGAAAAGATATGGACGTTGGATATGAAAGATGTACAGCCTTATTTCCGTTTGAATAAAAGATGGTTCTGGGATTTGGGTGATTTAATCAGCCTCATTGCAACCCCTACTGAAAACGATGCATTTAATGTTTTATTGAACAAGGTGGTAATCAACAAATGGTCTACTCCATACTTTTTGGATTTGGAAATTAAAAGATATTCCGGAATAAGCACCTATATCCAAAATCCACAAAACTCATACCTGGACATCTTTTATAAGGAGTATGACTGGAACATTAAAAGTGAAATGATTAAATAGTATTTTGCGTTTTCATATTCAAACTTGTTTACATTCTTATTTTTTGTATCTTTGCCCCCTCTAAAAAAGTAAGCTTTTTTGGTGCAATGGGATCCGGAAAGCCCGGGTTGAGTAACACATTTTAAATTTTAAAAATGAAAACAATATCATTAAAAGGTAATTCAAGGGAGATTACTAAAAAGAGTGCAGTAAAAGAGATGCGCAGAAACCATCTGGTACCGTGCGTGCTTTATGGGCAGGGAATTCAGAATATCCATTTTTCTCTGTTAGACAAAGACCTCACGAAAATTCTCAATACTCCAAATTCCTATCTTATAGAGTTAAATATAGACGGTACTGTTTATAATGCCGTATATCATTCTGCACAGTTCCACCCATTAACAGATGAACCTCTACACATAGACTTCCTGTCGATTTCAGACGATAAGCCTGTAACAATCTCTGTTCCTGTTTATATTACAGGAAATTCAGAAGGGATACGACAAGGAGGTAAATTGATGTTAAGTACCAGGAAACTTAAGATATCTGCCTTAATGAAAAATCTTCCCGACAATATCGCTGTCGATATTACACATCTTACAATTGGTAAGTCAATCTATGCAGAAGATATTGAGTTGGATAATATTCAGGTTTTAACTCCAAAGAATACTGTTATTTGCTCTGTAAGGATGACACGGGCTGCTATTGGCGCTGCCGCCGCTGCTGCTGCTGAAGCTGCTAAATAGCAATAAAATATTAAGGGTATGAGCTATCTGATAGTCGGACTTGGAAATATCGGATGGGAATATGAAGATACCCGTCATAACATTGGATTCATGGTATTGGATGCCTGGGCAAAGGCATCCAATCTTGTTTTTACCCCAAAAAGATATGGTTCGGTTACAGAGTATCGCTTTAAGGGGAAGAGGTTTATTCTTCTTAAACCGTCAACATATATGAATCTTAGCGGAAAAGCAGTTAATTATTGGATGCAGCTTTATGAAATTCCGTTAGAGAACCTCTTGGTAATAGTAGATGATGTCTCTCTTCCATTAGGCACAATGCGAATGAGAAAACAGGGGAGTGATGGCGGTCATAATGGATTAAAAGATATAGAAGAGACTCTTAAATCAAATGCTTACACAAGACTTAGGTTAGGGATAGGAGATAACTTCTCAAAAGGTAATAAAGTTAACTATGTACTTGGCTCCTGGGACGATGATGAAAAGGAGCTATTGCCTGTTATTCTCCTTAAAGCAGCAGAGGCGGCAAAATCGTTTGCATTGGCAGGCCCCGATAAGACTATGAATATGTTTAATACAAAATAGAAAAAATGTGCCGTTTGGATAAATACTTATGGTCAGTCAGGATTTACAAGACGAGATCGGATGCAGCGGCAGCATGTAAATCTGGTAAGGTAAAAATCGACAGCGTCGAAGCCAAACCCTCCAGAGAGGTAAAGGTGGGAGATTTAATTGATATCAGGAAGCAGTATGTTAATTACAGGTATAGAGTTATCGGGCTTATTGACAGAAGGCAGCCGGCAAAATTAGTTCCGGCTTTTATTGAAGACTTAACGCCCGAAGAGGAGCTTGCTAAACTGACTACTCCAAAAGAGACTCTCTTTTTTTACAGAGACAGAGGTACCGGAAGACCAACCAAAAAAGAGAGAAGGGATCTTGATGCCCTTTTAGACTTTTAGATGTAACTCCGAATTTTACTCCATAAAAGTTTCCCACATGAGCTGCCGGCAAGTTGCGCTCTGCCATAGTCAATTTGTGTGTCAACTTATTCTATTCTGTAACGGGACAAGCTGTGATCTCAAGAAGCGTACAATTGCCTTCAATTGAGTATTCGCCCATACTAGCAGGTATAAGCGCCGTTTCTCCCTTTTTTAGCTCTTCTGATATTCCACCTCCAACAATATGTGCTTTACCCTCAGTACACAAATAGATTATAAAACTGTTGAATAGATTGCTCTCTCTGTTGTAATTATTCTCTATCTTAATACTTTGTATTTTAAAATATGGGTTGACAACACTGCCTTTTTTGTAAACTATTGTAGAGGGATCTGATTTTTCATAATCTATACAATCTATTGCCAAATCAAGATGCATCTCTCTGGCGGTCGCCTTGTTCCGTTCTCTACCCCAGTCATATACTCTATAAGTAATATCAGAAATTTGCTGTACCTCTGCCAGTAATATTCCGCCTGTTGCGGCATGAAGAGTTCCAGGCTTGATATAGATAATATCTCCTTTTACGGGTGTTATGACATTTAAATTATCAATTATTGTATCGTTATTACATTTGTCAAAGAGCTCCTGAGGTGTGAGATCTCTATTGAGTCCAAGGTAGATTTTTGAATTGGGAGAGGCCTCCATTATGTACCAGCATTCGGTTTTCCCGTAACTGTTATGACGGTCTCTTGCGGTTATATCATCGGGGTGAACTTGAAGCGAAAGGCTTTCTTGAATATCTAAAATCTTGATTAAAAGCGGGAACTCATTGCCGTACTTCTCGTAAATTGAATCGCCGGTAAGATCTCCCAAGTAAATTTCTACCAGATCGTTAAGATCATTGCCCTCAAGAAACCCATTTGAAACTATTGAGATATCTTCTTCTACCCCGCTTATCTCCCAGCTCTCACCCAAAGGAATACCGGTAGAGCCTGATTTGCCAAGTTTTGTTACAAGGTCATAACCACCCCAGACTCTTTGTTTAAGGATCGGGTGAAATTTTAACGGGTATAATTTTGTCATAGTTCCTATGCATTATATAAATAATAGTAAATGAACAGATAAAAGCCGTCAGATATAAAAATGGATACCAATTATTTGGCATTAAATCCATAAATCCGTAATCAGGCGGTAAACCTGGGAAAAGGACGGTGATTAAAAATGATACTCCATTATTAAGGGAGTGAATAAAGATTACGATCCATAAAGAGTTAGTCCTCCAATATAACCATCCCATCAATAATCCCATCAGAAAAGCGGGAATTGCCTGCCAGGGATTGAGGTGCATTATCCCAAACATAAAGGCTGACCAAAGAATTGCTTTTACCGGGGTTGAGTGATAGAGAAGCCCCCTTAGTATTATCCCTCTGCAAAAAAGCTCTTCTAATAGCGGGGCAAAGATTACTATAGCCAAAAAGCTGCTAAACGGATATTCCCTTATTTGCGCTATAAACTCTTTGAAATACTGTGGCATCTCAATCCATATTGTAATAGGTTCGGTTATTATATTAAATGAAAAGACCAACGGGATTATAAGTGCTATTGACAGTGGGGCCCCGATATTACCAAAATTTGGACTGTTCACTGGTATATATCCTGTATTTTCAGTGTAGCCCATCCCCTCTCTTTTTTTTGCTTTTCTAACAGAAAAAAGAACTGCAAACAGGGGTGGAATAAAGACTAATGGATATGATAAAATTTCGATTAATCCGTCATTATTTCCTAGTAATATTTTTAGAATGAAGACAATGACACCCGATAAGATTCCTCCTCCAACAACGAGGAAGATAAGGAGTATCCAACTTGCAGATAAATCGGGTAGATAGCGGGAAAATTTATTAAACATGTTGCACTCTTTAAAATAATGGAACAGGGTATCTGCCCTCCTTACAGAGAATATCAATTTTTTCTTTTACATTATCTTTATCCTCTTTATATGTCACTCCAAACCAACTACCTTGTGTGCTAAGAACCTTGCATCTTGCACTGCCCTCTTCCAGGGTGCTGTTAACTAAAAATGGAATATAAAATTCTGAACGCGGCTCTTTTCCTCTCTCCTTAAGAAATTTTTCAAAGAGATTCCATCCTTTATTAAAAATGTCGGGAGTGAAACCCCACATGTTCATTGATACCGGACAGACTTCATTTATTGTAACACACTTACCTTCACTGTTTTCTCCGGTGATTATTCCATCAACTCTCTTGATTTTATGGTACTCTTCAACAGATTCCAGATAGTTGTTTTCATTGACGGTACACAAGCCTCTTGAGACGGTGCCCGATTCTGAAAGGGTATTTCCTATTTTAAAACCAACCATTGAGTATTCTCCCTGTTTATTAAAACATCCGGACAAGTGATGAGAGAGTATTTTAAATGAATCTCTCCCGTAAAAATCATCGGCATTTATTACTGCAAAAGGAGTGTTGATAATATCTGATGCCACCAATACTGCATGCCCTGTTCCCCAGGGTTTTACTCTGGATGAGGCGACCACGTAACCGGATGGAACTATTTCTAACTCCTGCTCAACAATATCGGTATCAATGGCATTATCATAACGTCTTATGATGTTTGTTTCGAATTCCTTACGGAAAAACTTACGTATTACGAAAATTACCTTTCCGAATCCCGCTTGTATGGCGTCATATACCGAATAATCCATTATTGTTTCACCTCTTGGACCTACATCTTCCAACTGTTTAAGACCTCCGTATCTGCTTCCCATTCCTGCGGCCAGGATAAATAAAACCGGTTTATTCATATTGTCTTTTGATTAAGTACCAAGGACAAAATTATTATTATTTTTGTGAAAAATAAATGTTTTGAGATTAAAAGAGAGATGGAGTGCCTTGAAAGAGAGTAAGGCGTTGACTTTTATAAGAAACAGATATCTTATAACCGGAGCGCTTTTTCTTATTTGGGTCCTTTTTTTAGATTCAGGTAGTGCAAAAGAGTGGCTTAAGGTTATTAGGCGCATTGGTGTTCAGGAATCTCAGAAAAGAGAGTATAAAGAATCCATAAGGCAAATAGACGAAAAACTACATGAACTTTCATCTAATAAAGATTCTCTTGAAAAATTTGCCCGTGAACAGTATCTCTTTAAAGAAGACGATGAAGATATCTTTATAATTGAGGTAACACCTTGAGCCGGCGCCTCAGTTTTCTTAATTGGTATAGTAGTCAATCATCCTGTTTATTGTCCGGGTACAGACAGGACAAAAGCCGCCTGCCGTATTTGTCTTCATTCTGCAATCCAATGCAGGTCTGTAAATTCCTTTGGTCATATATCCGCCACCTTCAAATAATCCTACAACATCTTTGTATGCTGCGTCATTTGGGGTAGGCCTGGGTGTATTAGGGGAGATGAGATCTTCCCATTTGGATTTAAAATCTACCAATGTAGTGAGGTTGGCCTCCCATGGCTCTACCAGTAAATTATAGAAATCTTCGTATGCCACCTCTGAGGAGTAGTACTCATCTCCAAGTCCTGCAAAACTATGGCCAAACTCATGAACAAACACTTCGGCGGTGGTGGGGTGGTCAGACATACTCAATCCGTAAAAGTTATAGATTCCTCCTCCCCCGTATTTTTCTGTATTAACAATAACGTAAAGTGCGTCACACTGTGCGTTTGAGGCAGCTTTTGCAATGGTGGTTTGATTTGGAGCTGTCAGATACCTGTCAATTTTAAAGGTGTAAAAGTTGGAAGAGAGTGCTGTGTTCTTCCATATGTCATTGTGAGGGATATCCGGGCCCGATTCGGCGGATATAGACTCTACCGCCCATATGTTAAAATCACTCTTGCGGGATTTATACGGTTCAATCATAAAAAGATACTCCTTAAACCTCTCTGCATCTTTTCTGAATTTTTCCATCTCTTTGGCAGTGTAACCCTCGGCTATGAATACCAGATCTACCTTTCGGGATGACGGGCCGCTATAAAGTATTGTATCTATAACATAATTGTTTTCAGTCTCCCTGCTTATAAGTTTATTTGCAGGATCTATGGGAAATGAAGCCATATCCCTGTATTTGCCGCTTTCTTTTAATCTCTCTTTAAAAAGGAGGGTAACCTTCTCTTTTGGAAAAGGTATCCAATAAGACGATGCAAAGGCTTTAGCACACTCTTTTGCCTCTGCGGTACTCCTCCACTCCTGAAAGAGAGAGTTAAAACCTTTTGAGAAAATAACTTCTCCATCTGAGCTAATTACCTGATACATATATTCTCCAAATTCAAAAGGATCTAAAAGATTCTCTCTGGAACCACTCCAATATCTCTCCTTGTGCAGTGATTCAAGAAAGACGTTTTGACTATTTGCGTCTCCTGCAAAAATTACATCTACTCTAAGCCTTTCCGTAGTAAAGTGCTTATCATACTCCCCTTGGGCAGAGGCTGATAATGAGATTATAGTAAAGATGAATATTGCTGCTAAAGTTAGTTTTGATATCTCTTTCATAATGTATGGTTTTAAATACCTGTATAGTTTTGGGGTGTTATCTTTTTGAGTTCTTCTTTAACTATTTCGTCTGTTTCCAAAGAGTCGATAAACTCTAAAATAGAGTTCCTGTCAATTGGTTTGTTAGTTCTGGTCAGAGCTTTTAGTGCTTCGTATGGCTTGGGGTAACCCTCCCTTCTTAATATTGTCTGTATCCCCTCGGCAACCACTGCCCAGTTATTCTCCAAATCTCTGTTAATGGTTGATGTGTTGAGGATTAGTTTATTGAGACCTCTCTTTATTGAGTGTAGGGAGATTATTGTGTGTGCGACCGGTACTCCAATATTTCTTAATACGGTAGAGTCAGTTAAGTCTCTTTGTAATCTGGAAATTGGTAGTTTTGAAGAGAGATGCTCAAAAACTGCATTGGCAACGCCCAGATTCCCCTCTGCATTCTCAAAATCAATTGGATTCACCTTGTGGGGCATTGCAGATGAGCCCACCTCTCCCTCTTTTATCTTTTGACGGAAATACTCCATTGAAATGTAACTCCATATATCTCTTGAGAAGTCAATAAGAATCACATTAATCCTTTTGAGATTATCAAAGAGTGCAGCCAGGAAATCGTAATGCTCGATTTGTGTGGTGGGATAGGATCGTATTAGCCCAAGTTTTTCTTTAAGGAACTTATCTGCAAACAGATTCCAGTCTATACGGGGATATGCAATATGGTGAGCATTAAAATTACCGGTTGCTCCTCCGAACTTTGCAGTAAAAGGCACCTTCTCAAGCATCTCTAACTGTTTTCTAATCCTTACAATAAATACTTCAATCTCTTTTCCCAGCCTCGTAGGTGAAGCTGGCTGCCCATGTGTTCTTGCCAGCATTGGAATATCTTTCCACTCTTTGGCCTTCTCCTCAAGCAGTATGATTACTTCTCTGATAAGGGGGAGATAACAGTTTTGCAGAGCTTCCAGCAAAGAGAGAGGAACAGAGGTGTTATTAATATCCTGAGAGGTTAAACCAAAATGGACAAATTCGGAAAACCTTGAGAGCGAGAGCTCTTTAAATCTCTCTTTAATAAAGTACTCTACCGCTTTAACATCATGATTAGTAGTTTTTTCGAGAGCTTTAATCTCTGCTGCATCCTCTATGGAAAATTTCTGACAGATATCTCTTAAAGCCGGGAAAACCCCCTTGTTTACCTCTTTAAGTTGCTCCAGAGGGATTTCACAAAGAGCAATAAAATACTCAATTTCAACTCTAACCCTGTATCGGATAAGAGCATACTCCGAAAAATATTCTGTAAGCTCTTTTACTTGTAAACTGTATCTGCCATCAACAGGAGAAATAGCGGTAAGTGAAGAGTGTATCATAATTAATTTTTAAGTTTTTCATAAAGTGTTACTATCTGATATGCCTCTTTTACATCGTGAACTCTAAGTATGCCGGCGCCATTCAGCAGCGCAACCATGTTAAGTGCCGATGTTGCAGAGACAACCTCATCTGGGGTGGTGCCAAGCGTCTTATAGATCATACTTTTTCTTGATATACCGGCCAGAATGGGATAATGGGTGCCATCTTCTTTTCTCTTTCGCAGAGATTGAAGGTTTTTTAGTAATGTGTAATTCTGATCAATGCTTTTGGCAAAGCCGAATCCGGGATCCAGAATCAGCTCTTTAATGCCGGATACGGCTGCATCTTCAATAAACTTGTCAAAGCAATCTGCCACCTCCTTCACAACATCATCATAATCACACAGTGTTTGCATTGTTTCCGGGGTTCCTCTCATATGCATGGCAATGTACGGTATCTCCAGCCTGCCAGCCGTTGACAGCATAAGAGGGTCTAACATCCCTGCCGAAATATCATTTATAATAAAATCTCCTGCAAAATCAAAAGCCCTCTCAACAATGGAGGAACGGAATGTGTCAAGAGAGAAAGTAGATGAAGGGAAGATTTTTAATATTTTTTTCAACATTGGTTTAAGCAGTTTCCACTCCTCCTCTTGTGAAACTGATTGAGAGCCAGGTCTGGTTGAACATGCACCAATATCAATAATATCTGCACCATCTTCCAGCATTTTCCCATACCTCGCTTCAAAATCGCTCTCATCCCCACAGCTGCTTCCCTTATAGAATGAATCGGGACTCAGATTGATGATACCCATTATAAGAGCTCTCTCCCTTTTTGGAATAATTGACATAAAATATCTAACTTTGCTTGAGTTTACAAATATAAAACTTTATTATGTTAATTGTATTGGAAGGATTGGACGGAGCAGGAAAAACTACCCAAATAAACTTGTTACAGGAGTATTTTGAAGGGGAAGGGGTGAAGACAAAGTATCTGCATTTTCCCAGATATGACTCTCCGGTCTTTGGTGAGCT
>CAYZPF010000075.1:0-12170 GCA_964479995.1 uncultured Muribaculaceae bacterium | reverse complement strand
AGGTAATAGCGACATAATCGTCTGGTTCAAGGATAGTTCCTTAGCAAAAGTTTGCGGTGTATACTCTTGACCATTATATGAAAAATCAGTAGGAATTTTTCCGAAATAAGCGTCTAAAACACCTTCAAATCCGACCCTCCAAGCAGTTGTTAATTTTCTGTTTGGATTTTTCAATAAAACATTTACATAGGCAGAAAGAACTTGATCCAGCTCTTTATGAATATGCTTCTCTGTTCCATAATTAAGACCCGGCATTATCTTTTCAGGAACCAATCCACTACTCTTCCATACTGCAAAAACATCACCAAAACAGCCTCCCGAAGTAAACATTACACTGCCTTTTGAAAGGATATATTTATCAGCTTTCTCAAGATAGGAGTTGCGGACAAAAAACATCTCTGATAAATTATACTCTCCCATTCCAATTCTAAGAAGTTCAGACTCAATAAAAGAAGCTGCAGCAAAACTCCAACAAGTACTTGTTGAAAATTGATTTTTAATTGGAGTAATACCCACCTCTTTTAGTACGGTAAATTGATAACCGCATTTTTCTTCTAATTTATTTTGGTCGAGGACAACAGAGTAGCTAAAAATTATAGAAAAAATGATTATAACTTTTCTCATATCTAACAATAATCAAAGTGTCTTAAAAAGAATAACCTAAAGCTAAATTAAATGATCTTGCTTTATTATTTGAATGATATAAAACATCGGGAGTAGTTGTGTAATAAAAATTAGCATTAACATATAGGGAACCAGCTATCTTAGCTAAGAAACAAGAGTATTTTACCCCTATTCCTCCATTATTTTTCCTTGCCGTCAAATATTCAAATTCTTTATTTAACATGTCAATATTTTGGTATGGGATCACATCTTCTGAAGCCTGTTTTTCACCGGAGTCAGAAATATGGTGCTGCAGTTTATCTCCATATCCGCCACTCAACAAATAGGAAAGAGATAAGTCAATTACTCCTTTTTGCAATATTAAACGCTTATTTGCTTTAACATAGCCTAAATTTGAAAAAATCTTTTGACTAAAATAATGAGGATAGACAAGTGAGCTTACAGAATATTGTGAATTATAATAATATCCTAATGTAAAGCTCCATAATGAATTATATTTGTCTTTCCCTATTGATAATTCATATTCCGGATTAATATTAAATTCTCTTTTTGTAAATATCTTATTTAAACCATAATATTGAATTACATTAATTCCTCCGATATTCACCTGATTAGTAATTTTGTCATAATTAATCCCTTCTGAGTAGCAAGCATCCAATTTGAAATAATGGTTATTTCTCTCACCTCCATATTGAAGGATATTCTTATATTCAAAAATATTAACTTTTGATTGGGAATATTCCTTATCAGCCCCCGATCCGGTAAACCCTTCCTGTCTCTTATAAGTAAATTCATTAAAGAATCTCACACTTTTTGAAAATCCTTCCACTTGAATTGAAATGCCTTCTTGTACATCTAAAAAAGGTCTTGACAGTTTGATTACATCCTGGGACCAAGTATCATTTATTCCAAACCATAATCCTTTAAATAAATAACCATTATAGTTTATTTCATCTTTTGCAACTTTTGAATAAGCGACATTTTCGTGGAACTTCCTATAGTAATAATTAGCACCAATGTTAAATTTATTAATCTTATAAAGCAGGCCTCCACTAAATTCAACATCCAATAAATCAGTCTTATGTCTTAAATCTTTCCTCTTTGCTAAATTTGCAACTTCGTAATTAAATTTAAATCCTAACAACAAGCTATTTGTTATTGGAGCCGAAAGACCACTACTGATATAATAACTCTCTTTAGCTTTTTTTGCCGGTATGTCATCTGCCACATTTAATAAATATTTTTCCGGATAAATTTGACCTGACCAAGTCATATTATTACCTAAAAACTTATCATAACCAAGCTTTCCATAATAAATTATTTTTTTAACTTTAGCATAGGACTCCGTTCTAAGACCAAAATTTAAGCTTTCATCCGATTCATAATACTTTACAAATGATCCACTATTGTCTCCTACGTATGCCTCTAAGTAAGAAGCTTTATTGAAATCAATAAAATATAATCCTGCTGCATTGTAACTTTCGGTCCAGGTTTGTTTTCTTTGGAGATCTTTAAAATCGTACAAACTATTATCAAAAACTTTTACTTGCCCATAAATTGGCGCTATGGAGATTAGCAAATAAAAAATATAAGCGACTGTTATATAAAAATAAAATTTTAATTTCATAATCATGGTTTTAAACTATTCTTTAATTGATTGGGTACTCCGTAAATAAAAATCATTTGCAGAATTGTTTGTATCCATATATACAATACGACCTCCTGCTTTTTCTGTAGCTTCAGAGTCTATTTTTCTATGGGCAGTTTTTGATAAATATCTGTCTGCATCTGTCATTAAACAGTATGTAGCATCAACAGAGGCAGGGAGCCTTTTATTTAATGTAACACTATTTAAACATTCCACACCATCTAAAATCCATTCCGATGGGATTAAAACATATTCGGTAGCAGCCGAAGCTCCAGGCTTACGACTCCTATTTTCCGGATTATCGACATACTCCTGTGGATCAACATCCGGGATACGAAATAATACCGGAGCGGGACTAGCTGTCGAAAATCCGTAAGCTTTCAATGTACTGCCCTTCCATAAAAGATTTAGCCAATGATTGGAAAGATTTGGTCCCGGTGAAGGGTGATAATTTGCGTTTGTATAAATTTGATTATAACATACCCAATAGCCTTGTACATCTAAATTTACAGAATTAGGATAAAGGATAGTGTGATCAATTGCAGCAGCAATAGCGACTACAGCCTCTTCACCCGGCTGCAATGGATTACTACTTCCATCTCCGGGAAACTGCCAGACTGCCTCGATAATTGGAACTGTATCTCTGATTACTCTTTGTCCTTCATCATTTATATAACTCCAAGGTGTAGGAGAAGAGGGTGCTGCAAATGGTTCTATAACTCCAAAACAGACCCCGTCAAGATATGCAACATCATCGCTATTATTATATATTATAAGATATTTATCATAAAATTCGTAAGGTTTCCCATCTGGTTTTGCACATCCTCGATAATAAATTTCTTTGATAATTAACTGTCCGGAATAAGATAATACCAATTCAATATTTATATTTAAATCTCCTTTCAAAGTATCTGCAATCTGTATTTGATCAATACTTCTATTAAAAACCGGAATTGACCCGGAGATAGGTGTTCCTTTATCTGTCACAGATAGACTATAAAATCCGTACTGGAGATTAATGGTAGCCTTGCCTTCATTGTTTGATAACAAACTATACCTTGTACCATTAGTAGGATTTAGAATAGTAATCTGTGCTCCCGATTTATCTATCTCCTCAAAACCGTCAGGATATATAAGCGTAATATTTAACTTTTTTATATCATCTGCATAGGGGTCGTCTTTTTCATAATTTTGGAATAGTTTCTCACAAGACGAAATAGTGAAAATAGATATGATTGAGATAATTATAAATAGATTTTTTTTCATATTTATATAATTTAAAATTTTATCCTTAAAGTTGCTCCGTAAGAAAAAGAGATATTCCTGGCTGTTTTTATCCCTGTTGCCCAACTTCTAATATAAGGATTACTCTTTGTGAAATTGTTTGCATAAAAAGATACTGAAGCATAGTCCCCTATCTCTTTTGTAAAGTTTAAATTAGCCATAAAATAAGCTCCTGAACCATCTTCGACATAAGTATAGACATTACTGTCTCTGCCAATCATTGGGGCAAATCTCGAATCTGTTGCCTCCTTCTCTGTAAAAGGGTGAATAATTCCGTCAAAACCTTTATATGCTACCGGCCATACTCCGGTGTAATATTCTTTCTGATTATAAACACTTCCATCAACTTTATTTCCATCTTTATCTATTAGAAAAGCCCACTCTTCGCCATTATAATTAGTGAGATTTTGTTCTCTTGTAAAGAGCGATCCTTCTAATCTTAATGAGACAGTAAGTCTTATGGCAGGGATATGCGTCGTTGTAGTAAAATTTGCTCTAAGCGCATCTTTCCAATAACCATTATATGTTTGATAAGTTCCCGTGCCCATAAGATAATATGCAATATATTCATAGGACCTACCTAAATTTGTGGGAAGAGTTGAATGACGACTTGATGGATAACTCTCTTTTAATTTTGTATCAACTCCCTTTGAATATGAGTAATTTGCATCAAATCTAAAAGATGTATTAATTGACTTTATCCTTCCAAAGTCTATAATTAATTCAACCCCTTGTCTGGTACTAGGTTCGCCATTGGATTGCATACCTGTTGCAATAAAGATAGTATCAATAACAGATTTAGGAATTAATTGTGCCCCTAATGATGGATTATCTAAATCTTTAACGTAAATATCTCCTGTCTCTCTATCAACATTAAACTCCGGATTACCGGGCACAGTATAATTTTCATCCGTTTTATTATAAAAATAAGGTTGATATATTGTTTCTGTAGTGTAAGGAGAAATTGATCTATTCTTATAATAAATTAAAGAAACATTGATATTCGAAATATTAGCATCCAAGCCAATTTCAGTATTTTGGCTGCGCGACCATTTGAGGTTTGGGTTGAAAAAATCTCTAAATACATTTGTTTTTGCAGCATAAAAATATTTATTCTCTGTTCCATAATTCTTCGAATAAACCATAATATCATAATATTTATCGGCAGGATATAGAACAGACAAAGAAGGTAGTTTTTCCATCATGCCCCAGCCACCTCTTATACCGAGTTTTTTTAAACCACTAGTCCTTTCATCTTTTTTATCAACTATTGTATAACGAACATTGAATCTGGGAGAGGTAGAAAAAACATTTTTATAATCCATCCCTTTTACTACGTTACCTTCAACTCTAACTCCTCCAACCATAGAAAGAGAAGTATTTTTCAACGGAATCGTAATGTTATCTTCTATATAGGAGTTCCAATTATGAAGAAAAGGAATTTCATTATAGGGACGAGGTCTATATCCATCAGGAGATAAATTATCTTCATAATACTCCCCTTGACCAATATTGCCGTCACTCCTCCATCCCAACCCTAGTTTAATCCTATTAAATATTGGTCCTATTTTTTTGTTTAAGGATGCTTTTATATTTGCGCTAAAATTTAGCCCTTTACTATCAACTATTTTAAGATTATAAAACTGAACCGGAATATAATTTGTTTCAAAATAACCGCTTTCAGCAACATTTATGGCAGGGCGAGTAGTTGCATAAGAAAAATACTCATACGTCTTTTGTATATCGTCTGTGTAACTTGCATTTACATTGAAATCTAAAGCAGTAATATACTTGCTATTAATTAGCCAATTGGCATTAGCTCCAAACAAAACTGAATTATTAGCTACGGAAGCCCAAGTGTTATCGTCAATATCCGGGTCTGGTTTTGTATTGAGACGACCAATTGTTCCATTAAGGCTGATACTCAAATTAACAGGCCTTTTTTCTCTATTAAATGTATTGCTGTATATTGCTCCGAAACCATCTCTGATATATGTTCTATAAGGAGAAACAGGATTTTGATATGCTTGCGTATGCTCCATATTCAGATTCAAAATCCCTCTCTCTTTTGTCAAATCAAAACCTTTACTAAAAGAAAATTGATTTGTAGTAGGTCGCACAGATACTGAGACGGAATAAGGGGTTCTTCCCTTTTTCTGATTTATCCTAACAAGCCCGGAGGTCATATCCCCATATTCTACTGAGGGAACTCCTGCTATAACTTCAACAGATTCAAAATTTGATGTCGATAAAAATCTTGTATTAACCCCCGAAATTGTAGAAAGATTATTATTTGAAGAGAGCCTGATGCCATCAATCTCTACTGCGGTTCCAAAACTTCCGTTACCATCTCCACCTCGAATGTTAAAAATGTTTTCATAATTAAAAAAGAGATTAGGATTTACTGTACTACCTCCCGGAAGTAAACTCATAATGTCTGTGGGACTAATCACCTGTAAATGATCTAACGTCTGACGATTGATATTCAATGAGGTATTTAGAACATTTTTATTTTCAATCGCAGTTACCGTTACAGATTCAAGTTTTAAACTCTCTTCATCAAGTTTGAAGTAGAAATTATCAATATCTCCTTTTATACTTACAAGTGTATCTAAAAGACGATAGCCTAAACAACTTATCTGTATATTGACATTACCGGGAATTACTCCTTTGATATTAAAAAAACCTCCGGAATTGGATGTCCCCCATAATTTTTGATCCAATAAAAATATTGAAGCCATCTCTATTGGATTATTTAGCTTGTCCGTAATCACTCCTCTGATAGAAATTGGACTATTACCAGGATTGTGTTTCTCTGCTTTTGTACTCTTTAAAGCAATCGTAACAACATTGTTTACAATCTTAAAAGATAAGTTTGTTCCTTCAAAAATATAATTCAGTATATCCAAAAGTGTATTGTCATTGAAAGATTTCAGGATTATTTTTTTTTCTGTTTTTAAACTTTCGGAGTCATAGAAAAACTTAATACCGAGTTGAGTTTGCATTTTTTTTACAGATTCTTCAATCGTTAAACTTTTAAAATCTATAGAATATTGTTTCGGTACTTGACCTTTCAATATAGATAAACTTGATAAAAGAGTAAAAACTAATGTAATAGCCAAGCCTTTTAGCTTAGTTGTAACAACTTGTTTTGGAACTTTAAAGAGTGAGAATAATTGTCTGTCATAATTCATAATTATCAGATTTTATTTAAAATTAAGGATACCTTACGCATATAAGATACATATGCGATAATAAGTCCCTACGCCTGTTATATTACATAACGTAAGTATTAGATAAGAAGGAGCGCTTTTTTACTTTAAAATGAGGATTTCCTGTGATAGTAAAGATACTGGGATATTGGCTTATTGGAAGATCAATAGTAATAAATAGATCTATTTGAACTTTGCTCCTTACATATAGGGTGAATATTTTACCATAGTTTTTACCATTGTTTTACTATTTAAAATTATCTGCTATCCTGTTTCTATCTTCATTTTCCTTGTCGTTCTTATGATACAATTCGATGAAGGTAATTTTTTGCTCATCAGAAAAATGAGCATAAATTAATCTCAATCCCGAGTTAGCTCCTCTGCCTTTTAATACCTTACAAGCAATCTTTTTAACTTTAATTATAGATGTTCTCACATTCAGATTATCAATACGGAAACTAAACGGAGGTCTTTCATCGGGCATTATTTCCAGCACCTTTTTAACCACGTCTAAATCCTCATTTAGCGTTCTGTATTTTTTCAAAAGGCTTTTCAAGTCCTTTTTAAATTCAGCCAATTCGTCAAAGGTCATTATTCTTCAATTTCATCTCCGTAGTTCCTTACAGAGAAAGGAGCATCCCTATAAAAAACCAATTCGTAATTTATCTCTTCCCCTTCTTTTGAAGCCAACCAGGGCATATCCTTATGTGAATAGTTACTGATGGCAGCAGCAGACCAATCACTAAACTGTTCAATAACCTTATCAACTACCTCTTTTTCCGCACCGTTAATAGTTTTTAAATCTGCCGAAACCAAAGGAATATATCTTGTTTGAACCTTATCAAAGTATGGAACCTTTATCCTTTCGATTTCGCCACCCTCAATCATTTGATTGATTATTGCATCTAATTTCTGCGGAACAGGGCCAAATGGTAATTTTCGATACTTCGCTCCTGTTAGATGCTCTTCATGCAGCTCATAATAATTGAAGTCACAAAAATAAAGCAATTTGTAGAGAACAGTTTCGCCAACATTTGGCTTCCCTGCACAACGCTCAAGAATATACAACAAGATATTTTTAAACTTATTGACTTGAAGTGCAGGCACAGAAATACGCTCTTCCACTTTCCATGACTTCTTCTCCTCTCTGACAGTTATTTCGTGATTTACAGAGAAGTTCTTAGACATAAAATCATCTAAAGAAAAACCCAAAACCTGTGAGAATTTTTGTAGTTCAAGAATATCAATACCCCTATTGCCCAACTCAATTTGAGTCAATGATGGTCGGGAAATCTTAACATTTTTAGCCAATTCTTCCTGAGATAGCCCTTTCATCTTACGAAGCTCAGCTATCCTCTTACCAATTTGCTTTTGTGACAATTTTATATTCATATCAATTTTTAGTCTTGATGTTTAACAGTACAAAAATAAGTAGTGTTTTATTATAAAACAAATATTTGTTCTAAATAAAAACATCCGCTGCATTTGTCCTATGGAACCCGGAGCTCGCGGATTCGGCGAGAGCTTACTAATCTAATTTTTTATCATAAAAATGAATTGTACCATCTGAATAATTACTATAAATCTTTTTTACAGCATTTATAATATCCAAAGTCTCAATCAGGTTTAAATGATCAGGTATATTACCCGAAAACCTGTACATTTTAATTTTTTCTGAATGAAAACAAATAGGAACACCGTACCACTCAGATAATTCCATTGCCAAATTTTCTAATAATACATTCTCAAAATAAAAGCATTGATTTTTCCAAAATATACTCCCTCGATTATTAGTTGTTTTTATGAATATTTTATTATGTAAAGTATTATATTGGAGTGTTTGATTAGGAGTTAAATAGTTTTCATCTTCTCCAATCTTCAAGGAGACTTTACCCTCTGTTAAGGATAATTCCAAACAATCTGAATTGAAGTAATTTTTCATATTAAATACTGTTCCATAAGCTATTATGGATAAACTCTCCTTCACATTAACAATAAAAGGTAGATCTGATTTTTCTATTTCAAAAAAGAGGTGTCCTATAGCTTTTATTTTTCTCTCATATTTTGAGAAACTGGAATAAAAAGAGAATAAAGAATTTGACATAGCTAAAATTTTTGATCCATCATTAAGAGTAACCGAATATTTTTTCCCATTTGGTATATTCAATTGAATTAATTCTTTATCTGATACCGGTATTATCTCTTCTTTATCATTCTCTCTTAGTATAATATTTTTATCTTCGACAAATATTTGACCATTTACGAAAATATTTACTAATTTTCTTTCACCAATTGTTATTATAAAATTATCTTTATCTATCATTAATTCAGAGTGTGCAACTTCCTGATTTAAAGTAGATTTATTCATATCATTTATAGCAAATATTATTAAGAGAAATACCGCAGCAGAAATGGATACTAATGAAAAAATAAATCTTCTTTTAGCTCTGTGTTTTTTACGTTCATGAAGAAGCTGAGTCAGTTCTTTAAAATTCTCATAAGGATCATAAATTCCATCTACATCAATACACTTGTCCCAGATCCAATCAATATTATGTTTTTCAAATTCTACCATAAACAACTCCTATTTTATTATATTGATATTTTGACACTGCACTTTCCCTATATATTCTTTAATTTTTCTCATAGCTTTATAGATATGATTTCCCACTGTTTTTACAGAAATACCATATAATGTGGCAATTTCCGCATATGAAAGTCCTTCTTTTTTATGAAGTAGAAAAATTCTCTTACACTGTTCAGGTAAAGAATTAATTGCTCCATCTATAATTTTTAATTTTAAAATAGTCTCTCTATTAAATATCTCATCAGGAATATTCTCCAATATTTTCTCATAATATATTCTATCTAAATGCTTTTGACGAATCTTTATTCTACGCCTATGAAGTAAACATTTATTATATACAGCCTTAATTAAATATGCATCAAATGATTCTTGTATTTTAAAATTTTCCTTTTTCTCACAAAACAATAGAAATACTTCTTGAACTGTACTTTTTGCACTTTCAGAGTCATTTAGGATTTTTTCTGCGAAAACACACAATCTGGAGAATAATCTTAAATAGACTTCTTCAATCTCCTTCATAGTAATTCTCCCTTTACAATCCATCTTTCTTAAATCTTGATTACAATTAAACTTAATAAAAATCATCTAGAGGCCTATATCGGAATCCCGGAAAAGAGATATCTGATATCCGCAACATTAATTAAGATAAACCGCTGATACAACCGTTAAAGCAGCTGTCTCTGTTCTGAGACGGGATTCTCCCAGGCTGAACGGATTAAAGTTGCTTTGTTGTGCAGCTTTAATCTCCTCTATTGAGAAATCACCTTCCGGTCCAATTAGGACGATTATTTTCCCTCTCTTAAATTCTGAAAGCAGTTCATTAATGGGCCTTTTATCGCCTTCTCTGCAATGGCCAAAAAGTTTGAAAAATTCTTGATCCCCGGCAAATTCAGCTATAACGTCCATGGATCTTGTCATGGGATTCAATTTCGGGAGAATGGTTTTTAATGACTGTTTCATTGCCGAAAGAATTATCTTCTCACCTCTAATATGGTTAAAGCTTCTTCTTTGAGAGTGTTCGCACTCGAGAGGAGTAATTTCATCTATCCCCAACTCTACCGCTTTCTCTAAAAACCATTCGAACCTAACAGGATTTTTGGGAGGTGCGACAGCCATATGCAAATAGTAATTTCGTCTCATATAGTTGCTCGCACGCTCCAAAATTTGAATAATAACCTCTTTGGCAGCATTTGAAATTATCTCACCTTTGTAGAGAGTTCCCTGACCATCTGTAAAATTAATTATCTCCCCTACCGAATATCTTAGAACTTTAATGCAATGGTTGGACTCTGCCGTATCTAAATATGCAGTCTCGCCATCAATCCGGTTTGTAAAGAAAAGTTCCATTGGTAGAGCAAATATATTTAAAATTCGATACTTTTGTTGAAAATATTCAATTATGCCTCTCATAGGACTCCTCTCCGACACGCATTCCTGCTTCGACGACAAACTTCGTGAATTCTTCAAAGATGTGGATGAGATTTGGCATGCAGGAGATTTTGGTAATGTAGAGGCCTCCGATGCCATATCGGCATTCAAGCCATTAAAGGGAGTTTACGGTAATTGTGACGGACAGGATATCCGTCTGACTCACCCTTATATTCAACTCTTTGAAATGGAAAGGCTCAAGTTTCTCATGATGCACATTGGCGGACATCCCGGCAGATACGATTATCGCTCCCAACAATTAATTGATGCACATCGTCCTGATGTATTCATCTGCGGACACTCTCATATTCTTAGAATCATAAACGATAAGAAGAGGAACCTCATCTATATCAATCCGGGAGCTGCGGGTTTACAAGGATTTCATCCGGTACGCACAGCCGTTCGTTTTAAAGTTGAAGATGGGGCGCTCCATGACATGGAAGTTGGAGAGTGGAAATTTTAACAGACCTCTCCTAAGGCAGAACCCGGATAAAGCTTGGAAACAACCCCTCTCTTTAGTAAGTAACTATTAAAAATATGGAATGGCGCTCATCTCTAACAGCTCTATATCAGGGCTGAGAAAATCATTTTTTACAGGTTCATTATTTAGATAATCTGTTGAGAGATATTTTTTACTATCGTCTGCAAAAACCGTAACAACACTGTAATTCCTGCCATTTTCATTTTGCAGCTTGACCGCTCCCAGGAAATTGGCTCCCGAAGAGATTCCCAAACCAAGTCCAAAGGTTTTTGCAAGCTTTTGCGCCATTATAATTGAATCACCATCATCAACTGCAACCACGCTGTCAAGCTCATCCAATTTAACAATAGAGGGAATAAATTCATCTGATATCCCTTGTATCCTATGTTTACCAACCTTGTAGCCTGTTGTAAGAGTTGGCGAGTTGGCCGGTTCAAGAGGATGAATTTTGATTAGCGGGTAGGCTTCTCTTAAAAAACGACCGGTTCCCATCACAGTTCCACCGGTACCAACCCCGGCAACAAATGCATCTGGAATTATCCCCTGTGAATTTAGTTGATTATAAACCTCCGGACCGGTAGAGAAGTAGTGAGCCTTAGTGTTCATCTCATTGTCAAACTGTAAGGGGAGAAATACACCATCGGGATTATTCTCTTTAAGTTTATTGGCCATATCTATGCTTCCAAGGAATCCTCCCTCCTCTTTTGAAACCAGGCGAATCTTAGCTCCAAAACTCTCAAGCAAGCTTATCCGCTCTTTACTCATCCAATCGGGCATAAAAATAGTAACCTCATGTCCCAGAAATCTCCCAATGGCAACTATCGAGATGCCGGTATTCCCGCTGGTGGCTTCGGCAATTACCATTCCGGGCTTTAGTTTACCCGAAATTACCGCATCCCACATAAT
>CAYZPF010000074.1:0-12248 GCA_964479995.1 uncultured Muribaculaceae bacterium | reverse complement strand
TAAGAATAATATGTTAAAATAATTCATACACAGCAATATATAAGATGACAATTAAAGAGATACAACAACAAATAGTAGAAGAGTTTTCTGTTTTTACAGGATGGATGGATAAATATGAATATCTAATTGAACTCGGCAGGTTACTTCCAATAATTGAAGAGGGTGCAAAATTGGACGAAAATTTAATAAAAGGGTGTCAGTCAAGAGTTTGGCTTAAGGGTGAATTTACAGACGGAAAACTTTATTTTAGAGCAGATAGTGACGCTATTATTACAAAGGGTATAATCTCATTGCTTGTAAGGGTTTTCTCGGGCAGAGAGCCATCTGAAATCCTTAATTCAGATGTAAGCTTTCTTGATGAGATCGGTTTAAGAGAGAATCTGTCTCCAACCAGGGCGAACGGACTCCTCTCTATGATTAAGCAGATTAAGTATTATGCAGCGCTCTATTCTCAAACAAACTAATATAGCTGACATGGACAATGATCAAAAAAATATGAACGTGGAAAAGAACATTGTATTAGCCTTGAAACAGGTATATGATCCTGAGATACCTGTGAATGTATATGACCTTGGCCTCATATATGAAATAGAGGTAGATGAAGACAAAAAGGCAAAGATTAAGATGACTTTAACTGCTCCCAACTGTCCGATGGTAGATGAACTGTTGCAGGATGTATATGATGCCGTGATGACAGTGCCGGGTATTGAAGATGCTGTAATTGAACTTGTATTTGATCCTCCTTGGGATAAAAGCAGGATGAGTGAAGAGGCACTTTTAGAATTAGGTCTTTTATAATTAATTGCAGTTGAATTAACGCTTATAAAGTCTTTCTTACTATGTTTAACAGGGCATATCTTCTGCTTGGTGCCAATATTGGAAACCGCAGAGAAAATCTTCAAAGATCTCTGTCAGAGCTGGAAAAGATATCGCTAAAACCTATAATTACCTCATCATTTTATGAGACTGAACCGTGGGGGTTTGAAACACCGGATAAATTCCTGAATATAGCTGCTATAATTGAAACCGAACTTGATGTATATACTCTGCTTAGAAGAGCGCTCGAAATAGAGCGGAAGCTTGGACGGGACAGGTCGCGGAAAGAGACTCTTCAATCTAAAAAGAAGATGTTTTTTGGAGCTGGAGAGAGAGAGTATATCTCAAGAATCATAGATATTGACATAATCTTTTTCAATGATATGATAATAAAGGATGAGGAACTTATTGTCCCTCATCCTAGAATGCATATCAGAAAATTTGTACTGGAACCTCTTAATGAAATTGCTCCGGATTATGTGCATCCGGTTTTTCAAAAAAAAATTTCTGAATTACTTTGCTCTCTTCTCAAAAGCCTCGATTCCTGATTTAAGAAATGCAATAAAATTGGCTTTTGAACACTCTCCTGTTGGTTTAGTCAAAGGCTCTCCGTTATGATCTATTAAAACATAATAGGGTTGCGAGGCCACATTGAAACGTGAAAGCTGATAATCTCTTAATTTTCTGCCGAGTGTATTCTTTACTTTGCCATCCAGTGTTGATGTAACCTGTTCGTTAAGAGGCAGCTCTGTTCTATCGTCCACATAAAGGGATGCTAAAACTACTCTGTTTTTTATCAGATCAAGAACTTCCGGCTGACTCCAGACATCCCCCTCCATAAGTTTACAGGCACTGCAAGTCATAGATTTAAAGGATAATAAAACAGGTTTGTTTAGCTGTTTTGCACATTCGATTGCCTGTTCTATCTCATAATAGCTATTAAGTCCATAGGGAGCCTTATTCTTTTCTGTTGCATACTTTGCATCACCGCAAAGTCCTTTACTCACATCTCCTGTTGCAGATCTGTTATCGGAGGCAGATGCACCGGAGGTGCTTAACACCATGGTGCTGCCGTCCTGCGGAGGAATGATTGATGAAAGAGAAGACAGAGGTGCTCCAAAGAGGCCCGGAATAAGGTAGATAGCAAATGTGAAGGAGACTACAGCTGTTATTATTCTGCCGGCGCCAACATAGTCGGACGGTGAATCATGGGAGGTTTTGAAAACTCCAATCATATAAAATCCCAGCATAATGGCTATCACTATCCAGGAGGAGATAAAGATTGCTCTGTTCATGATTCCGAGACCAAAGTATGCATCTGCAGAGGCAAGGAATTTTAAGCTGAATGCTAATAGAACAAAGGCAAAAACAACTTTTACAACATTGAGCCATCCGCCCGATTTTGGCATCTTCTTCATTAGTGAAGGGAAGAATGAGAAGAGGACAAACGGTAAAGAGAAAGCAAAACCAAATGAGATCATCCCTAATATTGGTTTAAGCGCAAGCCCGCCGGTTACAGATGCAGCAAGAATTGAACCTACAAATGGTCCTGTACAGGAGAATGATACAATAACCATTGCAAGAGCAACAAAGAATGATGCTATGTAGCCGCCTTTATCTGCTTTTGAATCGGCTTTGTTGGCTAGCCCGCTTGGGAGTGTAATTTCAAATGCCCCAAGGAAAGAGATAGCGAATACAATGAAGAGAATTGCAAATAGGACGTTTGGTAACCAATGTGTTCCTAAAGCATCAGTAGCATCAGTACTCCTGAATAAGGCGACAATAACTCCGATAAGCGCATAGATCAGGGTAACGGAGGCTCCGAATATCAAGCCTTTTATTATACCATCTCTTTTGTTGCCAGTCCCGCTTATAAAGAAGCTTACAGTCATAGGAATCATTGGAAAAACACAAGGCGTCACCACTCCCCCTAAACCTGCTGCAAACGCTATTAGCAAGAAGAGAAGCAGTCCCTCATCCTTTTTGCCGGAGCTCTCTTTTTCTACGGGCTTTTCCTCTCCCCCGGCAATGATATTACCCTCGGAATCGTAAATTTCGCCCGCTTGTATATCAAAAGTAACATCCATCTCTTCAATTACACACTCCCCTCCATTACATATCTGATACGTAAGAAGCCCTTCAACTTTAAATTTGTCTCGGGTTAACCTGCTAATCTTTTGGATAAAAGAGGCTTCACCTTCAAAGACCATAACCTCAAATGGGAATGCCCTGTCTTTCTTGCTGCGAGGAGTTGCATTATCCTGAATTGAGGCTTTGTATTCAAAATCTGAAGACTCATTTATCTCAAATGTTACGGCCTGCGGGCCCTCTTTGATCACATCAGTATTGTACATATACCATGGACTTTCAATATCTGCATAAAATATGAGGTCTATGGTTCCGTCTTTATTGTCCTTTTGCTTAAAATCCCATATTACAGGGCCTTGTGAATATGCGTTAAAGGTAGGTAGCAATAGTAAAAATAAAAATAATAATCTGCGCATTGCGAATCTTTTTAGCTTCATTATTTAATTATAACAGACAAAAGTAGAAAAATTCTATAAAAAGCACTAATTTCGCTTTTTGTTAACTAAGGAACAATGACACAAGAAGAGTTATTTAAGACACTTATAGCACACGCTAAGGAGTATGGGTTTATTTTTCAATCGAGTGAAATTTATGATGGTTTAAGTGCCGTTTATGACTACGGACAGCTTGGTACAGAGCTAAAGAATAATATAAAGAAATATTGGTGGGATTCGATGGTCCGTCTCAATGAAAATATTGTTGGGATAGATTCGGCAATTTTCATGCATCCCAGAATTTGGGAAGCTTCTGGCCATGTGGGGGCTTTTAACGATCCGTTGATTGATAACAGGGATTCAAAAAAGAGATACCGTGCCGATATCTTACTTGAGGATTATATTGCTAATATTGAAGAGAAGATTGAGAAAGAGGTAGAGAAGGGGAGGAAAAAATTTGGGGATAACTTCAATGAGAGCCAGTTTAGGGAGACTAATCCCAATGTATTGAGAAATGCTCAAAAGGTTGCTAAAACAAGGACAAAGATGAATGAAGCATTGAATGCAGGCAACCTTGAAGCTTTGAGAGATCTGATAATTGAATGTGAAATAGTATGTCCGGTTTCAGGTTCCAGGAACTGGACAGAAGTAAGGCAATTTAACTTAATGTTCTCAACCCAAATGGGAAGTGTGACAGAGGATTCAAACATTATATATTTAAGACCGGAGACGGCTCAGGGCATCTTTGTCAATTACCTGAATGTACAAAAGACAGCAAGGATGAAGATTCCTTTCGGGATTGCTCAAATAGGTAAAGCTTTCAGAAATGAGATTGTTGCAAGGCAGTTTATCTTTAGGATGAGAGAGTTTGAGCAGATGGAGATGCAGTTCTTTGTTCGTCCGGGAGAAGAGTTAAAATGGTTTGAGGAGTGGAAGGAGAGCAGGCTCAGATGGCATAAAGCAATGGGTCTAGGAGATGAGAAGTACAGGTATCATAATCATGAAAAGCTTGCACACTATGCAAATGCTGCGGTTGATATTGAGTTTCTCTTTCCCTTCGGGTTCAAAGAGCTTGAAGGAATACACTCCAGAACAGATTTTGATTTGGCTCAACATCAGAAATTCTCGGGGAAAAAATTGCAATACTTTGATCCGGAGACAAATGAGAGTTATGTTCCCTATGTGGTAGAGACATCTATAGGCTTGGACAGAACTTTCCTTGCAGTCTATTCAAGTGCTTATTGCGAAGAGAAGCTGGATAACGGAGAGGAGAGGGTTGTTTTGAAGCTTCCTGCTTTTCTGGCGCCTGTGAAACTGGCTGTATTTCCACTGGTAAAGAAGGATGGTTTACCAGAGATTGCACGAGAAATAATGAATAATCTTAAGTATGATTTCAACTGCCAATATGATGAGAAAGACAGTATTGGAAAGAGATATCGCAGGCAGGATGCAATAGGTACCCCATTCTGTATAACAATTGACCATCAAACCGCAGAAGATAGAACAGTTACAATAAGATACAGAGACTCAATGGAGCAGGAGAGAGTATCAATAGAGAGCCTTAAGGATACTATTGAGCAGAAGGTGAGCTTAAGAAAGGTATTGGAAAATATTTAAAACCACACGATATGTCAAACATCTCAGTAAATTACATGGGCTTAAATTTGCCCTCGCCGATTATGGCTGCCAGTTCCGGTTTAACGGCACAATTAGACAGAGTGGTTGAATTTGAAAAAGCAGGTGTTGGTGCTATTGTAGTAAAATCTCTCTTTGAGGAGCAGATAACCAACGAGGCAGAATTTTTACAAGCACAATCACATGATTATCCTGAGTCGGCCGACTACCTTCACCACTACTTGCGTCAAAACTCAATTGACAGATACCTTAAATTAGTTTCAGATGTTAAAAAGAGTGTATCTGTACCGGTGATTGCCAGTATTAACTGCTACTCTACCGGCAGTTGGACCGGATTTGCCAAAGATATTGAGAACGCAGGTGCAGATGGTTTGGAGCTTAACATCTACTCGCTCCCTCTAAATCTTCATAAGAGATCAGAAGAGATTGAAAAAGAATATCTTAACGTTGTTTCTCAGGTTTCAAAACTGATAAATATTCCGATTGCAGTTAAGATTGCAGGTACTTTTACCAATCTTCCCGGCTTTATAAACAGTCTTAAAGGCCATGGAGCGAAAGGGGTTGTTATGTTTAACAGATTTTACAGTCCCGATATTGATATCAAGCGCGTAAGAATTTTTCCGGCAGATGCTTTTTCCTCACCGGAAGAGGCTCTTAAAGAGTTGAGATGGATGGGTATTGTCTCTGCACTTGTTCCGGGAATTGATCTATCTGCCAGTACCGGTATTCACAACGGAACAGCAATGATTAAACAGCTTCTTGCGGGAGCAACCACAATTCAGATGTGTACTGCACTTTATAAAAAGGGAGCAGTTGCTATATCCAATGCGATAGAAGATCTGCATCTTTTCATGGATTCTCAGGGCTTTAAGACTATTTATGAGTTTAAAGGCATGCTTAACTATGCAAATATTGACAATCCGGAAAAGTTTGAGAGAGTCCAGTTTATGAAGAGTTTCGGGAGCAAGTAATTACAATTCAAATTTTTTTCCCGTATGGTTGTAGAAAACTTTTTCGGGAAAGATTTTTTTTAATCTGCAATAGACATCGATACCCGTGCAGTGGGAAAGAGCTATACCTTTAGGATTATAATATTCCAATTGTTTGATGATCAGTTTAATCTCATTTTCAGGTGAATTTGAAGTATGAAGTCCTCCTACAAGGTAGTTAAGGGGAAGTCCAAACCGGTTTACGGCATCATTTAATATGTTTACTATCCCTAAATGCGAACAACCGGTGATAATTGAAATTCCGTTATCATTCATTGTTACAAGATATTGCTCATCGGCAAAGTTATCTTTATATTTAACACCGCCTGTCTCCACATACATCCCGGGATTGTCCTTTTCGTAAAGAATATTTTCGGGCAAAATATTTGAGATAATAAAAAGGCCCTCTTCCAACTGCGTGGTCTCGTTAGTGTATATAATTCTCTCTTCTGGAATTTCATGAGAATATGGTATTCCCGACTCTCTGAATTTACTGTACTTTTTGTTAAAGGCCTCTTGTTTTATGTAGATTTTTGCCTTTGAATTTATTTCCAGGAAGTGTTTAATTCCACCTGTGTGGTCGTAGTGGCCATGGCTTATTATCAGGGAGTCAGCCTTGTTAAGGTCGATATTTAATACATTGGCATTTCTGATAAAGATATCACTTTGCCCTGTATCGAAAAGGATTTTTTGCTTAGGGCTCTCCAGGAAAAACGAGAGACCGTGCTCTGCTAATAGGGCACGGTCGTATGTTAAATTTTCTGTAAGAGTTGTTACCTTCATCTTGTTGAAATTCAATTATGGAGGTAAATATAGCAAAATAGGTTAGAAGGAGAAATTAAACCTGGCAAAAAGATTTCTCCCCGGCTCTATGTTTATCCCGCCTCTATTGGTTGAAAGGTGGTTAGTATAAGCAACATCCGTCAGATTATCCACTCCAAAGAAAATTTGCAGTGCGCTCTTTCCAAGGATAATTCTCTTGGTATTAAACGCTAGGTCAACTCTGTAGAATCCCGAAGTTTCTTTTTCTCCCGGAGCAACTTTATTCTGTTTTGCGGCTGCTGTTAGAGATAGTTCTGCAGAGCCGATTTTATTGTTGGAATAATTTATCCCTGCCCTGCCGTTTAAAGGAGGTATCATCGGCAGATTCTCTTTAGCTTTATCTGCTTTTCCCCTAACGTAAGAGCCTGAAATAAATAGAAGCCAATTGCCGGATAATGAGTAATCCGCCTTAAAATCGAATCCATATAGCAGCGCTTTGCTTATATTGGAATTTATCAATGCCGGTAGAGTTTCGGGTTCTGATGTTGCTGTTAAAGTGTATATGAATTCGCCGGGAGTCTCTGCAATCATGTCGGTGATACGATTGATAAAGAGAGATGATGAAAATATAAGATTTGACCCCCAAATTCTTATACCAAGATCAGAAGAGTATCCTTTTTCGGGATTTAATCCGATATTACCTAATCTGACTAAGTTGCCAAGGTCAATATATTTGAATCTCTCTTCCAGTGAAGGGGCTCTGAATGAGCGGGCAATATTGAATGTTAAATCGGTTATTTTATTGACTTTGTAGAGTAATCCAACATTTGCACTCCAGGAGAGACTTTTGAAACTTCCTTTATCAAAGGTCTTCCTTTGCGTTGGGGGGTTATCGTTTCTTACTCCATTATCTTCGATATAATCAACATCGTATCCGGCTTCGTTTTTTATATTCACATTGTCAATTCTACCTCCCGTAATCAATACCAAACGCCCGTCAGCAAGCTTTGTTTCATTTTGAAGGAAGATACCGGCACTATTTATTTTTGATTCGGGAATGGGTGTTTCCCCTCTCACCAGACTCTTTTTTGTAACTGTATCGCCACTTGTGTTAATTACATTAACATTTATATACTTTTCACGTGTTGTACTAAGCTTTCTTCCCCATATATCTATACCTGAAATAAGGGTATTTTTCTCTGAAAGATCCCATTTACCTTGTAGCCTAAATCCTTTCGTATGATGTTTGCCTCCGGGTGTCATAAGGGTGGGGGTTGTTATTTGTTTAAATCCATTGGGCATGGTAACCTCTGTAACGGTATTTGGTTTGACGGAGACATCTCTATTAATAAACTGGTCGAAATAGCTGATTTGCAGAGAAGAAAATATATCTGTTATATTTGAAATTTCGTAACTGGCCGACCATAACTCTCTGCTAATATCTTTATAGGTAGCCTCGGCAGGACCGGGAAACGATTCTCCACCCGGAATCCCTACATCCAAAGAGCCGTTTCTTTGATACTGTACTTTTATAATATGGTTGGTAAAGGGCTTTACTCCGGCCTTTACAGATACATTGTTCATCCTGAACTGACTGTTTGGTAAAATACCATTAGGAGTGCGTAGATCATCTGCATTGTAATATGATCCGGAGGCTCTCACGTACCAGTTACGGGAACCGGCTCCTATTGCTCCATTTGTTGAAAAGAGAGAGTTAACCGTGGCATATCCCGATATAATATTACCCGAGAGATAAGTTTTATTGGCAAATCTTCCATCCTTTGTTATTATATTGACAATCCCTCCCATGGCTCCTGTACCGTAAAGAGAGGATTGAGCTCCTTTAATGACCTCTACTCTTTCGATTTCATTTACATCAATCATACTTAGTGAGGCAGTAAGGTCGGTTGCTGTCTCAACTCTGTTTCCATCAATCAATGTGACAAAACGACTTTCACCCAACCCTCTGATATTTACATTAGTTGACCAAACTCCATCTCCGCCCATTGAAATACCGGGCTGTGAGTTAAGGACATGTGAAAGTGAAAAAGCAGATACCTTTTGATAATCAATGGTTTTGGTAAGACTAATAGAAGCAGGCAAATCTCTGAGTTTCCTGTCAACTTTAAACCCAGACACAGTTATCTCACCTAAAGAGAGCGTATCTGTATAATTGAATGTCGAATCCTTTTTTGTTTTTAAAGGGATTAGCTCTTGTGCTCCCATATTAGAGTAAAATGCAACAAGAAGAGCTGTTAAAAAATAGAGGTAAATTTTTTTCATTATTTAATTATTCTTTAATAGTACCGATTTGACCTGAATACCCTTTATACGACCCAATTGACCTGTGAGGGAACCTATCTGGTCTGTAGTACCTTCAAGAATAAGAGAGATGATACTTAATTCGTTGTTATGAGGCAATCCTTGCCTTGCAACAATGATTTGAAAATGATTTGAGATTATTTCGTTCAGAAGATGAACGTTTTCCCGACTTTCGATCTTAATTAAGACTGTTCCAATTCTCTTTTCCATCAGAATGCCTCCGGATTAGATGTTATTCCCCGCATGACCTTGAGTAGAATTTATCCGATTCTCAGTGCAATACGGTTTAATTATTTTTGCAAAGATACTAATTTTTTGACAAATTGTATAAATCAGATAGATTTGTATAAAATATCATAAGATGAGAGGTGTCCAATATCTGTTTTTTGCCATAATAATTCTGTTTCTGAGTTGCCGATGTTCTCTGAACCGTGGAGATAAAGAGATATCCTGTACAATAGCAACATTAAACGGTCCCTCTTCTATGGGAATGATAAAGTTTATTGACAGTCTCTCTGCTATTGACAAGCCGGATATATTCGTTAAGGTTTTTAATGAACCAATGCAGGTTAGAAAAATGATGTTGGAGGATGAAGCCGATTTGGCTATTCTGCCTATGACGATGGCTGCTCTGCTTTATAACAAAGGTATGGATTACCGGCTTGCTGCTGTTCCGGTATGGGGGTCTCTTTATTTATTGGGAAGGGACTCTTCCATTAAAAGTTGGGGTGAGCTTAGGGGTAAAAGAGTTAACGTAATGGGTAGGGGAATGACACCTGATATACTTTTCCGCTATCTGCTCAGAATAAACGGTGTTGATCCTGAAAGAGATATAGTGTTGGATTACAGTTTTCCAACCCACTTAGAGATGGCTAATGCCCTGGCTGCAGGCGTGGTTGAAACAGGAGTGGTTTCTGAACCTCAGGCCTCTCTGATTCTCGAAAAAGGGGAAAAATTAACGGTTCTAATGGACCTTAATACAGAGTGGGAAAGGGTTCATGGAGCTCCTATGGCACAAACAGCTCTGCTCGTTAAGGGCTCTTTTGCCAGGAACAATGCAGGATTACTAAAAAAGGTACTTCAATCTTATGAAAACTCTACACTTTGGGTCAATCATAATCCTGAAAATGCAGCAGCAATGATTGTTAAATACCAAATCTTACCCGACAAAGAGATTGCTGCTAAGTCAATTCCCCGTTCACATTTATTGTATAAGAGTGCATCGGAGGTTAAAACAGTTGTAGAAGAGTATCTTAAACTTTTTTATGAGACAGATCTCGAAATAATTGGAGGAAGATTACCCAATGAAAATTTCTATCTCTAAAAAACAAACTATAAAATTACTTTCGGTAGTGACAATGTTGTTGCTTTGGAAAGTTGCCGCATTGTACTTTAAATCGGGCTTAATCCTTCCGCATCCCGAAGATGCAATCTTATCGGGTTTGAAAATTGTTACAGCTGCAGATTTTATTAAAGTGGCTGGAGTGACAATATTGAGAGGGCTAATAGGATTTATAATTTCGTTTATTTTGGGTGTAGGGATTGGAATTTTGGCCGGTATTTATCCAAATTTCAACGCTTTTATTACACCTATGCTTGTTACTATCCGCTCTGTTCCCGTAATCTCTTTGATACTATTGGCTTTAATATGGTTTAACTCCGGGACGGTTCCTGTTTTTATTGCATTACTCACCATGTTCCCTTTTATCTGCACCAATGTTACAGAGGGGGTTAAAAGCGTAGATCCCAATCTTGTTGTGATGGCTAAACTCTACAGAGCAGGTTGGAAAAAAATTATTTGCGGGCTCTATATTCCGGCCATCTCTCCCTTTATAATCAGCGGAGCATCAAGCGCTATGGGTATTGGATGGCGGGCAATTATCATTGGAGAAGTACTAAGTCAACCTCAATTTGGTATTGGTACAAAGATGCAGACTGCCCAAATCTTTTTAAATGTGGATGCTCTTATTGCCTGGACACTGATTGCTGTTTTGCTAAGTTTTGGATTTGAGAAGATAATCCGCATGGCTGAGGATCATTTTATCAAATGGAGGAGTTAGAATATGGAATTAACTATTAAGGAGTTAAAAAAGAATTTTGAGGGACTTACCCTTTTTAAAGACTTTAGTATAGAGTTTCATGAAAGTACTATTTCTTGTATTCTTGGACCTTCAGGATGTGGTAAAACAACCCTTCTCAATATGATTGCCGGAATAATCTCTCCCGACAGCGCCATAATAAAGGGGTTTGAAGGGAGAATTTTCTCATATATTTTTCAGGAATCCCGCTTGCTGCCGTGGAAAACAGTTAGATGCAATATTGAATTTGTTTTGGATGACAGTCTCACTAAACAGCAAAAGAGGGAGGAGGCAGAGAGGTTAATACGACAGGTTGATTTAGAAAAATTTGCCGATTATTACCCGGCTCAGCTCAGCGGAGGTATGCGGCAGCGTGTCTCAATCGCAAGGGCTTTTGCCTGCCATTCTGATATAATCCTTATGGACGAGCCTCTCTCGGGTTTGGACATAACCCTTAAGCAGAGTATGATAAAGTGGTTTTCTCAAATCTGGAGAGGCGACAGACGTACAGTTATTTTTGTCACTCATGATGTAGATGAGGCGCTCTTATTGGGGAACGAAATATTTGTTTTTAGCAAGCCTCCTGTTAAAATTGTCTCAAAGGTTAAAATTGAAACTCCTTTAGAGAATAGAGATCTTGATAATCCCCATCTCAAGGAGATGAAACAGCAGCTTATTAAGGCAATAGGCAATCATAATTAAGTTAAGGTGATTCTATCTTTCCATAGAACAATCTCCCTCATAAAATGGTTATTGACTTATTAATTCTACTATTTGAGATAGTCGAATAGTAAAAAAGGGCCTCTTATCTGTTTATTTAATGTAAGTGCACTTAATTATGAAAAGTAGAGTAACTGATGAAAATACCTACTTAGAGCTATTTAATGAAAGGAATAGTGAGGCCTTTGGCTTTTTCTATGAGAAACTCTACAATGACATATACTATTACACTGCTAAGTTGTATAGGAATTCGGGTATTTCGCCGGAAGATGTTGTACATGATGTCTTTGTCTCTATTTGGGAGTCTAAGGAAATTGTATTTGAAAGTACCAATAAGCTTAAAGCCTATATAGTCGAGCCTTAAAAAGCCCATTTTCGTTTAGTTTGAAAAATTATATCCAACC
>CAYZPF010000073.1:3609-12258 GCA_964479995.1 uncultured Muribaculaceae bacterium | reverse complement strand
AACCGAAGCGGCAGGAGGAAGAATTGTTTATATGGATACAAATAACTCTTCAAACGATTTTGAAAAGAGGCTGTCACCATCATTACTTAACAAATAACACGATAACAAAAAATGAAAAACAGAATTATATATGCTACTATTGTAGCAATGATATTATTCCCAAGTTTACTGACGGCACAGAAGATTTCGGAAAGATGTCTTTACTTTTTTGACAGGCTGGAAAACAAAGCTCCATGGATAGTATCTGAAAATGCTGCCGGACTTGTATTTAACAATGCTCTCAACTTTTCCAATATCGGAAGTTATTTTAATAATCAGGAGGGAGACTATAAGAATTTTAATACACCCGATAAATATCAGAATTTTGGATTAGAGACAAAATCCTATGTCAAAGTAAAGAATATCTATTTTTACGGGAAATTCAACTATGACTATGGAATTAAGCAAAATCAATCTTGGTTAGGCACAATCTATCCTGAATCATACCTGAACCCTATCCTCGATTCCATCCCGGGCAAAGTACTAAGAGAAGATTACTCCCTGACAGGTAAAGTTGGCTACCCTATTACCAACAGATTGTCAATTGGAGTACTTTTTGATTACCATACAGCCACCGGAGCAAAAAGGGTAGATGCCAGAAACTCAAACGCGATGTCTGAATTTACAATTTCTCCCGGATTGGCATATAATAAAGGAGCTGTTAAAACCGGTCTGAATCTAACTTATCGCCATGATGTTGAGAGGGTAAGCTACGAATTTATAGGTGAGACAACGGGTAAACATCTCTACTATATGGAAGGATTATTCTTTAGTACAAGAGTTGGTATTACCAATACCACTATTACCAACAGGGGATATTTCAAAGATATTTTTGGAGGAGCTTTACAATTTGAATATCACAAGAATAAAATAAAATTCTATAACCAGTTTAAAGTTGATTATAACATCGAAGATGACTATGAAGATGGCCAGTTAATAAAAAGGTATGCAACATCTGATGGTTTAAAAATAGGATATAACGGTCTTTTAACCTATATAGGAGAAAAATTGGATCACAATCTTTATCTAAAATTCAAGAGTGATGAGAACTTTGGTTATAATGTTGTAAATAATTATGAGCTTATACCTGGAGAAATCAACTCCTGGACCTTCTTTGAATATGGAAAAGTACTAAGATACATGCAAGCTTTACAGCAATATAATGCTGAATATAAAGGTTATATTAGAAGGGACGGAGCTATGAGTCACTCATGGATCCTGACACTTGGAGTTACTCAATTCACTATGGAAAAAGATTATAAGATCTACCCTGCCAATTATCATCAGGAGTACAAAAACCTGGATATATATGGTGACATAAGCAAGAATATATTAATCAAAAGGCGTGGTATGTTTGATATAAACCTAATGGGTAGTTATACAAAAGGAGACGGGACATTGCTCAATGAGTCAAACCCCATTATTACCGGAGCCTTAAAACTAAACACTAATCTTTTAAACCATGACTTTGCTTACAGAACTGCAGACAGATCGAGAGTAGGCGGAGGAATTAAATACTCCCATTTTATTAAGCCGGAAAAGGGTACAGTGGTTTATGGTGGAATAAATTATGTATATCAATTTTTACTTAATGAAGGGAATCTGGATAATATCTTAAACGGAGTCTTACCTGGTACCAACAGATCGCTTTTATCATTTAGTATAGGATTAAACTTTTAGTTTTAATTAATTATAAACCTAAAGTGCACCCCAACAGTTAAACAAAAACTTTTAGGGTGCACTTTTCTATTTTAGCAGAGTTAAATCTGTCTTGATGTAAGCGGCTCTACTTAATTGTCATCTCATTAAGTAAATGGCCTGCTCCTGCATATTTCTCAATAACCCACAATACATAGCGAATATCTACATTTACCGATTTGGCATAGCCTTCAACGTAGTAAACATCACCGGCCATAGATTCTCTGTTGCCGTCAAATGCGAGGCCTATCAGCTCTCCTTTTCCGTTCATAACCGCACTGCCGGAGTTACCACCGGTAATATCGTTGTCGGCCATAAAGTTGATATATAGTACACCCTTCTCTCCCCATCTGCCATAATCGCCGCTTTCGAGCAATTTGTCGTACCCGGGTTTAACTGTAAATTCATAATCAGTCGGGTCTATCTTTTCAATAATGCCTCTTGTCGTTGTTCTGTAATCATAAACTACAGCATCACGAGGTATTATGCCGCCTACTTCACCAAAAGTTAACCTCATTGTGGAGTTGGCATCCGGATAAACATTCACGCCTTTGTCTAACTGCATCTGATACATGGCTCTGGTGTAGTCACCACGTTCTTTGGCAGGATCAATGCCTAAATTTTCAAATGTCTGTCTCTCTGCAAGATTGTATTGCTGAATACCCATTGTCTTAACAATATCAGAGATAGGGTCTTTCTCAATCTCTTTTATACTCCTTTTCTGAGAAAGATAGCTGTCAAGTCTTGTAAGATTAGTAACTACGCTGTTATCAAACACATAATCAATCAGTTTTTCGATATTGCCATTAAATTTTTCAAACAGGTCAGTAAATGCTTTATCTTGATAGCTTGCAGGAACCTCATTTACATAATATTTCAACATTACCTTGAAGAGTTCTTTATCTGCCTCAAAACTTAATTGACTGTGAACCTGTTTAGCTATTTCAAAGAAACTTTGTACCTCTTTATCCTCAATTGAAAATTGCTCTTTTTTTGCCCTTGTCAGAGAGTTTATCAAGCCGTTGAATCTCTGCCCCAATACCAGCAGTTCGGAGCCCCTTACCAGAGCTTCTCTGTAGTACTCCTTAATTCTTGTAATCTCTGCTGAGGCCTCGTATGCTTTTTTTAGATTGTCAAGCATTGAACCATATTGCGCTTTTCTACCGGGATCGGAATCAATCCACTCCCGAAGCTCAACCTCTTTCTCCTCTAATTTGTCAATAACATTAAATCTATCTAAGCTGATGTTCTCCCATTTTGCGTAATCGGCGTAATTACTTATCCCAAAATACTTATCTGCATAGATAAGTCTCACCTCATCTGATTGATCCATATATTTTTTCCAAACTTCAAGCTTCGCTCTTCTCACTCCGCTAATGACCGGGTTAAGAATCTCAAATTTCTCCTTTAGCTGGAATGAAGACATATATCTGTTAGTTCTTCCCGGATAACCTATAACCATTGAGAAATCATTGGTCTTAATACCTTTTGAAGAGATTGTCAGGTACCTCTTTGCTGTCATCGGCACATTTGATTCCGAATATTTTGCCGGTTTCCCGTCGGGAGCGGTATAGACCCTGTAAATAGCAAAGTCGCCTTTATGCTGCGGCCATCCCCAGTTATCGGTTTCACCTCCGAAAGCGCCGATTGATACGGGAGGTGCACCCACTAACCTTACATCCTCAAAGGTTTCAAGAAGGTAGAGGTAATACTTGCTGCCTCTCCACATTGACGAAAGAGACTTTTCATAAGGAATGTCAGTAAATCTTTTCTCCAGGATTGAAGATACCTTGTTCATAAAAAAGAGTGCTCTGGGTCCTGCAGCGTCAAGGCTGTCAATTATCTCTTTTGTAATATCGGTAACATCAATTACTCCTCTTAAAAAAGTAACGCTTTTATCTTTGATAGGGATTTCATCTTCAATCTTCATTGCCCAGAAACCGTCTTCAAGATAGTTCTTATCTTTTGTGCTCAAAGCATGAATATCGCCATAGGCACAGTGGTGGTTTGTAATCATAAGACCGTTGGGAGAGATGATACTCCCGCTGCAGTTCCCCCCATCGAGTGCAACAATTGCATCTGTAAGGGCGTTCCCTTCCGGATTATAAATTTCACCTGGTTTAAGTTTGAGCCCTTTGCTTTTCATTAACTGATAAAGCTGCTTGTCAATGCTGTTAATAAGCCACATTCCCTCGTCTGCATAGGCTCTTACCGAGAGAAACAAGATTATTGCCGATAATAAAAGGAGTTTTGAAAATTTTAAAAGATTTTTCATGATCAATTATTTTATGTTACATTAATAAAATGACGTAATTACGCAAAAATTTTGCCTAAATAATATTGATTTTTATATAAAGATGCCGTTAAAAAGTCTGTTTTGTGTACAAACTGAGCAAAAATAGTTATTTTTGCCAAAGAATGATTTTTTAAGGAGAGTAATTTGTAAAGTTTCGAATTAAAATTTGTGTGAGGGGATAGTTCGAAACAACATTTTATTTTAACGGCAATTTTTTAACAAATTATAAATAACCTTTTTACAAAATCGCAAATTCAATTAAAATGAAGAAATTGAAGAAAAACTGGCTCCGCCATTTAATACAATGGGGAGCATTGCTAGCTATTATCATTTTCATGACAAAAATTTTTGGAAATGAGAATCCTGATTGTGAAGCTTATTGTCCCTTTGGCGGTCTCCAGACAATAGGCTCTTTTTTAGTTAATAACTCTTTAGCATGCAGTATGACAGCAACCCAAATCATGATGGGTGTTGTGCTGGCAATTGGCGTTATACTTTTCAGTAAACTTTTTTGTGGCTATCTATGTCCTTTAGGATGGGCAACCGAGTATATCGGCAAGTTACGCAAAAAATTAAAGATCAAAGAGATTACAATAAACTACGGTAGTGTAGCCGACAAAGTGCTGCGCCTGTTTAAGTATGTACTTCTTTTCTGGATCTTCTATATGACTGTTTCAAGTTCAGAGCTCTTCTGTAAGAACTTTGACCCGTACTACGCAACAGCCACAGGTTTCAAAGGAGAGCTAACCTTATGGATGTCTCTGATAGCATTTGGAGTTTTCATCATAGGTAACCTCTTTGTTAAGATGTTCTGGTGTAAATATATTTGTCCGCTTGGAGCGATAAGTAATATTTTCAAATATGCCATTACTTTTGTTGTGCTGGTTGGAATCTTTGCATTAATAAACTTTGCCGGCCTGTCGGTTTCATGGGTATATCTGCTTGGTGCAGCTTCAATCATTGGTTACTTATGGGAGGTGTTTTACCTTGAAGCAAAAGTATTCCCTCTCCTCAAAGTTGTAAGATCGGAAGAGAAATGCACAGATTGCGGTGTTTGTGCTAAAAGGTGCCCTTACGGAATAAATGTTGATGAAGTAAACAGTGTTAAGAATGTAGATTGTAACCTTTGTGGAGAGTGTATCTCAAGTTGTAATTTTGACGCCCTCACCTTTGGTGGCAAAAAATCATTCAGGTGGTTACCTGCAATTCTTACAGTTGTTCTGTTTGCAGTAGGCTTATCGCTTGGAGGTCTTATCGAAGTGCCTACAATTAATGAGAAGTGGGGAGACGAAGCAAATTATGATAAGCTTGAAAAGATAACAGTTGAGGGGCTACGCTCAGTTCACTGCTACGGCAGCTCCAAAACCTTCTCTGCAACTCTTCAGAAAATTCCGGGAGTATATGGTGTGGCTACTTATGTAAAAAAATCAACTGCAGATATCTACTACCTGCCTTCTGAAACTACTGAAGATCAAATTCGCGAGAAGCTATACGTACCAACAAAATACAAGATAGCAAATCCCCCTGCAGAAGTAGAGAATGTAAAAGTTATTACAATCTTCACAGAGAAAATGTACGATAAGCTCGATCCAAACTATTTGGGGATACAGTTTAAACAGACAGGAAAGCCTTATTACGGTCTGGAGACAGAATACAGCTGTCCTCTCACAGTAAGAATCTATATGCATCCTGACGAACCAATAGACGAGAAATTCATAAAATCGGTTGTACAGCAAAAAGAACTCGTATTGCCTGTTGCAGGTGGTGGCACAAATACTATCAAAACCGGTTACGTATATGAAGGAATAGATAAAAATTCCGAAACAATAATCTCAAAAAGAGAGTTCCTTGAAAGACAATTCAATAAATTCTCTGCACAATTCAAAAAGAACCAGGAGAATTGGGATGGAAAGGGCGCAGCAATATATGATATTGCATATCCGGGACTGGATAAGCCTATTATTTCAAGGTATCTCACATATCTTTCAAATCACCTTTCACAACAAGAGGGAATAACAGCAATTGAGACATATCTCAATGATGATAATGTGCCAAGCTTTAGATTCACCTTCAGGAAAGATATTCTGGATGAAAACAAACTTTGGGAAATCCTGACTGCTCCTAAATGGTCTATCAAATATAAAGATGGAAGCGTTAAAGAGATGGATGCAAGCATACCTTTTAAAGAAAAAGGGATAGTACAGGAGGTTCCGGCTGAATAATAGCTAAGAATCGGTATCGGCAGACCCTTAGCTAAACCAATTCGGGTCTGCCATACTTTCAATAATTTTAACGGCAAAATTCATGAAAAAAATTCTATGTATAGCGGCACTTTTTGTGCTGCTGTTAAGCATAACCCCCATAAAAGCGGATGAGGGTATGTGGCTTATTAACCTGCTTGATAAAAATCTTTCTGTAAAGATGAAGAAAGCAGGTTTAAAGATTGATCCAAAAGTAATCTATGATGAGAACTCTGCTTCTGTAAGCGATGCAGTAGTCGCCCTTGATTTTGGGTGTACAGGCAGCATTATATCCAATGACGGTCTATTGATAACTAATCACCATTGCGCTTACAGCGATATTCACAAGTTAAGCACTGCAGAAGAGAATCTGCTTGAAGATGGCTTCTGGGCTATGAGCAGAGACCGGGAGAGGTATATATCCGGGAAATCGGTATATTTTTTAAGAAAAGTGATAGATGCAACCGAAGAGGTGGCACAAACAGTAGATTCCCTTAAGAAAGCCGGACAACCTACGGGAATTAGAAAACTATCTTCTGTACTTGAAGGTAAATATAATAAGCAAAGTGGTATGGAGACCATGCTAATGTCTATGTGGCGCGGTTCAAAATATTATATCTTTTTTTATGAGGTGTACACCGATATCAGATTAGTTGGAGCCCCTCCCGTATCCGTAGCGGCATATGGTGGCGACACCGATAACTGGGAGTGGCCCCAACACAAGGGGGACTTTGCTCTTTACCGGGTTTACGGAGGGAAAGACGGGAGACCTGCAAAATATTCGGTAAATAACGTCCCTATCACTCCCAAAAAAGTTCTTACTATATCAGGAAAAGGGATAAACGAGGGTGATTACACAATGATACTCGGCTACCCGGGAAGAACGAATCGCTACAGCTCTTCCTTTGCCGTTTACGAAAAGGAGAAAATAACCAATCCTGTCTCTGTCAAGCTTAGAAACAGAAAGATGCAGATAATGAGAAGCTTCATGGACAGAGATCCTGAGATACGGCTTAAATATGCCGATAATTTCTTCAACATCAGCAATGTTCAAGAGTTGCTTGAAGGACAGGTTATTAATTTTAGAAGATTTGGCGTTGTCGATATTAAAAAAGCTAAAGAGGAAGAGTTGCAAAGATGGATAGAGGGCGACCCCAAAAGAGCTCAGGAATGGGGATCCCTTCTAAAAAAAATGGAGAGTGGCTATAAAAAGATAGAGGATATTACCAGGGCTAAAAAGTACTATCAGGAGACATTGGTTTCGGGAGACGGCTTTATCTATTTAGGTAATCGTACAAATTCTCTTAAAACAGCAAAAGAGAGAGAAAAAATTGATACCCTTAAAGTTGGTGCAGAACACTACGACACATTTGTTAAAAACATAAAGAAAGGGTATGAAACCTGCGACTTAGGATTAGAGAGAGAGTTGATGGAGTATCAGTTAGGAGAATTCTTATCTAATGTTCCAAGAGAGTATTGGGGTGATTACATTACGGAGCTTGCCGGCAAGTTCCACAATAACAGCAGATTGATGATAAATCATATCTTCGAAAACTCTTTGATACTCAATCCCGAAAAATTCTTTGAAGCAGCAAAGAAAGACCAACCGATAGATTTATATATTGATGATCCTGTTTCGCTTCTGGCCAGGTCGGCTCAAATAACCACATTCAATGCCAAAGAGAGTAAATTGATAGGGCCAAGTGCACTATTAAACTACGAAGCCTACTACACAAGGCTTATGTATCAAATGGATCTTGAAAAAGGAAAGGTCCAATACCCCGACGCCAATTCAACCATGAGAATAACATACGGGAATGTTGGTCCTATCAACCCATCTGACGGTATATACTACAGCTCGCGGAGTACCACACAAGGTCTTTTCGACAAATACAATCCCGAAGAGTATGACTTCAATATCAAACCCGAAATGATGGAACTGCTTAAGTCAGACGACTGGGGCAAATGGGGCGAAAAAGGTAAGATGTACGTAAACTTCCTCTCAAATAATGACATTACGGGCGGAAACTCCGGCAGTCCCGTTTTAAATGCCAAAGGAGAGTTAATAGGGCTGGCATTTGACGGGAATAAAGAATCATTGGCAAGTGATGCCTGGTTTCACCCCGAACTAAATAAATGTGTCAATGTTGACATACGATATGTACTTTGGATCATTGAAAAATATGCCAAAGCAGAACATCTTATCAATGAGATGAATATCACTTTTAAATAGAACTAGCTATGAAACATATAAACAAAATAATTATTCTACTCTTTTCTGTACTGTTATTCACACAGACAGCAAAAGCTCAAAATATTGATTTACAAAAGCCCCTCCCTATTGATACCAAATATAAAATAGGCAAACTTGAAAAC
>CAYZPF010000073.1:0-3599 GCA_964479995.1 uncultured Muribaculaceae bacterium | reverse complement strand
ATGACCTACTACATTCGTCACGCAGAGAATCCTGCCGGAAGAGCAGAATTTTTTATCGTACATAATGTTGGTTCCCTGCAAGAAGAGGAGAATCAAAGAGGGTTGGCCCACTTTCTTGAACACATGGCTTTCAATGGAACTAAACATTTTCCTAAGAAATTGCTCTTGGAATATTTTGCAAGTATTGGGGTAAAATTTGGCAATAACATCAACGCCTACACCTCGATGGAGCGTACCGTGTACAATATCTCAGCCGTACCTCTACACCGGGAATCAATCATAGACTCTGCACTTTTGGCCTTACATGACTGGTCGCACTACATCTCTTGCGAGCCAGAAGAGATTGAAGCAGAGAGAGGTGTTGTAAGAGAGGAGTGGCGCCGTGGAGACGATGCCAGAACAAGAATGATGAAGGGGATAATGAGAGTTGAACAGACCGGCTCCAGATTCGCCCAAAGGGATGTTATAGGGCTTCCGGAGATTATCAACACCTTTACCCGCGAAACTTTGGTTGACTATTATCATAAATGGTACCGTCCCGACCTCCAGGCGGTGATTGTAGTTGGCGATATTGACGTTGAGGCAATGGAAAAGAAGATTATTGACAGATTTTCACAAATTCCTAAGGTTGAGAACGGTGCAGTAAGGGAGAGTTACACCATCCCAGTAAATAAAAAACCAATTGTAGGCTTCAATACCGATCCTGAAAGCAAAGCTGTTTCTGTAAGGATGACCATAAGACAGCCTCACCTGAGCCCAGAAAAGAGGACAACCGCAGAGGCGCTCTATGTAGAACTGGTTAAGGATATCTTCCTCGACATGTTCAAGGTAAGATGTGAAGCCGCTTGCGCAAGTAATGATTCATTAGCCCGGAATCTGATTCCCGTTTACGGTAACATAAGTTATGCCTCCGGAAGTTTTACCACAACCACCCTGCCATTTGATAACAAAAGCACGCTCAAAGCCCTTAAAGCTCTCTTTATTGAAATAGAGCGCGTCTCTCAGCACGGCTTTGATGCAGATGAATTCAAGAATGCAGCTACAAGAGTCAAACTACAGTGGGAAAAAAGTTATGACAGGATCAAGAATCCTAAGAATGACGAATATGTAACATCAGCAGTAAGTCACTTTACAAGGCAGTATCCTTTAGTTGACATTGATAAGTACTTTGCTATGGCTAAGGAGATTATAGGGAAAATAACTCTTGACAATGTAAACCAATATGTACCAAAGATAATTACCGATGAGAATAGAGTAATTATATTCGCCGTTCCCGAGAATGATAAACAATATCTGCCAACCGAGGATGATGTCCTCTCTCTTTTGGATGAAGTTCAAAGTACACAACTTGATAGGTTTGAACTGGCAGCAGAAAAGAGTATCACTCTTGACAAGGTTCCTCAACCGGGCAGAATTATCAAATCAAGAGCACTTACATCAAAGAACTTCAAGATTAAATACGAGAAAGAGCTCGATTCTACTTATGAATGGCTACTTGACAACGGAGCAAGGATAATCTGGAAAGAGACCTACGGAGGAGATAAAGAAGTGAGAATGGAGGCTTTTAGACCCGGTGGTTATGCACTTCCAGATGATATATATGACTCAAAAGCACTTGCGCAATTCCTTTCTAAGCTTACTATTAACGGCTTAAGCAGAGGTGAGATTACAAAATGGAGTGCCAGAAACAGAGCCTCAATCACTCCATCAATGGGTTACAGAACAAATAATATAGCAGGAAATTTTAACCCAAATAGCAGCGAAGAGTTTTTTAAACTACTTCATCTCTATTTTACCGATGTAGAGATTAGAGAACGCGATTTGGAAAGTGCAAAAGCACAAATCCTTAAAGGTATTTCGGGTGATAGAGGGGAGTTAAACACCTTTAAAGATTCGGTAGCCAAAATCAGATATTCTTACAGCCCTGCCAATATTAAGTTTGACTCTGCATACATCAACTCTATTAGTGCAGATAAGATTGAGAAACTCTACGCCAAGCAATATATGAATCCCGCAGGTTATACTTTTGTATTTACCGGACCAATGGATAGCAATAAGGGTAAAGAGCTGGTTATTAAATATATCTCTTCGATAAAAGAAGGGAAATTTAAGGCTCCCAAATTAAAATATAAAGAGCCAGTAGCCAAAGATGGAGAAGTTTATTTAAGGTACAAGGCCAAAAATATGTTAAGCACAAAGGCAGAAGTTAATAGAACTTACCATGCGAATATTGACTACACTCCATACAATGCGCTTATGGCTAAATTCATCACCTATATTCTGAGAGACAGATACATGAGTTCTATAAGGGAAGAACGTGGAGGCACCTATCACGTAGGAGTGACAACAGACTTCAATAAATACCCCACTCCTCTTATCAGATTCAACATTGAATTTGATACCGATCCTGCATTGGTAGATGAGCTTATAGAGGTTGTGCAGCAAGAGATTGACGAATTTGTAAAGAGAGGACCAACAGAGAAGGAGATGAAAGAGATTATGTTATACCTAACCAAAGTACACCAGGACAAAAAAGATATAACACCTTGGAGCACTATAATCGTAAGCACTATTACAGGCGAAGAGAATCTTACCATTGACGAGAAACTCTATTTAGATAAAATGGATGCAAAAGAGATTCAAAAATTTGCCAAATCAATATTTGAAAAGAAAAACAGGATGACCTTTATCTTTGAACCCGAAGGTTAACCTATAAGATTACGCCATTTGCAGATAATCCTTCCTAAAAAACTGAAGGCAAGAGTTATCACAATAATAAAGAAACCGGGTTCTGCATATTGTATCTTTTGCCCCCAAATAATCTGCAAAATACCTAGTGAGACCAGAGAGATTGCCGAAAGCAGTCTCTCTGTTTTTTTCCACTTTTTAACAGAGGCGAGAACTACAAACAGATAGAGAGGATTACACCAAAGCAGATTAAAGTTTGCATGAAGCTCTACATGATCGGAGATAAGCGTAAGAGCAAGTATAAAAAGGCCGGCCAATGAGAAGATTGAAATATACAGGTTATCACTCCACCCAATGCATCCTCTTACAAAGAAAAGTGCAATAACAACAATTGATATAAGAGACAATACAGATAAGGGATGCATCAGCTTAGTCCAAAACAGCTCATCTCTCTTACTTTTTTTATACTCGTCAGAAATAACTATCTCCTCCTTAACAAAAGGCATAGATTCATTGATGCTCTCGTTTAAAACAGCATAAAGATTATAAGGCAAGAACATGCTTTTATGTAAATCAATCTCCTTGTCCAGTCCCGAGCCGAGAATTAAGTTAATACCAAATTTGGTCCATCCGGAGATATATTGGTTTATCAACTTTCTATGAGTTGTTCCGGCACTCTTATTAAGTAACTCCTGATTACTGCCGGTAACGGAATAGATTATATCTCTAAGTTCAGAGGTGCAGTTCTTATAAAGAAAGCTATACAGATAGTATCTGTTTTCCGGACGGTAGAGATACTCAAGCCTTGAGACAATCATATCATTCTGTTCATCACTCAAATTCAATATCTGCTCCTTCACTCCTCTAAGCTCCCATTTATATTGCTCCACAAAATCGGACATGTTTTGCAT
>CAYZPF010000072.1:0-12452 GCA_964479995.1 uncultured Muribaculaceae bacterium | reverse complement strand
CCGACCAGCTGATTACAAATCAGCTGCTCTGGCCAACTGAGCTACATCGGCAATATGTCAAATTCCCCTGATAAATTTGGGGACTGCAAAGATATATGTTTTTGATTAAACTCCAAAAAATAATCTAAAATTATTCTCTACCTATTGAAACGGTTTTCAAATAAATAGCAAAAGTCCAATTTTATAAGCTGCAAACCCTGCCAACCACGCTACGGCAATAGTTGAGAGCATGGATAAAAGCGCCCATTTCCAGGTGTTTGTCTCTTTTCTTATGGTATATGCAGTGGCTACACAAGGCATGTAAAGCAGTGCAAATACCATGAATGAAAGAGCATTGGCTTTGTTAAACATCTTCTCTTCCCTGATTCTTGCAGTGAGAGAGGTGTTTATCTCTTCTTCTGTTGCACCTTCGTGCTCAACTTTATATACAACTCCAAGCGTACTTATTATAAACTCTTTTGCAGTAACACCGGTTACAAGGCTAACGCTCATCTTCCAGTCAAAACCTAAAGGTTTGAGCGCCGGTTCTACAGCCTTTCCGAATCTCTCCAGATATGAGAACCTTTCTGTACCGGGCGGAGTTTTCTCTTTGAGAGGGAAATAGTCCAGCGCCCAAACTACCACAACAGCTAATAATACCACTGTCCCAATCTTCTTAAGGTATTGCCAGGCTGCTCCCCACATGTTTTGTACAGAGTATATAAAAGATGGCCTTCTGTAGCAGGGAAGAGGAATTGCGTAGTCTCTTATGCCAAAATTAAAAAAGAGCTTTTTAAATAGAAGCGCCATTAGAATGCCTATCAAAATACCCCCAAAATAGAGTAAACTTAAAGTAAGAACCTGATTGTTAGGGAAAAAGATACCGGAAAAGAGCAGGAAAGTGGGGATTCTTGCGCTGCACGGTATGTATGGAATCATTAGCATTGTAAGAATCCTGTCGGATTTTCTTTTTATGGTGCGGGTTGCCATAATGGCCGGAACATTACAGCCAAAGCCCATAAGCAGGGGGATAAAGGAGCTGCCGTGCAGTCCTATTTTGTGCATGTACTTATCCATAATTGTGGCTGCTCTGGAGATATACTCAGTCTCTTGTAGTAGTGAGAGGAAGAAAAAGAGTATCAGTATATTCGGCAGGAAAGCTAAAACGCTCCCGACTCCCATGACAACACCCTGGCTCAGGAAATCGGAGAACCATCCCACTGGTATATTCTTATCAATAAGGATAGCGCTTTGGTCCATTAGCCACTCGATTCCAGCCTGAGGATATGAGCCGAGTTTAAATGTAAAGAAGAAAATTGCCCATATTATGAGTATAAATGAGAACAGTCCCCAGATGGGATGAGTCAAATAGGTGTCTATTTTTTTAGTCTGCTCTTCGCTATATTGATGCAGCTGTATAATTTGAGCCCTTGCTGCCCTTTGACCGCCACCTCTTCTGCCAAATCCTCTTCTTTCTCCCCTTCTGTAGCGAATTTCCCCATTTGCTCCCGGGACTCTGGCATAGCTTGCGCCTCTATGTTCTTTTTTATTATATTTGCCTCTGTCAAAAGAGGTTATGTCATATCTTTTCTTTTCTTGCGACATTGATTATGGTGTTAAAAATGCCCTCTTCATCAAAACCGCACTCTGCAAAAAGCTCAGGAATGGTACCTTGTTCAATAAATCTGTCGGGTACTCCCAACGGCGTTACATTAATAACTAAGGGGAGGGAGGCAATATATTCCGAAACTGCAGAATAGAGCCCTCCTGTTATCACACCGTCTTCAACTGTGATAATCTCTTTGCATTTTGTTGTAACGTGTTCCAGTGCAGTGGTATCTATAGGTTTTAAAAAACGCATATTGTAATGTAATATCTTTAGCCCCTCTTTTCCGGCTCTTTCAATGGCTCTTTGTGCGTTATTGCCAATGGGTCCTATTGAAAGCAGTGCAATTCCCTCTCCCTCTTGTAAAAGATTTGCTTTTCCCTTTTCGATATAGTTGAACTCTCCTCTCCAATCGAGCCCCTCGCCGCAACCTCTGGGATATCTGATCACAGTGGGGCCGTAGCCGGACTCCTGAACAGAGTAAAGAATATCTTTAAGCTCTATCTCGTTTAATGGTGAGAAGATAGTTAGGTTGGGTATGCATCTGAAATAGGCCAGGTCGAATACTCCGTGGTGGGTTGCCCCGTCTTCTCCTACAAGCCCGCCTCTGTCAAGGCAAAATATAACCTTAAGATTCTGAGTGGCTACATCATGTATGACACTGTCGTAAGCTCTTTGCATAAAGCTGGAGTAGATGTTGCAGTAGGGCAGGAGCCCCTGTGTAGCCAGTCCCGCCGAAAAGGTGACTGCATGTTGCTCTGCAATCCCTACATCAAAAGCTCTCTCCGGCAGCTCTTTCATAAGAATATTCATAGAACAACCGGTTGGCATTGCCGGTGTTATTCCTACAATGTTTTTATTCTCTTTTGCCAGTCTCAACAGTGTTTCGCCAAATATGTCCTGATACCTGCTTTTTTCGGGCTCTTGTGATATTACTCTCTCTCCTGTGGAGCGGTTGTATGCACCGGGGGCATGCCAGATGACCTGATCTTTCTCTGCAGGTTCATATCCTTTGCCTTTTTTGGTCTTGATATGTAATAGCTTTGGCCCCGGTGTCTCTTTTATTATGTTGATTGTTTTAATCAACTGTTCCAGGTTGTTGCCGTCAATTACGCCAAAATAACGGAATCCTAAGGATTCGAAGATTGAGCCGCTCCTGAAAAAGGCCATTTTGGTGCTGAAGAGGAAATTGTGAAAAAATCTTTTTATTTTATTAGAGCCTATGAATCTCCATAGCCGGTTCTTTGTTTCGGTATAAAAACCGGAGATGGAGAATTTGAGCAGATAATTGTGCAACGCCCCCACATTAGGATCTATGGCAAGCTCGTTATCGTTTAGGATAACCAGCAGATCGCTCTTTTGGGCTCCTGCATTGTTTAACCCTTCAAAGGCCAATCCTCCTGTCAGCGCCCCATCGCCTATGACAGCCACAACTCTCTTATCTTCATTATTTATAGATGCTGCTGTAATCATTCCCAGGGCTGCAGAGATGGATGTGGATGCATGCCCCACGCCAAAAGCGTCGTATTCACTCTCGCTCATCTTTGGGAATCCGCTTATCCCGTTATATTTCCTGTTGTTCGCAAAAGCCTCCCTTCTACCGGTAAGGATCTTATGTGAATAGGCCTGATGACCTACATCCCACACTATTTTGTCTTTTGGAGTGTTATAGATATAATGCAAGGCTACAGTGAGCTCTATAGCTCCAAGGCTTGCTCCCAAATGTCCGGGATTATGGGCGCATGCAGATATTATAAAATGGCGAAGCTCTTCACACACTTCGTATAACTGCCCTATTGATAATTTTTTGAGATCTTTTGGTGAGTCAATCTTATCTAAATATCCCATTACATTTTGCTCTTCTGCGTAGATAACAATAAATCTGTGGATTTGTTTAAAAAGTTAAGCAAGGTACAATATTTTTTGATTTTAATCTAATTTAGCATAGATTAGCGTCCGTTTTCAAAGTATTAATCATAAAACCTATTATCTGTGAATAGTAAAATTTTACTGCTAAAGGATAGAGCGCTAATCAGATGGACTGTGCTTATTCTTCTATCTTTAATGATGTTCTTTGCCTATATGTTTATAGATGTCGTCTCACCCTTACAAAGTCTGCTTGAGAGCGGTAAGGGATGGAGTCCGGAAAACTATGGAACATTTGCAAGCTCTGAGTATTTTCTCAATGTCTTTGCCCTTTTTCTTATTTTTGCCGGGGTTATCCTGGATAAGATAGGGGTTCGATCTACTGCTCTCCTTTCGGGGGGACTGATGGTTTTGGGCGCCTTTATTAAGTATTACGCCATAAGTCCTGCATTTGCAGGAACCGGAATAGAGGCCTGGCTTAGCTCTTGGTGGACATCTTTTCCTGCATCTGCCAAACTTGCCTCTTTTGGTTTTATGATTTTTGGTTCTGGTGTTGAAATGGCCGGAATCACTGTCTCTAAGGGTATTGTTAAGTGGTTCAAAGGTAAAGAGATGGCTTTGGCTATGGGTATTGAGATGGCGATTGCCCGTCTGGGTGTTTTTGCTGTCTTCAGACTCTCTCCGAGGGTTGCCCAAGCATACGGTGACGTAAGCGCTCCTGTTTTGATGGTACTGCTGTTACTCTTAATTGGGCTTATCTGCTTTGGTGTATATTTTGTGTTTGATAAGGCATTGGAGAAACAAGTGGGTGAAAGGGGAGATGAACCGGAGGAGCCATTTAAAATGAGTGACCTGGGGATATTGTTCACAAGCAAAACTTTCCTGATAGTATCGGGCCTTTGCGTCCTTTATTACTCTGCTATATTTCCTTTCCAGAAATTTGCAGCCAACATGCTTGAATGCAGGCTTGGGATAGATACTAAAAGTGCAAGCGATATCTTTTCGTATTTCCCGATTGGGGCTATGGTTTTAACTCCCCTCCTTGGCGGTTTTCTCGATAATAGGGGTAAGGGTGCTACTATGTTGATGGCCGGTTCAATATTGATGATTGGCTGCCATTTAATATTTGCAATCACTCCTGATGCTCTCTTTACAAAGGGGGTAGCCTATGCTGCAATAATTTTATTAGGCGTTAGTTTTTCACTTGTACCTGCTGCACTATGGCCATCAGTGCCAAAACTTGTTGAGAACAGATACCTTGGTTCTGCTTACTCTGTGGTCTTCTGGATTCAGAACATTGGTTTAATGGCTTTCCCGATGCTTATTGGATGGGCTCTTGCTGTAACCAATAAAGGTGTAGTTAATCCGCTTGAGTACAACTACAGAGTTCCTATGCTTATCTTCTCTTCTTTAGGGGTATTGGCCTTCCTGCTTGCTGCGTGGCTTAAGAGAGAGGATAAAAAGAAAGGTTACGGACTGGAGTTGCCTAATATTCAAAAATAATGTCTGTTACGGCAAAGCTTCTCAGAGATTCTAAAACGGCTCGCTGGTTTGTGCTGTTTACCTTGGCTGTTCCGATGTTCGCCTCCTATTTCTTTGATGATATCTTTACTACGATAAATCATATCTTCAGGAATCCGGAGTTGCTGGATTTAGGGTGGAACACCGTTGACTACGGCTTTTACGGAGGTGCCTATTCACTGCTTTGTGTATGGGGAGGACTTGTGATATCGGGTATGTTACTGGATAAATGGGGAGTCCGCATTACCGGCTCCCTGTTTGTCGGGCTGATGATAGTGGGGTCTGTAATTGTCCTGTATGCAATCTCTGAAGCTTTTGCTCACAGTTCGTTAAACTTATATCTAGCAAAATCTTTTGCAAAACCCTCTTTAGCTTTGGCTTATACCGGGGCTGCTATTTTTGGGCTGGGCAGTGAGATAGCCGGAGTAGCAGTTACGAGATCAATTGCCAAATGGTTTAAGGGCAAGGAGATGGCTCTTGCAATGGGTCTTCAGCTTGCCCTTGCCCGTTTGGGCACTGCAACAGCTCTTATTATTGTTCCCAGAATTGTGAATCTGGATCTTTCCCATATCCCTTTCTCTGAAACGAGTAAACCTGCTTTGGCTGGAATGATATTAATGAGTATTGCGCTTGTTTTATGGGTGATGTTTCTCCTGACAGACAAATCTTATGACAGGCAGAATGAGGATATGCTAAATAGTAATATTGCTGTAAATCAGAAGGATAAAAAGTTCAGATTCTCGGATATATTCAAAATTCTGGGAAATAAAAACTTTATTCTGATCTCCCTCCTTTGCGTCTTTTTCTATGTCTGTATTATTTCATTCAGGAAATTTGCCACGTCAATTCTGATTCCCCGTTTCCATCTGGATACGGAGTTAGCATCACTGATGGTCTCCATGATTCCCTTTTCTACAATTATCTTTACTCCTCTCTTTGGGTCTATGGTTGATTATAAAGGAAAGGCTACCCGGTTCATGATATTAGGTTCAATGTTGCTCCTGGTTGCCCATCTTATTATTGCATTTGCTCCCGGAATCCAGTTTTTCGGTTATGTAGGGATCGCTGTGTTAGGGATAGCTTATGCTCTTGTTCCGGCAGCCATGTGGCCCTCTGTGCCAAAGATTGTCCCCGAGAAAAACCTGGGTACTGCCTACTCGCTTATCTACTGGATACAAAACATGGGAATGTTGACTGTACCGATAGTTGTAGGTCTTATTATCTCTAAGAGCAATATGCTATACCGGGGGTTAGAGGTGGCTGGTCTTAAAAGCGCCGTCAATGCAGAACTCTTCTTTATAGCATTATCTGTAATAGCAATAATAATCGCCATATTGCTGGGGCTATCTTCAGATAAGAACCCTCATCTGGCGCTCGACCTGCCTAATAAAAATAAGAAGAGATGAGCGAGGTGTAAGGGGTTAGTTTGTGAGCAGGTCTCTGATTATTGTCTGTTCCCTGTCGGGGCCGAGCGAGATAATCGAGATTGGTACTCCTACCTCTTTTTCGATAAATCTTACGTATGTCATGAATTCAAAGGGGAGGTCCTCTTCTTTAGTGGTCTTGGTAAGGTCTCTTTTCCACCCTTTGAACTCTTTGTAAACAGGCTCTACCTGGGCGAGGTTGTCATAGGGCAGATGCTCTATGATTTCTCCGTTTATTTTATAGGCTGTTGCAACATATATGCTGTCAAACGTGTCAAGTACATCGGCCTTCATCATAATAAGCCTGTCAACTCCGTTAATCATTACGGAGTATTTAAGGGCTACAAGATCTAACCATCCGGTCCTTCTGGAGCGTCCTGTAGTTGCTCCAAATTCCTGGCCTATCTCTCTGAGCAAATCTCCTTTCTCATCGTTCAATTCTGTTGGAAAAGGGCCGCTTCCGACCCGTGTGCAGTATGCTTTGAAAATTCCGGATACCGTGCCAATATGTTTTGGGGCTACGCCCAGTCCGGTACAAACCCCGGCAGATATTGTTGTAGATGAAGTGACAAACGGATATGTGCCAAAATCTATGTCGAGCAGAGTTCCTTGGGCTCCTTCGGCTAAAACCCGCTTATTGTCACGAAGTGATTGATTTATTGAATATTCACTGTCTATAATAAGGAATTTCTTGAGATATTCGATGGAATTGAACCAGATACTCTCCAGTTCATCGATATTGTACTCGTAGTCAAATTGCTTTAGAAATGAGATGTGTTTTGATTTGAGATATTCGAATTTTTGACGAAAATCCGGCGAGAGAAGATCTCCGACTCTTAATCCGTTTCTTCCTGTCTTATCCATATACGCCGGTCCTATTCCTTTAAGTGTAGAGCCAATTTTGGAACTGCCTTTTGCGTGCTCAGAAGCGGCATCGATAATCTTGTGACCCGGAACAATAAGGTGGGCTTTTTTTGATATATAGAGCCTTTCTGTTATTGGGATTCCGGCCTCTTCGACGCAGATAGATTCCTCCATAAACGTGATGGGATCTATAACTACTCCGTTACCGATGATGTTTTGAGTGTTTTTACGAAATACGCCGGAAGGTATTGTGTGCAATACAAATTTTTTATCTTCGAATTGCAGGGAGTGACCTGCATTTGGGCCCCCCTGGAACCTGGCTATTATGGGATAATTTTTCGCAAGGACATCAACAATCTTTCCTTTCCCCTCATCCCCCCACTGGAGACCAAGAACTACATCAACTTTCATATTAAAAACTGTTTAAAAAGGAAGATCATCAATATCTGATGAATCTAATGAATCATTGTTCAGATTGCCGGATGTGCTGTCAGGTTTCGGACGTCTCTCATCTGAAACCCTATCCAACATAATAATATTATCGGCATATATCTCTATGGCATATTTTTTCTCCTGAGTGGTTTTATCAATCCAGCTATTGGTACGAATCTTTCCCTCAATATAAAGTTTAGTCCCTTTTTTAATGTATTTTTCTGCTATTTCTGCTAAATTTCTCCAGCAAACAATGTTATGCCATTCGGTCTGTTCTTGCAATTCGCCTGCTTTCGACCTGTATTTTTCTGATGTAGCCAGCGAAAACCTGGCTACAGAAGTGTTGCTTTCAAGATGGCGCACCTCTGGATCTCTCCCAACATTACCTATTAATATTACTTTGTTTAAAGACATAATAAATTTGATTATCCACACAAAGATAAACAAATTTAACAATCATCCACAATTTTATAGATGGGTTCCGGAGAGGGTTCTGTTTGAGTAAATAGTTTAAATGCAGGGATTGCCTGTTGTACAAGCCACTCTTTGCCTGATATATATTTCAGGCAGTTCTCTGGTTTGAACAGGGGAGATTTGTAGTTGGCTTCAAATATCACGGTTTTGGAGAGATTGATCTCTCTTAATAGATCCAGTGGATGGTCAATGGTATATATTATTGCTGTACCGGGTTTAATCTCTTTTGAGATATTATTAAGCTCTGTTATGGCACAATCAAATTGTTTTGAGAGGGAAAGGGCTTTCCCGAATGTTCTGTTAGCAACTATAAAGTTTATATTCATGGTTTTAAGCGCATAGGCAGCAGCTTTTGCTGCTCCGCCGGCTCCAATAATAACAGCTGAGTCGAAGAGATTCCTGTATGGTCTCAGACTCTCTTTAACCCCAATATAGTCTGTGTTGTAACAAGATAGCTCTCCTCTATCCACAATAACCACATTAGTTGCACCAATCTCTGAAACCGCACTCTCTGCCCGTTTACAAAACTCCAGGATACTCTCCTTAAAGGGTGATGTTACATTGGCTCCGGAGTACCCTTCGCAGAGCAATCTTCTTACAGCTTCATCCACGTCTTTGCAATCTAAAAGGGAGTATGTGTATTTATCATCTCCGTAAGCCGCCCGGAAAAGAGCAGGACTTAAACTGTGAGAGATGCCTCTCCCTATTAATGCAAATTTCTTCATGACGGGTGTGATACTTTGCTATTCTCTTAAATTTCTTTGCCGGAGAACTTCATAACAAATTATTGCAGCAGATACCGATACATTCAGGGAGTCAATGGCGCCGAGCATCGGGATTTTTATTTTACAATCTGCCCTTTCTCTCCAGAAATTAGTTAAACCTTGCGACTCAGTTCCCATGACAATGGCCGTATTTTGATTGAATTGCTGCTCTGTGTACAGGGTAGAGTCCTGTAGTTGTGCCGTATAAATTGTAATGTTGTTTTTTTTGAGCCAGTTGAAAGCCTCCTGAGAGGTGCAGAGGCAAATCTGCCGGGTGAAAAGAGTGCCGATGCTCGCTCTTATAATATTTGGGTTAAAGAGGTCTGTAAGTGGGTCGCAAACAATTACCGCATCGGCATTAACTGCATCGGCAGTTCTTATTACAGCCCCCAGGTTGCCGGGTTTCTCCACGCTTTCCAGGACTATTATAAGTGGAGAAGGAGAGAGCTTAACTTCATTAAGCTTAAGGCTTCTTGTCCGGAATATTGCTATAACCCCCTCTGTCCCGTCTCTGTATGCTATCTTGGAGTATAGCGCTCTGGGTATGTAAAATATTTTGAATTTGTGTTTACCTTTTGAAAGGGCTGATAGTGTTAAGTAGTACTCCTCTCCCGAAAGTTCCGGGCAGAGGTAGAGCTCTTGAAGGGTGAAACCATATTTAACAGCTCTCTCTGTCTCTTTTTTGCCTTCTGCAACAAAAAGACCTTCATCCCTTCTCTCCTTCGATTTTTCTTGCAAGAGTCTGATGTCCCGGATTTTCGGATTATTATGCGATGTGAGTCTCTCGGGAGTCATTGTTGTATCTATTCAGATTTTTCCTGCTCTTCTTTGCCGGTATTCTCGGGACGCATCTGGGGGAAGAAGAGTACGTCCTGTATGGAGTGTGAGTCGGTCATAAACATTGTAAGGCGGTCTATGCCAATCCCCATCCCCGATGTAGGAGGCATGCCATACTCTAAAGCTCTTACAAAGTCCATGTCTATGAACATTGCTTCATCGTCTCCTTTATCTTTGAGTTTGGCCTGTTCGCGGAACCGCTCCAGTTGGTCTACAGGGTCATTTAACTCGCTGTATGCATTGGCCAGCTCCTTCCCGTTGACAAAGAGCTCAAACCTCTCTGTTAAGGCTGGGTTTGTGCGGTGACGCTTTGTCAATGGAGAGGTTTCTACAGGGTAATTGGTTATAAATGTGGGTTGTATGAGGTGCTTTTCGCAATATTCCCCGAATAGCGCATCTATTAGTTTGCCAGTACCCATTGTTTCATCTACGGGGACATTTATTTTTTTACATACCTCCCTTAATTCTCTCTCGTCCATGCCGGATACATCTACCCCTGCATACTCTTTTATTGCTTCAAGCATTGGCAGTCTTCTGTACGGAGCTTTAAACTCGATCTCTTTATCTCCCAGTTTAAGAAGAGTCTTATTATGTAGCGACAGGGCAACCTTCTCTACCATCTGCTCAACAAACTCCATCATCCAGAAGTAATCTTTATATGCTACATAGATCTCCATTACTGTAAATTCCGGATTATGGGTCCTGTCCATCCCTTCATTCCTGAAATCTTTTGCAAACTCATAAACGCCGTTAAATCCTCCTACGATCAATCTTTTGAGGTATAGTTCGTTAGCTATTCTTAAATAGAGTGGAATATCCAGTGCATTGTGGTGAGTTATAAATGGCCTTGCAGCGGCTCCTCCCGGTATTGGCTGAAGTATAGGGGTCTCTACTTCCAAATAGCCGAAACTGTTAAAGAACTCTCTCATGGTGTTCATGATTCGGGTTCTTTTTACAAATACGTCTCTCACATTAGGGTTTACAATCATATCTACATAGCGCATTCTGTATCTCTGTTCGGGATCGGTAAATGCGTCATATATCTGGCCGTCTTTCTCTTTTACAATGGGTAGCACTTTGAGAGATTTGCTTAAGATTTTTATCTCGCCTGCATGAACAGAGAGCTCTCCTGCATTTGTTATAAATGCATACCCCTTAATTCCGATTATGTCGCCAATATCGAGAAGTTTTTTAAAAACCGTATTGTACATCGTTTTATCTTCGTCCGGACAAATTGAATCTCTCTTGATATATACCTGGATTCTTCCGGTCTCATCCTGGAGTTCAATGAATGAAGCTGCCCCCATTATCCGGCGGCTCATGATTCTGCCGGCAATGGATACATCGTTGAGATTCTTCTTGTCGGGATTGAATTTCTCCTTTATCTCCTGAGTTGTAATATTAACGGGGTAGGCTTCTGCAGGGTAGGGTTCAATTCCCAATTCTCTCAATGCTGTAAGAGATTCTCTTCTAATAATCTCCTGTTCGTTCAGTTCGGCTGATTCCATGTGATATGAAGTTAAATGAGGCTGCAAAATTAACTTTTTTTAATGAGTTTAGAAATAAAACTGTAACTTTGCATGATATGGCCTTAGAAAAAAAATGGATTGTTAAAGAACCGGGTAATCCGGCGTTGGTAAGACAGTTGACTGCCGAGCTTGGAATTGATCAGACTCTGGCCAATCTTTTGGTGCAAAGAAATATCAAAACAAAGTCGGAGGCAAGAGCATTTCTAAGACCTCAGCTTGATCAACTGCATGATCCTTTTCTTATGAAGGATATGGATAAAGCTGTGGAGAGGCTTATAAGAGCAATAGATTCTAAAGAGAAGATTCTTATTTACGGTGATTATGACGTTGACGGCACTACTGCGGTCTCTTTAGTTTACTCTTTTTTAAGATCTTATGGAGTAGAAAATCTTGATTATTATATACCTAACAGGTATACAGAAGGTTATGGTGTTTCTTATAGAGGAATAGATTGGGCTAATGAAAATGGTTTTAATTTGATTATTGCCCTGGATTGCGGGATAAAGGCTATAGAGAAGGTAGATTATGCTTTGGGTTTTGATATAGATTTTATCATTTGTGATCATCACCTTCCCGATGATGTTCTGCCAAATGCTACTGCGGTCCTGGATCCTAAAAGGAGTGATTGTAATTATCCTTTTGACGATCTTTCGGGCTGTGGTGTGGGTTTTAAATTTATGCAGGCCTTTGCTAAAGTTAAATGTATTCCTTTTGAAAATCTGTCGCCCTTGTTGGATCTTCTTGTGGTAAGTATTGCGTCGGATTTAGTCTCTATTACCGGTGAAAACAGAGTGTTGGCCTATTTTGGATTAAGACAGCTTAACAGCGCTCCCAGAAAGGGTTTGCTCTCAATAATTAAGTTATCGGGACTGGAGAAGCATATGATTACCATTGATGATATTGTCTTTAAAATAGGTCCGAGAATCAATGCTGCAGGTAGAATGGAATCCGGAAGAACGGCTGTGGATTTACTCACTTCGAGGAATGATGCCGATGCGAGAATAATAGGGGATACCATAAATACCCATAACAACGATAGGAAGAATGAGGATCGCAAAATAACCTGTGAGGCGAGTGAAATGGCGGCTATGGTGCCCGATTTTAAAGAGAAAAGTTCTACTGTTGTTTACAACCCCGGTTGGCATAAAGGTGTTTT
>CAYZPF010000071.1:0-12478 GCA_964479995.1 uncultured Muribaculaceae bacterium | reverse complement strand
CTTGCTTACAAAACAATTCTGAATAATAGGGCTTTATACGGTTTTAACATCAAGGAGGAAGAGCTATTCAAAGAGCTTAAATATAAAGAGGTTGAGGTAAATGGTGCAATCTCTAACTGGTCTGATTTTGCAACTGAGCACGGGACAAATTTTAAGATGATAAAGATATTCAATCAGTGGATAAGGGCAAACAATCTCACTAACAGACACAAAAATAGCTATATAGTGAAAGTTCCTCAAAAGGGATTTAGGGAGAGCTACTAACTATTTCATACAGAGATAATAATAAAATGTCAATAGAGGTAACAGGAGCAAGGGTACATAATCTTAAAGAGGTGTCACTCACAATACCTACCGAGAAATTGGTGGTTATTACGGGGTTGAGCGGGAGTGGCAAATCTTCTCTTGCTTTTGACACTATCTTTGCCGAGGGCCAGAGGCGATATATGGATACCCTCTCTGCCTACGCACGGCATTTTATTGGTACTCTTGAAAGACCTGATGCCGACTCAATTACAGGACTAAGCCCTGTCATAGCGATTGAGCAAAAGACCACAGGACGGAATCCGCGCTCAACAGTTGGCACTATTACAGAGATATATGATTTTTTGAGATTGCTCTATGCCAAAGCATCCAAGGCCTACTCTCCCGTAACCGGCCTGGAGATGGTCAAATATAGCGATGAGCAGATAGTGTCACTCATCATTAAAGAGTATTCGGGCAGACGTTCACTTCTTTTGGCTCCATTGGTAAAGGGTAGGAAAGGACACTATAAAGAGCTCTTTGAGAATCTTGTAAGAAAAGGGTTTCTCCAGGTGAGGGTAGATGGCCATATTACAGAACTCGCTCATATCCACCCTCTCGATAGATACAAACCGCATTTTATAGAATTGGTCATAGATAAGCTTGTACCTGCACCAGAAGGAGAGAAAAGGATTAGGGAATCGACACTCTCTGCACTCTATCATGGGAAAGGTACCCTGGCGTTACTGGATGTTGATGATGGAGAACTTAAATATTATAGTAAACATCTGATGTGCCCGGTTAGCGGAATTTCATATTCCGAACCCGCCCCCCATACATTCTCTTTCAACTCCCCGCAAGGAGCTTGCGACCACTGTAAAGGGTTGGGAATGATAAGCAGGGCCGATCTCTCTAAGATTATGCCTGATAAAGAGCTCTCGATTGCTCAGGGGGCTATAACGCCAATAGGTCCTATGAGGGAGACTCTGCTCTTTAGGCAGCTTGATGGTATAGCAAAAAAGTATCAGTTTTCACTTCATGACCCCATTAAAGACCTCCCTGATGAGGCGCTCAATCTATTAATTTACGGTTCGGATGAGCTGTTTAGGGTAGCGGGAGAGTACACTTCGCAGATGATGAGTTTTTCTGGGATAATCTCAATGGTTGAACAAGAAGATAATGAAGAGACTGTTTATAAAAGCGAGCGTTTTGTAGAGGAGATAGCTTGCCCTGAATGCGGCGGCGCCAGGCTTAAAGAGGAAGCTCTCAATTTTAAGATAGATGGAAAGAATATAGCAGAGGTATCTGCAATGGATATTGAGCAGCTTTACGGGTGGGTGAGCTCTCTTAACGGGAAGCTTGGCAACAGGGAGCAGATAATTGCAAGAGACATACTTAAAGAGTTAAAAGATAGAGTGGGCTTTCTTTTAGATGTAGGGCTTACTTACCTGTCGCTTGATCGCACTACCAGATCTCTGAGCGGCGGTGAGAGTCAGAGAATCAGGCTTGCCACTCAGATAGGTTCAAAATTAGTGAATGTACTCTATATTTTGGATGAACCGAGCATTGGCCTGCACCAGAGAGACAACATAAAACTCATTTCATCTCTCAAAAAACTGAGAGATGAGGGTAACTCTATTATGGTTGTGGAGCATGATGAAGAGATGATTATCTCTGCCGACTGGCTTGTTGATATGGGGCCTGGCGCCGGAGAGAAGGGGGGTAAAGTCCTGTATTCGGGCACCCCTGCACATATTTTGAAAATGGATGAAGTGGAGCTTAAAGGGTTAAACTCTTTAACGGCCGAATATCTGCATAGGGTTAAGAAAATTGAGGTGCCGGACAAAAGAAGAACAGGGAACGGTAAGTATCTGGAACTCTTTGGTGCATCGGGGAACAATCTTAAAAGTATAGATATTAAGATCCCGCTCGGCTGCTTTATAGGGGTAAGCGGAGTGAGCGGCAGCGGTAAATCTTCGCTTATCAATGAGACCTTAATGCCTATCCTAAGCAACCACTTCTATCGGTCACAATACCGCCCGTTGCCCTACAGCGCAATTCGCGGTATGGAGAATCTGGATAAACTTATAGAGATAGACCAATCTCCAATCGGAAGAACCCCCAGAAGCAATCCGGCTACTTACACAAACCTCTTCTCCGACATAAGAAAGCTTTTTGGAGAGACTCCCGATGCAAAGATAAGGGGGTTTAAACCCGGGCGGTTTTCATTTAATGTAAAAGGAGGCAGATGTGAAACCTGCAAAGGCGCCGGAGTTCAGATGATTGAGATGAACTTCTTGCCGCCTGTTTATCTAAAATGTAAAGATTGTAACGGTAAGAGATATACTCCCGATACTCTGGCAGTTAAATACAAAGGGAAGTCAATAAATGATGTTCTGGAGATGACTATCTCCCAGGCCCTTAAATTCTTTGAGAACATTCCATCCATAGTGCAAAGGCTTAGAGCAATGGAGGAGGTTGGACTGGGATATGTCAAACTGGGACAATCATCCACAACTCTTAGCGGTGGCGAGAGCCAGAGGGTGAAACTGGCAACTGAACTCTCTAAAAGAGCAACAGGGAACTCCCTCTATATGCTGGATGAACCTACAACCGGACTCCATTTTGAGGATGTAAGAGTCTTGTTGAATGTTCTTCAAACAATAGTAAACCAAGGAAATACCGTAATAATAATTGAGCATAATTTAGATGTTCTGAGGGCTGTGGATTATATTTTTGACCTTGGTCCTGAGGGGGGAGTAAAAGGAGGCAGAGTTGTTGCTCACGGAACCCCGGAAGAGATAAGAGAGAACCCGTCCTCGGTAACGGGAAAATATATTTGATAATTTGAGTGTTATGATTGAAGTTTACTGTGAGAATATTAAGAAAAGACTGGAGTGTGAACCGGGAACAACTTTAGCAAAGCTGGCTGCTGATAATTCAATAACCCTGGAGTGGCCAATACTGGCAGCTATTGTTGACAATCAGCTAAAAGAGCTGGGATTTCAAATCTATAATGCTCACAATATAGAATTTATTGATTTCTCTCATCCCGACGGAGTGAGGAGCTATTCCCGTTCATTGAACTTTATCTTGCAGAGGGCTGTGTCGGAGCTCTATCCTCAATACTCGTTAATTATTGACTACAATCTGCAGAACGGGATGTATGCAGAGATTCGTGAATTGAGGCCTGAGGAGAACGGTTCGCCTAAAGTTGTCATACTGAGCGAAGATGAGGTGAGGGCTATAAAAGTGAGGATGCAGCAGTTAATTGATGCCAATTTGCCCTTTACCAGGCAAAAGATAAGGACAGATAAAGCGCTAAAGATGTTCAGAGACAATAATCGTTGTGAAAAGGCCGCTATTCATGAATTGCGGGGTAAGTTTTTTACAACGGTCTATTTCCTGGACGGTTATCCCGATCACTATTACGGTCCGCTGGTTGAGTCCACAGGCGTCATAACTTCATGGGATTTTGAATCTTTTGGAAGAGGCTTATTGTTAAGGTCTCCCTCTATAACGACTCCGTATGAAATTATTAAGACCCCTTATCAGTTCAAAATTTTTGATGTCTTCAAGGAGCATTCTAATTGGTGCAATATCCTGGGTGTTAAAGGGGTGGGCTCATTAAACCGGGCAATCTATGAGGGCAAGGCAACCCCATTGATTCAAATTGCAGAGGCGCTTCATGAGAGAAAATATACCCTGATAGCAGATGAGATCTACAGAAGAAGAGAGAGGTTGAAGCTGGTAATGATATCCGGCCCATCCAGTAGCGGGAAGACAACAACTTCAAAAAGAATAGCGCTTCAGTTAAAGGTGTTGGGACTCAATCCCGTGGTTATTGAGATGGATAACTACTTTGTGGACAGAATTACAACTCCGCTGGACAGTGACGGTAATTATGATTTTGAGGTTTTGGAGGCTCTTGATGTGAAGTTTCTCAACCATCAGTTGAATGACCTCTTTGCTGGTAAAAACATTGAGGTGCCTAAATTTGACTTTGCAGAGGGAAAGAGAATCTTTACCGGTGAGAGAATATCTTTGAAGGAGAATGATATCCTTATAATGGAGGGGATACATGCATTGAATCCTAAGATCACCTCTGATATTGCTAAAGACAGGCTTTTCAAGATTTACGCCTCTGCTCTTACCTCTCTGGCTCTTGATGAGAATAACAGTATCTCTACCTCCGATTGCAGGCTTTTAAGAAGGCTGGTGAGAGACGGTAATTTTAGGGGAGTATCGCCGGAAGGTACCATTTTAAGATGGCCAAGTGTGAGGAGGGGTGAGATTAATAATATTTTTCCTTATCAGGAGAATGCAGATATTATGTTCAATTCGGCTCTGATCTATGAATTGCCACTCCTTAAATACTATGCCGACCCGCTTTTAAGAAGGATTCCCGCAAACTCCCCGGCCTACACAGAGAGCATTAGATTGTTGAAGTTTCTCTCCTATATACAAGAGTTACAACCTTCCGAAGTTTCATCAGTTCCTCCAACTTCTGTGATAAGGGAGTTTATAGGGGGGAGTAGTTTTAAATATTAGATTGATCTTGACAACCAGGTTTCCGGGTCCTGCTTCACAATGCCATTCCATAGCTGGAAGTGGAGAACCGAATTGCCGTCGCTCTCTGCTAAAGTGCCAAGTGTCTCTCCAAGTTTCACGCGGTCACCTGCTTTGACCCGTACCTCTTCAAGCTTTGTATAAAAAGTATAGAAGTTCCCGTGCTGCACCAATACGCATTGATTATAACCGGGAAGAACCAGAATCTGTTTTACAATACCGTCAAAAACAGCTAAGACCGGAGCGTTAAGAGTAGTTGAGATGTTAACGCCATTATTGAACGGTAGCTTGATACCTTTAAAAACAGGATGATTATGTTGACCGAAATGTTCAATTATCACACCTTCTTTAACCGGCCAGGGTAATCTCCCTTTATTCCCTTCAAAATTATCAGAAAGAAGCCTATCAGCGGCGCTCTCTTCATAGCCGGGCTTTTTCTTCTCTTTTGCCGCCTCTGCCAGGATTTTCTCAATCTCCCTGTTAAGTCTTTCAACCTCTCTTCTCTTCTCTGTAATCTGCCTTCTAAACTCCTGCTCTTTTTTAGAGAGTTGGGTCATAATCTCTTTAGCCTTTGTCTCCTCTTTTGTAAGAGTTTGGTATTCCTGCTCCTTTAATTGCTGCATTTTCAGTGATTCCCTGCGCATCGTATTAAGTCTTTCAACCTCAAGAGTGAGGGTATCGCCCTTCTCCTTTAGCATTTTCGCGCTCTCTTTCATCATCCTTGAGAAATTTTTGAGATAACTCCATCTCTTATAACCTTGTTCGAAACTTTTACCAGCCATAATGTAGAGTATCCAGATAGATTTATCTCTTATTTTATACGAATTATAAACTAAGTGTGCATATCTCTCTTTCAAATGGTTCAGTTCACTGTTAAGAGCTTCAATCTCTTTCTCTTTTTGGGCAGACTCTTTGCCAATCAGGGTAATTTCGCTTTCGATTTGAGTTAACAGTTTTTTCCTGTTTGAAATTTTTCTTTGAATAAAACTTAGCTCTTTTGTGCTGGCTTGTTGTTTAGACTTATTGGCTGACAGTTGTTTATCTAAGAAGTTAATCTCTTTTTCAATCACCTCCCTTTTTTTTGTCTGCTCAGTAATATTTTGAGCAACAGCATTCCACGGGATGGTTATAAAAAGTAAGAATAATAGATAGACTCTACTCATGACTCCCTGCTATTTTATCTGTTTCTTTTTCTCTTCTACTTTAGCATCAATCCCCAGACCAGGATCTAATTTATGCGCCTGACCCCAATACATATAAGCCAGATCATACTCTTTCAAAGAAAAGAGAACCTCGGCATAGTGGTCCAGGATATCGGCACTTTCTTTACCCCCGTATATCATTGCATGTTTAAATACAGATTTTGCTTCAATATTGTCACCCATTAAGTGAAGAATCCAGGCAAAAGTATCCAGGTATGTAGGATTGTTCGGCTCTGCTTCAACAGTTATCTTGCTCATTCTGTATGCCTCTTTCAACTTTTTCCCGTCTAATGAGAGAAAATAAGCATAGTTGTTGAGTGCCGGCAGATGTTTCGGTTCCTTTTTTATAACCTTTTTATAATACTTGTACGCCTCCTTCTTGTTTTCTACCCTATAGTTCATATCTGCAATGTTTGTAAGAGTATTGACGATAGTAGCACTATCTTTGGTGTGCTTCAATATCTCTTTAAAGGTCAGGATAGATTTGGCAGGTTCTCCTTTCTGCACTTGAGCAATCCCTTTGAATTGGAGGAAATCGGTATCATTTTTAAAAATTTTAAGAGCTTCATCGCTTTTCTGTTCCATCGGCTCCCACAGTTCCATATAGTAGATCAAAGAGAGATATTGATGATGGGCATTTTTGGCAGTAGGATAGTTTTGCAGATTTTCATGGAGCACATTAAGGGCCTCTCCGTTTTTATCGCATTGGGCCAGGAAGAGTGAATAGGTAAAGGCGATGCCACTATCTTTCGGATGCGTAGTATACAGGTTATGCATCATTGAGTCCACTTGCGGTAAAAAGGTCTGTACAAACCTTACATTGTTGAGTAACTGTCTTGTATAGTCCAGCTTCATTGAAGGGTCAACCTCTTCACTGCTTAGAAATGGGTTAATCCTTTCAAAATAGAGATCGAACTTACCCTGCATTCTGTAAACCTCTGCCAGTCCAAAATTGGCAGGCATATAATCGGGAGCCATTGCGAGAGATTTAACGTAATACTCTTCGGCTAATGAGTCCTGTGACTGAGCAGAATAATTATCTGCTATAATTGTAGAGATTCGCGGTGTACTGTAAATCTTATCAAATTCCTGGAGATACTTTTTAGCCTCCTCAGTTTTTCCCTCGTATATAAGCAGGTTGAACCGGGTTAGCCCAATACCTTCATTGAGGCCTATTGCCTCTTCAATATCATCCAGGACAGCCCTTGCCTTGTCGTACTCCTTTTTTTTAATGTAAAGCTCTACCAGTCCGTCATAAAGTTCACTCTCATCGGGCTTCTCCTTCCTTAGCTCATTGTAAAGAGTTATTGCCTCTTCATCTTTTTCAAAGTAAACATAGATGGAGGCCAATTGCTGCTTGTATTGTGTGTTGAAGGGATCAATCCTGATAGCTTTTAGCATTTCGGCTTCTGCTTTATCAATCTCATTTCTGGCTATGTAAATATTTGACAGATAATAGTGAGCGGCATCGTTGACCGAATCTGCCCTGAGTAACCCTTTAAGCTGCTTTTCTGCCTCTTCAATTTTCCCAAGGTTATAGCTCTTTACCGCATCTAAAAAAATAAAGAAATTTTTGTTTTCGGTTTGAGCTTGTAAGTTAGATAAACTTATTGAAAAAGAGAGTAAAACAACTAATAAATATGAAAAAAGGGTTGTATAGGATCTCGCTGAACAAGGCATTATATAGTACTATTTAATTATTACAAAGTTAATTAAAATCCTACCTTTGCAAATATTAATCCAAAATTGGAATGGTGTTGTAATCTTTTTTGCCAATGCAACGAAACATTATAAAATTGCATCTAATAGATACTGTGAATGACAACTTTGAAAAGGGACTTTCTCAATGAGAAGGAGTTGCTGGAGGGCTGCAGAAAGGGTGATCCTATAGCTCAACGGACTCTTTATGAGACATATTCCCCTAAAATGCTTACAGTGTGCATGAGGTATGTAGGGGAGAGGGAGCGTGCCAGAGATATCCTGCACGATGGGTTCATAACGGTATTTGAAAAGATTGATACTTATAACGCCAGCGGCTCTTTTGAAGGATGGATGAGGAGAGTATTTGTCAATACTGCGCTTATGTATCTGAGGAAGGGTGATGTACTCAAATTTAGCGGAGAACTTGACGCTGTTGAGAGAGAGTACTCGGTTGAGAACACGGTGATGGGCAATATTTCATCATCGGAGCTTATGAGACTTATAGCATCTATGCCCATTGGCTTTAGAACAGTGTTTAACCTTTATGCAATTGAAGGTTACAGCCATCAGGAGATAGCAAAGGAGCTTAAGATTAATGAGGTAAGTTCCAGATCTCAGTTAAGCAGGGCGAGAAAGTGGTTACAGGAGAGGCTTGGAGGTGATAGGTGATAAAAAAGAGATTGATAATTTATTTAATAAAGAGGTGGGTAAACTTGATAACATAGAGTTTGATAAGAGAGTTCGCGAGATACTCGAGGGGCATGAGGTAATGCCTGATGCGGGTTCCTGGGAGCGAATTGCCTCATCTCTTGCTCAAAGGAGACGTGCAAAACTCCTCTTTATCAGGAGAATCTCTATTACAACTGCTGTTGTAGCTGCATCCATAGTGCTTGTGCTATATCTTGATAGTGGCGGTGATATCTCCCGCCCTGATACAATACAGCCGGAACCGGATAAAGTTGTTGCAGAGGTAAAGGAGAATGCCTCAGATGAAACGGTTATTGTCACAGGCGAAACAGAACCGGGTCTGTTTGAAAGCGTCAAAAAAGAGAAGAAAACTTACGAAAAAATTAAGGTAACAGAAAGTACCAGGAAAGAGGAGTTGATTGCAGAGGACATTATTGTTGAAGAGGAGAGGGAAATTCCTGACGTTAAAACTCCGCTAAAGATAGAAGAGAAAAAAGAGGAGGCTAAAACCCCATCTGTTGAGAAGAAAAAAAGAGACTATCTGTTTGAGATTACACCAAGAAACAGAAGAGTTAAAAAGTCCGGCACGTTATTGGCCCTCTCTACCAATTTTTCTCCCTCAATGGCCAGCAGTTCTGTGACGCTTATGTCTCTTAGTCAAATAAAAAGCGAATTATTATACAGCAATGTAGCCTCTACAATTCAAAAAGGCCAGCTATCGCAGGAGGTTGTATCAAACAAGAAGTTCCTGATGCCTATTTCACTTGGTGCTCAGTTGCAATTTCCGTTCTCCGATTTATTTGCAATTGCTGCCGGTCTAAACTACACGCTTCTCTTTACTCACTATGATGATATCTCCAGAAGCGAAACCAGAGAGACCGAACTGACTCTTCACTACTTGGGAATTCCTGTTAATCTTTACTATAACCTTTTTAACAGAGATGGTCTAAAACTCTATGTTAATGGAGGGGTTACAATGGAAAAAGGACTTTTTGCTTATAAGAAGTACTTTGAAAATGGCAGAAGAAAAACCGATACAGAAGGTATTGAGGGTATCCAGTGGTCAGTTAATGCGGGTGTGGGTGCAGAGTTCCCGGTAAATAAATATACCGGCCTCTATTTTGACCCTGTAGTAGCCTACTACTTTGATAATGACCAGCCCTTAAGTATAAGGACTTCACAGCCGCTCCAGTTTAAATTTGAACTTGGCTTCAGGTTTCATCTGTAATCTACAGGTAGCTATCCATAGACTCTAATAGTTTAAATTGTGCCTTTGCTCTTACAAGGTTGTGTTCCTTGTAATTTGTCTTGTAATATGTATCCCCGGCCAGATAATCGTCAAGAAACCTCACAGATTGTTCATAAGCAAGAAGCTTGGGCCCCATGGGTATTGTGGCAATCTCACGTTCTGTCAAAAAATCCCGGGTCTCTTCTAAAAACCCCTGGACAAAACTTCTGTACAATTCAATGTCAACACCAACTTTTGAGAGCTCTTTTTCATCTTCGTCGGCTCGGTTTGCACCGGAGCGTATGGCATCTCCTACATCATAACATATATAGCCGGGCATGACAGTATCTAAATCTACAATACAGAGCATAGAGGGTTTATTTCCAGTAACTCTTGAGTCAAACAGGACATTATTTAACTTAGTATCCTGATGTACGACCCTAAGTGGCAATTCTCCTCTCTCTCCCATCCGGGCAATTTCCGAAAATTCATCAGCCCTTGACAGAAGCTGTTCTGCCAGACTCCGGCACTCTTCTAATCTCCCCACAGGATTGGCAGTAACCGTTTTTCTGAGATTTTCAATCCGTCCGGGCGTATAATGGAATCCGGGGAGGACCTCGCATAGAGTCTCTCCGGGAAAATCTTCAAGCATCTTGTGAAAGGAGCCGAACGACTTTCCTGAGATAAAAGCCATCTGCGGATTCTCCATCCTTTCGTATGAATACGAATCTTCAATAAAGAGGAATACTCTCCAGTAATTACCATTGGTATCTTTGTAAAAATACTTGCCTGTTTCACTTTGCGCCCCAGGATTTATAGCAACGGGAGTGAGTACTTTTCTATCTGTTTCAAGCTCTCCTGACTCTTCCAGCTTCTTTCTGATATGAGCAGTTACTTTGAGAATATTACCGGTAAGCCCTTCAACATTCTTAAAGATGTTGTGGTTAATTTGTTGCAGCAGCCACGAGGGCATTGCAGAGCCTGGAAAGTCAACTTTCCAGCTTTTATTGATAAGACCGTTTCCAAAACTGCTGATTACTGCATTGTGGGGTATAAATGGGAGATGTGTCATAATATCATTCGCTATAGGCGATCAAAAATAGTTAATTACTGTTAATCTATCAAATCGGTTATTTTTATAATAACTTTGTTGAACTTATTTATTTAACTTTAAAGATTATAAACCAAGATAATTATGAAGAAGCTTGATCGTAAGATGTTTTATCGGATTTTTGCATTACTGGCAGTATGTATCACTGCATTTATTTCTCAAATATTTGCTGTTGTGCCATTGCCCCTTTCTCAAATTCCGGGGAAGGGCACCTTTACCTTAGATAGTAAGACCAGATTTCTATATTCGTTTGAGGGTGAGCATCGTGATAATATCCATGCTGTTTTTGAGGACTATATCGGGAGATTTTACAATTTTTCTCCTGCTGCTCCTTCATTCTCAAACAAGGCGAAAAACGGAACTATCTGGTTTAATTTGGATGTAGAATCGGGAATTCCCGAAGAGGGATATAAGTTGATGGTGACTAAAAAAGGAATCATAGCCACGGCATCTACTCCAAAAGGGCTGTTCTATGCAGCTCAGACACTTATACAGTTAATGCCTGCCGACCATTTGAAGCCTATTAAAGCTGTGACTATTGAAGATGCTCCAAGGTTCCCATGGCGCGGACTTCATCTTGATGTTTGCCGCCATTTCACTCCCAAGGAGGATGTACTTAAATACTTAGATTATATGTCTATGCATAAGCTAAATACGTTTCATTTTCATCTTACAGACGATCAAGGCTGGAGAATTGAGATTAAGAAATATCCGAAACTGACCGGGATTGGTTCAGTAAGGGAGGAGACTATGATTGGGAAAGTTTTTGGAGCAAATGCAAAATTTGATAGAAAGCCTCATGGCGGATTTTTTACCCAGGAGGATATCAAAGAGATAGTTACCTATGCTGCAAAGAGATATATAACAGTTATTCCGGAAATAGAGATGCCTGGTCACGCTCTGTCACTCCTGGCCTCTTATCCCGAGTTGGGTTGTACCGGAGGCCCTTATAAGGTATCAGGAGTTTGGGGCGTCTTCAATGAGGTAATGTGTGCGGGGAAAGAGAAAACTTTTGAGCTTTTACAGGGGGTGCTGGACGAAGTTATTGAACTTTTCCCCTCTAATTTAATACATATTGGCGGAGATGAGTGTCCAAAAGAAAGCTGGAAAATTTGTCCGGCATGTCAGAAAAGAATAGAAGAGGAGGGTTTGAAGAATGGGCATGAACTTCAAAGCTGGTTCATAAAGAGAATTGAAAAATATCTCAATTCAAAAGGGAGAAACATAATCGGCTGGGATGAGATCCTGGAGGGCGGACTTGCCCCGAATGCTGCAGTTATGTCCTGGAGAGGAGAAGAGGGGGGAATTGAGGCAGCTAAATCGGGTCATTATGTAGTTATGTGTCCAACATCATTCTGCTATTTCGATTATTATCAGGCAGAGGCTTCAACACAACCTCTTGCCATCGGCGGTTTTGTGCCGCTCTCTAAAGTTTACTCGCTGGAGCCTGTTCCCGTTTCGCTCTCAAAAGAGGAGTCAAAATATATTCTGGGGGCGCAAGGGAATCTCTGGACAGAGTATATGCATAATTTTAAGCATGTGGAGTATATGGCCTATCCAAGAGCAGCGGCTCTCAGTGAAGTGACATGGTCACCCAAAGAGAGCCGCAATTATGAGTCTTTTATCCTCAGAATGCAGGAGATGATATTAAGGTATAAAAAATACAATATCAACTTCTGCGATTACGAGTTTAAGAAAGCAGATTAGCGTAAGTCCTTATTCATATTCAGCATCAAT
>CAYZPF010000070.1:0-12772 GCA_964479995.1 uncultured Muribaculaceae bacterium | reverse complement strand
ATTCTCATGTTATTCAGATGAGAACTGTATGTGCTCAGATCATTATCCAATGATTGCTCATCACCAATATCAATAAAGATTTTGTCAAACAAAGTGAGCTCGGAGCTTTCGGATGCCGGAATTAAAAAACCGCACTGGAGCATGTATTGCAAAAGGCCTGCAGTTTTGAGCGCTACCGATTTACCGCCGGCATTGGGGCCGGATATAAGGAGTATGTGCTTATCCCTGTTCAGAAGTATATTAAGGGGCACTATCTCTTTTCCCTCTCGTTTTAATACTCTCTCTAAGAGGGGGTGCCTTGCATTCCTTAAAGATAGCTCTTTTTGATCTGATATAACCGGTATTCCGGCCTCCATTGAAAGGGCAAGCCGTGCCTTTGCCCAGATGAAATCAATCATAATAAGCGTATTCGAGGAAGCAAGTAGTTCCTCTCTGTAAGGGCGTAAAAAGTCAGAGAAGTTTACGAGAATTTTCAATATTTCTCTTTGCTCGGCAAATTGTAACTCCTTAACAAGATTTGTAAGTTCTACAATCTCGGCGGGTTCGATATAAATGGTTTTACCTGAGGAAGATTCATCTACTACAAAACCCGGTATCTTTCTCTTATTTGCTGCCGATACAGGAAGCAACATTTTTCCTTCTCTCACTGTTACTGATGATTCAGCGTCAATAATCCCCTCTTGCTGCCCCTTCTTAAGTAAAGAGGTGATCTTTTTTGCAATGGCGCCCTCTTTCTCCTTAATTGCCTTTCTAATGGTGAACAGCTCTTCACTGGCATTATCTCTTATCTCGCCAAAACGATCCAAAATTGCATCAATTCTTCTTGATACTTCAGGGAAAAGAGTAATTGTACTGATAAGCTTTCTTAGATTAGGATATTTATTTTCGTTACACTGTTTGAAAAACGCAATTAATTGTCTTAACGTATCCAAAGAGATTTTTAGTTTAGCCAGGGAGGGTACATCCAGATAGTAAGATTGATGCTCCAACTGCAGCAGAGAGGTGGTACAGTCCACATAACCTGAATCTGGGAAGCCGGCTTCAAACATTGAAATCACCCTTATTTCATCCGTAAGAAGAAGAGACTCTTTAACCTCCTCTTCATCAACCGAGAAAGGAACCTCTCTAATCAGAGTTTTAGCAGAATCTGTTGAACAATAAGCCTCTGCCATTGATCGTATTCTGTCAAAACCAAGCTTTTGCTCTGTCTTATCATCTTTAAGCATAAATTATACTCATAAGTCTGACTCCGGTAATCAGACAGTTTTAAAAGAGTTTTCAATAGAAATTCTAAGTTCTGTAATACTATTAATCTTTTTAATCTCTCCGCCAGCAACAAAGGAGATCCCTCCGGTCTGTTCGGAAACCACAATAACAACAGCATCGGTAACTTCTGTAATTCCTGCGGCTGCACGGTGTCTCATCCCGTAGCTTGCAGGGATATTGGGGTTTTCTGAAATAGGAAGGGTGCATCTTGCCGCCACTATCTTCTCTGAGTCAATAACCATAGCGCCATCATGCATAGGCGCGTTCTTAAAAAAAATATTTTCTATTAAACGCCGGCTTATCTTTGCATCTAATCTGTCACCGCTCTCAATAACAAACTCTAACGAAGAGGATTTCATCATTACAATAAGAGCTCCGGTTTTTGATTCTGACATTCTGCGACACGCCTGAGTAATTTCATTCAAATCTTCATTAGTTATGCTTAACTCTTTAGCTCTGTAGAAGATATTTATGAAACGTAATTTCTTTCTGGAATTAATATATCTTGTTCCAAATCTTAGTAAAAAGCGCCTGATCTCCTGCTGAAACAAAATAATTAAGGCTAGAACTCCAACTCCCATAATTTGCCCAAGGATAGCACTTAACAGAGTCATTTTAAGGGCTTTAACTAATAACCACACTAAATATAGAAGTATAATTGCAGTAAATATGTTAAAAGCAACAGTGCCCCTGATAAGTTTGTAAGTCTGATAAATAAGTAGTCCTACCAGGATTAGATCAATAATATCAATCAGCCCTATGTTTATAAAATCCAGCATAGTTTTTAAAACAACAAATTTACATTTTTTATTCTACAAAAGCCAAAGTAACTACACTCAATTCAACTCCTCCCGATCGATATAGCTCTTGAGCGCAAGCTTCTAAAGTTGCACCTGTCGTAAGTACATCGTCAACAAGCATAATTCGCTTATTCGAAATTATCTGCGGATTCTTTAGGTAAAATACCCCCTCGACGCCCTTTTTCCTCCCTTTTTTATCTTTTTTTGTCTGTGTTGATGAGTATCTCTTTCTTATTAAAAGCCCTTCTATAACAGGTTTTCCTAGTTCCATAGCAATAATATTTGCTATAAATGAGGCTTGATTAAACCCTCTTTTCCACCTCTTTATGGGATGTAATGGAACAGGTATTACAATGTCAATATTGGAAAAATTGCCGGATTCAGATATTTTCTTTGCCAGCATTGAGGCCAGAAATCTTCCGCACGATCTGTCTCCCAAATATTTAAACTCGTGAATTGGCTTTCTCCATTTACTCTTTTTTCTGTACAACATTAAAGTAGCTGCAGCAGAAACCTCTATCCTCTCTTTTAACATAGCCTCTGCCGGATTACCCCTCCAGTTCCAGAAATATGACAAAGGCATATCGGAAAGGCAGTTCAAACAAATACTTTTTTCACCGCTGACCAGCAATTTATTGCACACAGGGCATACCCTAGGAAAAAATAAATCAATAATACCCATTGGAATGGTCGATTAATTGATCAGTTCAATGGCTAAAGCGCTTTTTAGCTGGTTATCGTTCCTGTTCATACTTTCAACCCTGCCCTTTTGATAATAGTATCTGCCGGCAATTTCCTCTTCAAGCAAAGGTTTTATCTCAAAAACCATTTTTTTCAGGACGGCTCTCTTACCTTGCTTAAGTCTTTTCTCAATATTTTCAATATCATCTTTATTTTCGGTATAGAGCGTCTCTATCTTTAAAGTTTGTATGAGTCTCTCCAGTTCAACTTCTGACGATGTCCTATAATCAAAATCCTTTGTATCGGCCCATTTAACAAACTCTTCATATTCATCATCGGTTAGTGTAAACTTATCCGGGGTTTCAATGGAGAGATTGTTTTTAAAATACTCCAATGAATATTCGTGTAATACCTCTCCCATAACCAAAGAGGCCGTTATCCTGCTAAATTTCTGTGGTTCAATTATAAAATCGGGTGTAATACCTCCACCGTCGTAAACTATCCTTCCTTTTACCAGAGTCTTAAAAGGTTTTCTGAGAGAATCGGGTATGTTTCCTACGCTCCCGTCTTCGTTTCTCTGAGAGTAGTCTATAGCCTGGACACAACGGCCGCTTGGGGTATAATACTTAGCGGTTGTTAATTTTATTTTGTAATTATAACCTACATCCCTGATAGATTGTACCAGCCCTTTCCCAAATGTTCTCGTACCAACAACCGTGGCTCTGTCCAAATCTTGTAATGCGCCAGCCACAATCTCTGATGAAGAGGCAGACGAAGAGTTTACCATGATAACTAAAGGAATCTCCAAATCAAGGGGCTCCTCTTTAGTGAGATAGACAATATCTGTCACTTTAAGTCTCCCTAACGCTGATACCACCTTTGTCCCTTTGGGTACAAATAGTGAAACAATGTTGACTGCCTCATCCAAAAGCCCCCCGCCATTACCCCGCAAGTCTATAATCAATCGCTTTAACTGAGTCTTTTCTTTTAGCTCATTTATAGCTTGTTTAACACTTTTAGCTGCTCCAACGGTAAAACCCGTTAATCTTATGTATCCAACACTATCTGCAAGTACTCCGGAATATACAATATCAGGAATATGGACCTTCTCCCTTGCAATTTTAATATCTGCAATACTATCTCCTCTAAGAGGTTTAATAGAAAATCTTACAGTCGTGCCTGCCACTCCCTTCATGCGCGAACTGCACTCATCAATCTTTAATGGTATTACAGAGGTGCCGTCAATTTCAACAATAAGGTCTCCGGCTACCAGTCCGGCCTTTGCAGCGGGCGAATTCTCGTAAATTTCAGATAATAAAACGGCTCCTTCGCTATTTTTCCTTATCAGGGCGCCGATTCCTCCATACGAACCGGTGGTAAGCATCTCTATGCTCTCTTTGTCATCTGCAGGGATCATTACTGTATAAGGATCCAGAGACTCCAGCATTATATCAACGGCTTCCAGAATGAGCCTGTCTATTGTAACAGAATCTACATACAGCATTGACAACTCCTTAAGTACATTCAACTGAATATCTAAGCTTTTTCCTGCTTTGAAACCTGCCGACTGTGCATTAATCTTACCGGGCTGCACAAACATGAACAGTAATACTGTCCAAAATACCATCCTCTTCATTACTTCCATATATTATTAATTAATACAAAAGTAAAGTTTTAGTATATTTGGTGCAATTTTTAATTCAATGGAGATCATTTTTGTTACATCAAACCTTCATAAACTGGAAGAGGCTAAAGGCATTCTTGGACAGGAGTATAACCTCTTGTCAATTAAAGATGTAGGCGTTACTGAAGATATCTGTGAGTGCGAATCAACCCTGGAAGGAAATGCGCTGCTCAAAGCCAGATATGTTTGGGAAAAATTTAAGAGAAGTTGTTTTGCCGATGATACAGGATTGGAAGTCTACTCGCTCTCCGGCAACCCCGGAGTACGTTCTGCAAGATATGCCGGAGATGAGTGTAACTCGCATAAAAACAGGGAAAAACTGCTTAAAGAGATGGTAGGGAAGAGTGATAGAAAGGCAAGGTTCAGAACAGTAGTTGCCCTTATAATTGAGGGAGAAGAGTATCTTTTCGAGGGAATTCTTAATGGAACAATCTCACAGGAGCCCAACGGAAATCTTGGTTTTGGCTATGATCCTATTTTTATTCCCGATGGAGCCACAAATACGCTTGCTCAAATATCCTTTGAGGAGAAGAATTTGCTTTCACATCGCGGAACTGCACTAAGGGCATTGGCCGGCTTTCTTGAAAAAAGGTAAGATAATGCATGAATCTTTACAGATAATTGTTCTAAATACTATAAAACATAAAGAGTCGGGTTTTATTATCCAGGCTTATTCCAACAATAACGGACGCGAAAATTTTTTTCTGAAGAGCCCTGCGAAAAATAACAAAAGTAAACCACTGGCCCATTTCCATCCTCTTGCCATTTTAGATATTACTCTTTCTACCTTTAAACTTTCACAAATACCTACTATAAAAGAGTTCTCTGCTGCATACAGACTGGCTTCAATAAGAGAAAGTGTTATTAAATCATCCATAGCCCTGTTCATGAGCGACCTTATATATAAAACATTTACAGAGCAGGAGAATAATCACGAACTCTATGGTTTTCTAAAAGAATCCATTATAGAGTTGGAGAGATTAGATAATGGGATATCAAATTACCATCTTTTTTTTCTTTATCAGGTGTGTAAGAAATTAGGATATTCTCCGCTTGTTAAAAAAGAGGCTGAACCGGGAATGCTTTTTGATATTCCTTCGGCAGGCTTTCTCGATTTTGGGGTTAAAGGTTACCATACATTTGGAGAAATAGAGAGTAAAATACTTCTTTTTTTAGAGGGGTGTTCAATAGATACGCTCCCTTTATTAAAGATAAGCGGTAACGATAGATATATCTTTATTAAAATGATGCTCACATTTTTAACCTACCATATAGGTTGTGAAATAAGGGTAAATTCATTAGAAATACTCAAAGAGGTATTTGAATAATTTCTATATTTGCCTTATGTCAATAAGATCAAAAATATTCAGGATAATATCGGGCGGTTATTTAAACTCTGTTGAAAAGAGTAAAAAAGATCCTGTAAGTATTCAAAACAAGCTTTTTAGCAATCTTATTAAATCGGGTTTAAAATCCGGTTTTTTTAAGGACCATGCGATTAATAAACCTATATCGGTTAAAGAGTACCAGAATAGAGTTCCTTTAAGAGATTACAATCAATTTGAAAGTTACTTTGAAAGGATTCGAAAAGGCGAACAGTATCTCCTTTGGGATAAGCCAGTTAAGTGGTTTGCCAAATCAAGCGGTACCAGCTCTTCAAAAAGTAAATATATTCCGGTAACATCTGACTCTCTTAATGATTGCCATTATCTTGGAATGAAAAAAATGCTGGCGTCATATCTTGTGAATTATCCCAACTCCTCTCTTTTTGACGGTGATGCTTTAACTCTTGGAGGCAGTGTTACCGTTGATGAATTGGGAAATGGTAAGACTTATTGTGGTGATCTTTCGGCTATCTTACTTAAACAATCTCCGTTTTGGGTAGATTTCAGAAGAGTCCCAAAATTGGAGACAGCCCTTTTGACAGATTTTGAAAAAAAGGTTGAGGAGATATGCAAAGTATCGCATAAATATGATATTACCAGTATTTCGGGTGTTCCATCATGGAATTTGGTGATGTTAAAAAAAGTCCTCGAATATTCGGGTAAAAACAATCTACTTGAGATTTGGCCTAATCTTGAGCTCTTTATGCACGGGGGAATAAATTTTGAACCCTACAAAGGGGAGTTTCATAAGCTGATTCCCTCTGATAGCATGAACTATATGGAAAATTATAATGCCTCTGAAGGATATTTCGCCTTTCAGGATACGCATGACGATAACTCAATGTTATTACTTACCGATAACGGAGTTTTCTATGAATTTATTCCCATGGAAAGGCTTGAAGAAGCCATCTCAGGGTCTTTTACAGGGTTTGATACTATAGAATCCGTTAAGAAAAACATAAACTACGCCATGGTCATCACTACCAACGGAGGATTATGGCGGTATCTTATTGGTGATTGCATAAAATTTACATCTCTTTTCCCGCATAAAATTCTTATCATTGGAAGGACACAGCTATTTATCAATGCATTTGGCGAAGAGCTTATGATACACAATGCAGAAAAGGCACTTGCCGCCACATGCGAAAAGCATAAAGTTTATGTATCAAACTATACTGTAGCTCCAAAATTTATGGAAGATGATAAGAAAGGCGCACATCAATGGCTTATAGAGTTTGAGTCTATTCCGGAGAGTATTTATGCATTCGGAGCCGATTTAGACAAGGAGCTATGTAATCTCAACTCCGATTATGAAGCCAAAAGAAACGGAAACATCACAATGGAAGCGCCGGAAATCGTTATTATCAAAAAAGGAGTTTTCTATAAATGGATGAGATCACGAGACAGGCTGGGCGGGCAAAATAAAGTACCACGCCTTTCAGGAAGCAGAGAGTATGCCGAACAGATTCTTGCTTTAAATAATTTGGACAGATAATTTTCAACATAACTTATGAGCCTGTCAGATAGCTTGTATTACAATCGGATAAAAGAAGAGATCTTTAACATTAAAGATCGTGAACAATTCAAAAATCTGGCTCTTGAGATATTCAATTTTCAAGCCCGGCACTGCCTTCCATACTCTGAGTTCATCTCTCTTTTAGGAATTAATTACCAAGATATTAGTTCAATCGAAAAGGTTCCTTTTTTACCTGTCTCTCTCTTTAAAAGCAGGAAGATTATTAGCAGGGAGGATAAACATGAGGCAATATTTACCAGCAGCGCTACTACCGGAGTGGTCCCGGCTAAACATTACATTGTTGATCTTAATCTGTATATACAAAGCTTTACAAATGCATTCCGGCTCTTTCTGGGAGAGCCCTCTCATTTTACGATATTGGCCCTCCTTCCTTCGTACCTGGAAAGAGAAGGTTCATCGCTCATATATATGGTAGAGAGGCTTATAAAAGACTCTGGAAAAGATGGTTCCGGCTTTTATCTATATAACCATGAGGAGCTTTTCTTTAAGCTGAAAGAGCTAAAAGAGCGAGGTGAAAGAACAATTTTAATAGGTGTAAGTTTCGCCTTACTCGATTTTGTACAGAGCCATCAGATTCAATTTCCTGAACTGATTGTAATCGAGACAGGAGGAATGAAAGGAAGAGGTAGAGAGATAAGCAGAGATGAACTTCACTTAGTTCTAAAAGAGGGTTTTGGTATTGAGACTGTCTGGTCGGAGTATGGTATGGCAGAACTTTTATCGCAAGCCTGGTCTACCGGTAATGGAATATTTCGTACCCCTCCATGGATGGATATTCTGATAAGAGACCTGTCAAATCCGTTTAAACCTGCAAGAAAGGGATATAGGGGTGGTATAAATATCATTGACCTGGCCAACATAAATTCATGCTCCTTCATTGAAACTCAGGATATGGGGATTGAAGAGAGTAAAGACTCCTTTAGAGTTTTGGGGCGTATTGAGAGTTCCGAATTAAGAGGATGCAATATTCTTCTGGATAAGTAATCTCACTTGGGGTAAGATCAACTTTTTTGCAGTCTGTCAATTAATTCATTGGTACGCTTCTCCAAAGCTGTTGCCCGATCTTCCTCATCTCTATTATTTAGTATGCCCATTATGTAATAGAGATATGTCAGATTATTCTCTACATCTGCTTTAGAAAGGTAATTACCTCTGTAAAGAGTAGCGAAAAGTTCAATAGACTTAAAAGTCTCCTCAACGAATGCATCGGCCAAATCAATAGCCTTATTTTTGGCCCCTGCCGCAAAATAGAGATCTATGCATTCCATTGCTGCATACTCATTAAGTGATCTCAAAACCGAGCTATTAAGAGGGAACTGTGAAGTTGCCATTATTTCCTGCATCTTATCCAACACCTCAACAGCCCTCTCTTTATCTCCCGTTTTAAGAAGGGCTTTTGCTGTCTGAGCAAAAATATTTCTGACTGAAAGGACAGCATTAAAGGTAAAAAGGTTTTGATAATCAATATTTACCGTAGGATCATTCATATTGCCCCATCTGTAAACATTCATAACAAGGTTGTACATCTTATCCGCATTAACTTTTCCGGGATTTCCTACCTCGGGTCTATTTTTTATGGGTACAAATTTATATGCAAACCCGTTGAATTCTAAGTAATCTGTTATACCTATCTCCAGATCCCCACCCATTGCAATAAAGTAGATTGGCCTGTCCCAGTTGTTGTTAGCAAGCATATCCAGAATCATTAGCTCCGATTTAAGCAGAACACTCTTTTTTTCCGGAAGTTTTAACCGCATAGTATCAACTATTAATGATGAATCTGCAGCCGATACTATTCCGTTTTCAATAACCTTTTTCTTATCAACGGGGATAAGAAGCTCTCTTGCCGGGAATAGTGTTATTAATTCACCCGATTGCAATCTGTACTTGGCTTCGGGATTAGACAATAAATCAATAACGGCTTTAAGAGAGACTGGTCTCTCTATTCTGTCATAGATCTGCATCATATCATTTGTTCCGTACAGATATTCACTCCTTGGTATAGTAAATTTAACCGGGTTTGATTCATAAGTCCGGTACTGCATCTGGTCAATATACCAGTCTGTTCCGAGCAGCGATGTATTCATTACCCTTACATCTGTCCTTTCCCCTTCAACCTCCTGAAGATACCATAGAGGGAATGTATCATTATCTCCATGAGTTACCAATACAGCCTGTTTATCACAGGAATTAAGATAGTTATAGGCTAAATCTCTTGCTGTATAGCGGTTACTTCTATCATGATCATTCCAGTTTTGCGAGGCCATTTGTATTGGAACCAATAATGCCAGCAGGCTTATCGCCGCCGCAGATATTTTTTCCGGAACATATCTTTTTACAAAATCATTTATTGCCATAACCGCAAGCCCCACCCAAATGGCAAAAACATAGAAAGAGCCGGCATATGCATAATCCCTCTCTCTGGGCTGGTACGGAGGCTGATTGAGATAGACAACAATTGCAACTCCCGTCAATAAAAAAAGGAGCATTGTAACCCACCAGTTTTGCTTGTCCCTGTTAAGTTGATAGAATAGGCCGATAATCCCTAAAATAAGAGGAATCATGTAGTAATGGTTCTTGGCCCTGTTCTTTACCAAATAATCGGGACCCTCTTTTTGATCGCCCAATCTCATTTTATCAATAAAGCCAATCCCAGATTCCCAGTTTCCCTGGAAGGGATCGCCCGGTGTCTGTGCATGAAAGTCATTTTGCCTTCCTGCAAAATTCCACATGAAGTACCGGATATACATCCAGTTAAACTGGTAATCGAAAAAGTAAGCCAGATTATCTTTAAATGTTGGCATCTTGTAATTACTCCCCTCAATAATCCGGCCTCTCCCTCTTGTGTACTGTTCATAAAACTTAATATGACTTGACGAACTGCTCCACATTCTTGGAAAGAACATCTTTGTATGTGAATCATAGATAGGGGACACAGGGCCTTTAACCTTTTTGTATTTATCTCCAACTTTAGTCCAGTAATCCTTTGTTTCCAAATCATAGGTAGATGCGTAGGTCTCTCCGTAGATTAGAGGATTGCTGCCGTACTGTTCTCGCCCCAGATATCTCACAAGAGAAAATGGATTGTCCGGCTGATTTTCGTTAGTTGGAGTATTTGCCGAAGATCTGATTATCACTACCGCAAAAACCGAATAACCTATTACTATCATAGTAAAGGAGAGTGCTATAGTGTTAATAAGCACTTTGCCCTTTTTAAAAGACCACCACACAACTGCAAGCGATGCTGACAGAAGCAGCGTAACAAAGAAAGCAGCTCCAAGATTGAACGGTAATGAGAATACATTCACAAAGAGCAGATCAAAAAGAGCTGCCAGTTTAGGCAGGTACGGAATAATGCCATACAGAATTAAAAAGAGAATTACTGCAGATATTGCAAGCACCAGAATACTACCTCTGGTTGTAGCTTTATATCTTTTGTAATAGTAGATAAATACGATTGCCGGAATTGTAAGAAGATTTAACAGGTGTACGCCTATTGAGAGCCCCATAAGAAATGCAATCAGAATAATCCATCTGTTTGAATGAGGCTCATCCGCCTCCTCTTCCCACTTTAGCATAGCCCAAAAGACAACGGCTGTAAAGAACGATGACATTGCATATACCTCGGCTTCTACAGCAGAAAACCAAAATGTGTCGGAGAAAGTATAGACAAGGGAGCCCAAAGCTCCGGCTCCCCAAATTGCAATAGAGCTTTCATTTGTTAAAACACCTCCTCTCTTTTCAATTATTCTCCTTCCAAGATGTGTTATGGTCCAGAAAAGGAACATTATTGTAAATGCCGAACAGATTGCACTCATGGCATTAACCATCACCGCTGCCTTCTCTGCGCTTGCAAACAGGGTGAAAAATCTGGCAATAAGCTGAAAAACAGGATTACCCGGAGGGTGGCCTATTTCCAGCTTATAAGATGATGCAATAAACTCACCGCAATCCCAGAAACTTGTAGTTGGCTCAATTGTAGAAAGGTAAACAAAAGAGGCAACCAAGAGTATTACCGCACCAATAATATTGTCAATCTTTTTAAATCTTCTTATTTCCATACTATTCTATATTGTTGAATTGGAGAATATTTTACAAATATACGATTTTGAATATTTCTGCCTAAATTTGCAGGAAATTTAATAGGTTATGGCAGGAAATGATTGGAAGAACAGGCTTGGTATTGTTTACTCCACAAATCCATCATTCAATTATAACGCTACTAAGGAGAGTGAGGAGTCAGAAACACTAAATACCTCACAACAAAAGCTTATAGTCAAAATTGACAGGCGTCATAGAGGCGGAAAACAAGTAACCCTTGTAACCGGATTTACAGGAAAAGAGAGTGATCTGGAGGTGCTGGGGAAAGAGCTTAAGAGAAGGTGCGGCACCGGAGGTTCGGTAAAAGATATGGAGATAATTATACAGGGAGATTTTAGAGATAAAATCTTATCAATCTTAAACTCTTTAGGATACAAAGCTAAACGGGGTAACTAATGCCGGAAAGGGACTCAATTCATATTGCCGACAGCATATACTGCCAATTTATCTCCACAGAATTCGGGAGGGATTCCAGCTATATAATCCCACCTCTATCAGCAAATTCTCTTTGGGGGGCAAATACCCTTGTTACACCTCTTCCGTTTTACATTGATAAGCAGATTGAGGAAAACAATTTTGATTATCTCTCCTCCGGATTAATCCTCGCCATTTTTATCTTTTTTATAATTATTTCTAAAGAAATTTTAATAGTAATACCTAAAGTAATAAAGACTCTGTTCGGCTATAAAAATTGTGTTCGATTTGAAGAAAAGCTCTCCTTTACAAATAAAAGAGGATTGGTGGTTCTCTTCACTGCACTCTCCTATCCGGTCTCTATTCTTTCATCCTTTGGCATTTATGTGGAAGAGAGTTATGGATTTTCCCGTTATCTTCTATTATTGGGGGCTTTCTCTTTAATAGCGTTGTACTGGTTATATAAAACCTCTGTTTTAAGATTTGTCGGTTGGATTACTAAGAGTAAGAACCCTTTTAATCTTATTGGCAAAATAGGTTATAACTACTTTATTATATCGCTTCTTTTTACCATTCTTGCAATAATCGCATCACTCTTCTTTTTTGAATCAAGGGAGGTATATTTGACTTATATATTAATGTACAGCTATTTAATACTATTATTGTTCTACCTGATAAGGGTATATCAAGCACTTATTGCTCATCATTTTTCAATATTTTTCTTTATTTTATATCTTTGCATCGTAGAAATCCTGCCTATAGCCCTTTTGACTAAATTTTTACTCTCTATTACCTAAGCATGAAAGTTAAAAAAATATTGATATCACAGCCTCAACCTGTAAACGGTTCTCCCTATACCGATTTAATAGCTGTTGAGCAGCTGGAGATGTTTCCCTAACTGGAG
>CAYZPF010000069.1:0-12817 GCA_964479995.1 uncultured Muribaculaceae bacterium | reverse complement strand
TATCATTGGTCATCTGTGCAGCGCAGATGCCGGAGCATATCTCATTACTCCCGATGGGGCTCAATTTCCCTTAAAAGCCCAGGCATGGGACAAATAAATACTCTATAGAATTAGAATCCAGGTATTTCAGCAAACCGTTATTCATTGAAATCATATATTTGGTTGAATAGTACTCAACCGCAACCTTGTTGTCATATTCAAGAAACTTCACCACCAAAGCCGTTTTACCTCTATTCTCTTTTAGAGTAGAGAGAAACTCTTTTCTAAAAACAGGCGTAACCATCTTTACGGGAATATTTACCGTTAACTCCCTTATAAAATCCTCTTTTGTATTGGCCAGATGTCTTATCTTTTTAATTTTTAGCTCAAAATCTACCGGTTTGGTGTTGTCATGTTTAGCCGAACCGTATGAGTAACGGGGAGAGACCGTACATTTAATTAATAAAGGAATATTTGGTTGGAGATACATCATAGAGGCTTCATAATCTTTTCCAAAGAGTGTGAAATTATATGACCCTTCAAAATCTTCAAGAGTAAAGTTTGCAAAGGGGCGGCCCGAACTTTTAGAGCTTGACACTTTATAATGAGTTATTATTCCTGCAATAATGATCTCCTTGCCATTATAATTATCATCTTTTGGCGCACGAGCGACCATATCTCCTGCTTCAACAATAGTATGAGTTGTAAAATGCTTCACTTCAAAGGAGTATTGATCCAGAGGATGTGCCGAGAGATACATCCCAATCAACTCTTTTTCCTTCTTAAGTAATTCAAGCATATCAGTATCCCGGTAAGGAGGAATTTCGGGAGGTACCAGTTTTACACTTTCACTCATGCCAAAAAGTGAGTTACCACTGCTCACCGAATCATTCTGGTATCTGTTGCCGTATTTTAACAATGAATCTAAAAAAGTCTCCTCTTTAGTTATTTCTGTAAGAAACTGAGACCGTTTTATTGTTTCAAAACTATCAAATCCACCTGCAAATACCAATGATTCAATAGTACGTCTGTTAATAACTCCCAGATTTACCCTCTCAATAAAATCATATACCGATTTAAAAGGACCACCACACTCTCTCACCTTGATGATATTTTCAACAGCAGAAGAACCTACCCCTTTTATCCCGGCCATACCAAAACGGATACTCCCTTGTTTATTTACTGTAAAAGTAAGGGAACTCTCATTAACATCCGGACCTAAAACCTCAATCCTCATCCGTTTACATTCATCCATCAGTTTACTTAACTCCTCTATATCGTTGAGGTTTCTGCTCAGAGTTGCTGCCATGTACTCTGCTGGATAATTGGCTTTAAGGTAGGCCGTTTGATATCCCACAAAAGCATAACATGTTGAATGTGACTTGTTGAAAGCATATTCGGCAAAGGCCTCCCAGTCTTTCCAGACCTTCTCGAGCATCTCTTTGGGGTGGCCGTTCCTTTTCCCTCCTGCAATGAACTTCTCCTTATGTTTATCCATCTCGGCCTTGTTCTTCTTACCAATGGCTTTTCTTAAACTATCGGCATCTCCCTTGCTTAAAGAGCCTAATTTTTGAGAGAGTAACATCACCTGTTCCTGATATACGGTAACACCGTAAGTAGAGGAGAGAACCTCTTCCATAACCGGAAGATCATAAATTATCTTCTTTACTCCATGTTTGCGGCTGATAAAATCGGGTATATACTCCATAGGCCCCGGTCTATAAAGAGCATTCATAGCTATAAGATCTTCAAACTTATTGGGTTTGAGCTCTCTAAGCCATTTTCTCATCCCATCGCTTTCAAATTGAAATGTGCCCACCGAATCTCCTTTGCTAAAAAGGTCAAATGTAGTCTCGTCATCCAACGGAATATGGTCAATATCTATATCAATATTCCTGGATATTTTAACATTAGTTACTGCATCTTTGATTATCGAAAGAGTTTTAAGTCCAAGAAAATCCATCTTGAGCATACCTACCTCTTCAATTTGCGAGCCGTCATACTGCGAGACCCAAATTCTTTCTCCGCTCTCTTTATCTACAGAGGTAGATATCGGGATATGTTCTTTCAAATCATCCCTGCCAATAATTACGGCGCTTGCGTGAACACCAATACTTCTTACCGTACCTTCGAGTTTCCTTGCAAAATCAATAGTCTCTCTTAATAGTGCATCTCCCTTATTATACGCATCTGCAAACTCAGGAATGAGGCGGAGACAATTATCTATCGTCACTTCAACCTTCTTGTCATTCTCATCATTTGGGAACTTGTTAGGAATCATCTTTGCCAGCCTGTCCGATTCCGGCAAGGGAAGCCTCTGGATTCTTGCGACATCTCTGATTGCACTTTTCACACCCATTCTGCCGAAGGTAACTACCTGTGCTACGTGATCTTCACCATATTTGCTCTCGGCATATTTTATCATTTTACCCCTCCCCTCATCATCAAAATCAATATCTATATCAGGCAAAGATATTCTGTCCGGATTGAGGAAGCGCTCAAAGAGTAAATCGTATTTCAGAGGATCTATATCGATAATCCTTAATGAATAAGCTACTACAGATCCTGATGCAGAGCCCCTCCCCGGCCCTACGGAGATATTCATTCCCCGCGCCGCTGCAATTAAGTCCTGAACAATAAGAAAATAATCGGGATACCCCATGTTCTTAATAGTTGCCAGTTCAAAATCAATCCTCTCTTTATGAACAGAGGTGAGAGTTCCGTATCGGGACAATGCCCCCTGGTATGTAAGCTCTCTTAAATAGTCATTGGAATCGGAAAATGATTCAGGTATGGGGAAATTGGGCATTATGGGCTTTGAGTCAATGCTGTATTGCTCAATTTTATTGGCTATCTCAAGAGTATTCTCAAGAGCTTCAGGAAGGTCGGCAAATATTTCGCCCATCTCCTGCTGTGTTTTCAAATACTCCTGTTTTGTATATCTAAGTCTTTTGGGATCATCTATATCGGCATTGGTATTTATACAGATAAGCCTGTCGTGAGCCTCTCTGTCTTCTGCAGAGACAAAGTGGACATCATTCGTCGCTACATATTTAATATCCAACTCTTTAGAGAGCTTCAACAGTCCCTCATTAACCTTACATTGAAGAGGATAAGTATCTTGGGCAGCCCCTTCAAAATCTGTTTTATGCCTCTGCAACTCCAGATAGTAGTCTTCTCCAAAAATTTGCCTATACCAACCGGCAATCTCTTTAGCTTTTTCATAGTTATCTTCAAGCAACGCCTGTTGCACCTCACCTCCCAAACAGGCTGAGGTACAGATTAAATTGGCGCTGTATTTTTCAATCAGCTCTCTGTCAACCCTTGGTTTTGAATAAAAGCCCTCAATGTATGCCAAAGAAGAAAGCTTCATCAAGCTATGGTAACCTTCATGGTTCTTTGCAAGCAAAATCAAATGAAAGTTTGATTGATCTTCTCTCCCCCTTTTATCAAGTCTGGAGCCCTTTGAGACATATATCTCACAACCCACTATTGGCTTTACCTCCGGATATTTTTTTGCGATATCCAGAAACTCTTTTACCCCGTGCATATTTCCATGGTCGGTAATTGCAAGGGCGATTTGATTATCTTCCTTAGCTTTGATAAAAAGTTTCTCGATTTCTGAAGCGCCATCCAGGAGCGAATAGAAGGTGTGAACGTGAAGGTGAACAAATTGCATTTTAGTGATATATATTTAATTAAATCAGAGCCACTCCGGTCATCTCTGCAGGAATGGGGATCTGCATTAGTTTTAAAATTGTTGGAGCAATATCTGCCAGTTTACCGTTTTTTACCTCTTTTACATCCCTGTCTGCCATTATAAACGGAACAGGATTGAGAGAATGTGCAGTGTTTGGAGAACCATCGGCATTCACGGCATTATCCGCATTCCCATGATCAGCCGTTATTATTACTGAATAGCCTCGTTCAATTGCCTGTTCCATTATCTCTCCAACACATATATCTACAACTCTCACTGCCTCTTTTATTGCGCTAAAAACGCCCGTATGGCCAACCATATCCCCATTTGCAAAATTGAGTACAATGAGATCATTCTCTCCTTTTTTCAGCTCTTTTATAAGTTCATCTTTAACCAAAAAAGCACTCATCTCAGGTTTAAGATCATAAGTTGGTACCGTCGGAGAGTTCACAAGTATTCTCTTCTCATTTTCAAATTCTTTCTCTCTCCCTCCCGAGAAAAAGAAGGTAACATGAGCATATTTTTCGGTTTCAGCTATTCTAAGCTGCTTCTTCCCCGCTTTTGAAACAATTTCTCCAAGCGTATTGGTAAGGTTTTCTTTGTCATAAAGAATATGCAATCCAATAAATTTTTCATCATAAGGAGTTAACGTAGAGAAATATAGCGGGATCCTCTCCATTTCGGGTATTCCGTGCCCCTCTTGAGTCAAGACCATTGTAAGCTCTCTTGCTCTGTCATTTCTAAAATTAAAGAAGATAACTGCATCACCCTCTTTAATAGTTGCAACTGCACTGCCTTGGACATCAACGGCCACATTGGCTTCGACAAATTCATCGGTGACTCCCCTGTCATAGCTCCTTTGCATCGCATCCACCCCTTTTACAAAGGGCTCTCCTACACCTTTAACCAACAGGTCATAAGCTACTTTAATTCTCTCCCACCTTTTATCTCTGTCCATAGCATAGTACCTACCTATTATAGAAGCTAACCTGGCCTCACTGCCGGTGAGGAATTTTTCCAATTCTGCAATATATTTAATTCCGCTTTTAGGATCGGTATCCCTCCCATCCATAAAAGCGTGTACAAACACATCCTTAAGGCCAAATTTCTGAGCCTCTTTCAGAAATGAGAACAGATGCTCCATAGAGCTGTGAACCCCGCCATCGGACATTAAGCCCATAAAATGCAAAGAGTTACCACTACTCTCTACATATTCGAATATCCTTTTTATCTCTTGATTCTGCAATAGCTTGCCCTCCCGGCAATCTTTATTGATCCTTACCAGATCTTGATAAACTACCCGCCCAGCCCCAATATTAAGGTGTCCTACCTCTGAATTACCCATCTGTCCGTGGGGAAGTCCTACATCTTCTCCACTTGTTCTAAGTAGGGAACCCGGATATTTTGATTTTATTTTGTCCAGATTGGGAGTTCCCTGTACATATATTGCGTTCGTACTGTTTTTTACACCCTCTCCCCATCCGTCCAATATCATTAAAAGTACTCTCTTTTCCATAATTATATTACTTTTGTTTCAAAATATTCTACAAATTTAACAAATATGGCCGGAAAGAAAAATAGAAATCGGCACACAAAGAAAGAGCGCCCCGGGAAGGGTAAAATGAGGCAAAACAGAGAAGAAATGGTAGGTAAAGTACTGATGACCAGAGAGGGTTATGCATTTATTACATATAACGGAAAGGATGATATTTTTGTCTCGTCGCGAAAATTACGAGGGGCACTTCACGGAGATACTGTAAAGGTACTGTACTCTACCAAAAAGCTTCGCGGTGAAAGGAATGAAGGAGAGGTAACCGAAATAATCGAACGCTCTAAAAAGTCGCATATCGGAATTTTGCAAATTACCGGGAATGAGGCATGGGTTATTACTACAGGAAAGAATATGCCGTATGATATCAGGGTTAATGTAAAAGAAACGGACAAAGAGTATAACGGTTATAAAGTAGCAGCCCTTGTTGATGACTGGCCGCGCAGCTCTTTTGAACCCCTGGGCCATATAGTTGACATCTTAGGCAAACCGGGCGAAAATGATACCGAAATGCACGCCATTCTCTCTGAGTTTGGGCTTCCATTCAAATTTGAGCCTAAAGTTGAGAGAGAGGCAGATAAGATATCAGATAAGATTACAGAGGAGGATATTAAATCCAGGAGGGATTTCAGAGGTATCACTACATTTACAATAGATCCTTCAGATGCAAAGGATTTTGACGATGCTCTTTCTATTAGAGAGACAACACCAGATAGCTGGGAGGTAGGAGTTCATATTGCAGATGTAACTCATTATATAAAACAGGGTTCAATTATTGATAAAGAGGCTTACAACAGGGGCACTTCTGTCTATTTGGTTGACAGAACAGTACCTATGCTACCCGAAAAACTCTCCAATCAACTCTGTTCACTAAGACCAAATGAGGATAAATTATGCTTTTCTGCAATATTTGAACTGGATGAGAAGGCAAGAGTAAAAAAAAGATGGTTTGGAAGAACCGTGATAAACTCCCGGCACAGATTCGACTATGGAGAGGTGCAAAACGTAATCAAAACCTCTACAGGGCCTCTTTCTAAAGAGATATTAAAACTTAATCAGTTGGCTGAGATTCTCCGCAACGAAAGGTTTGAAAAAGGAGCAATTGGATTTGAGAGGCCAGAGATGAAGATTGAAGTTGATGACAATGGAAAACCCATAGGTATTCTACAGAAGGTTAGTGTAGAATCAAACTGGCTTATTGAAGAGTTTATGCTTTTGGCAAACAGGGAGGTTGCCAGGCTTATAGGGGCAAAAGTTAACAGTAAGAGTAGTAAAACTTTTGTTTACAGGGTGCACGAAGAGCCAAATACCGATAAAGTTGAAGCCTTTCATATTTTTATAAAGCATCTGGGTTACAAGATGAAGAAAACAAGCAGTGCCCGGGAGCTCTCAAGTGAAATCAACAGCCTCTTTACTAAAGTTAAGGGAAGGCCAGAAGAGGGAGCAATTGAAATTATGGCTCTCCGCTCAATGGCTCGTGCTCACTATACTACCGACAATGTAGGGCACTATGGCCTTGCTTTTGATTATTACACACATTTTACATCTCCAATAAGACGTTATCCTGATATGATGGTTCACAGAATGTTAACCCACTACCTGAACAATGGAAAGTCACTGGACAAAACCAGTTATGAAGATAAATGTAAATATTCCAGCGAAAGAGAACAACTTGCTGCCGATGCCGAAAGAGCAAGTATTAAGTATAAGATGATAGAGTACATGCAAGATAAAATAGGAAATATCTATCAAGGGAGTGTTTCAGGAATTACAGAGTGGGGAATGTATGTAGAGCTGGATGGGAATAAGGTTGAGGGGATGATACCTTTAAAAGATATCAAAGAGGACTATTTTGTATTTGATGAAGAATCATACTCACTTACCGGTAAGAGGAGTAAAAAAAGATTCACCCTCGGATCCCTTGTTAAAGTAAAGGTAGTGAGAGCGAATCTTGAACAAAAACAACTTGACTACGAGCTTCTCTGGGATAAGGAGTGGAACTCCTGATTATTTATCCGAGAGGCTCCAGTTCAACTGTAAAGTGCCTCATTATAGGCAACTCTTTTACTATCTTGTAACCTCTGGTTATCTGCTCCCTCCTATCATAAACATTCTTTAAGGCAGCAGCAATATAGTCCATATGGTTATTTGTATAAACCCTCCTTGGAATAGCCAGCCTGAGTAACTCAAGGGCAGGGTATCTGTTCTCCCTTGTAACCGGATCTCTGTCGGCCAATAGCATACCAATTTCGACTCCCCTCACTCCACCTTCAAGATAGAGTTCAATACCGAGCGTCTGTGCTATGCACTCCTCTTTAGGCATATTAGTAAGGATCTTTTTTGCATCTACAAAAATAGCATGACCGCCTGCAGGTTTCTGGAAAGGGATACCGTACTCCTCCAGCTTTTTGCCAAGGTACTCCACCTGTCCTATCCTGCTCTCCAGATAATTGAACTCCGTGCCTTCAATAAGACCTTGCGCCAAAGCACTCATATCTCTCCCCGACATCCCTCCGTATGTAATGAAGCCCTCATACATTATATTGAACATCTGACATTTCTTCCAATCTTCTTCATCCCTGAAAGCTATAAATCCACCCATGTTCACAATTGCATCCTTTTTCGACGACATGGTCATAAAATGGGCATAGCTGAACATTTCATTACAAATTTCAGCAATGGACCTCTCAGAATATCCCTCTTCACGAGTCTTGATAAAGTATGCATTCTCGGCAAAACGGGCTGAATCGAAAAGAAGCTTTATTCCATATTTTTTTGCGACGGCAGCAGTCTCTTTAATGTTTTGCATTGAAACCGGCTGTCCACCTGCTGTATTATTTGTAATGGTTAAAACTATGCAAGGGATCTTCTCTTTAGGGTATTTTTTTAGAACATCTTCAAGTTTGGATATATCAATATTCCCTTTAAAAGGTAATGCTATCTCTGTATCCTTTGCCTCATCAACAGTACAGTCAACTGCAATTGCCCTGCGATACTCAATATGACCCTTAGTTGTATCAAAATGTGAATTACCGGGCAGGATATCACCCTCTTTTATGATTGAAGAGAATAGAACGTTTTCGGCAGCTCTTCCCTGGTGTGTAGGGAGATAGTAATCAAATCCCGTAATATTCTTAATACTCTCTTTCAGCTTATAATATGATCTGGCCCCCGCATAGCTTTCGTCTCCCTCCATCATGGCAGCCCACTGCTTGTCGCTCATGGCTCCTGTCCCGGAATCGGTAAGAAGGTCAATGAAGACATATTCACTTTTAAGATTAAAGAGGTTGTATTTTGCCTCTTTTATCCACCTCTCTCTCTCTTCACGGGTAGATCTCTTGATTGTCTCTACTGTCTTAATCTTATACGGTTCTGCAAATGGTAGTCTCATCATCAATTACTTTTTAAGTGATTTCTCTTTTTTTGCCAGTTTTGTATAAAGATCATACACAAAAGGCGCCGCAATGAAAACGGACGAATAGGTCCCTATTATAACTCCGATGCTAAGAGCAACGGCAAATCCTCTGATAACCTCTCCTCCAAACAGAGCAATTGTGATAAGCACTACAAGGGTTGTACCACCAGTATTGAAGGTTCTTGAAAGAGTACTGTTCAGAGCATCATTAATAGTCTCTGCAAGATCGCGCTTAGGGTAGAGTTTTTTGTACTCACGGATACGGTCGAAAATAATTACTGTATCGTTAATAGAGTATCCGATAATTGTCAGCACAGCTGCTATGAATGACTGGTCCACATCCAGTGAAAACGGCAGTAACCCACTAAAGATTGCAAAGAATCCCATCACAAAGAGTGCATCATGCGCCAAAGCTGTTACACCGCCAATACCCCATGTCCAGTTCCTGAACCTGACTGCTATATAAGCGAAGATTGCCAAAAGGGCTATTATTACCGCAATAAAGGCATCTCTCTTAATATCATCTGCAATGGTTGGTCCAACCTTTTCAGAACTTATGATTCCGTTAGGGTTTTCAACTGTTGCAATAAATTCACTATATGTAAGATCATTCTTAAAGAGTCCTCTTAAAGCATTGTATATTTTTTGGTCAACAACAGCATCTATCTCTTCGGAGTTGTCATCAATCATGTACTTAGTAGTTAGTTTCATCTGGCTTCCGCCACCAAATTGCTTAACCTCTACGAACTCTCCGAACTCCTCGTACAGGGCTGTCCTTACCTCACCGGTAGTAACGTCCTTATCGAATCTTATTACATAAGTTCTACCTCCGGTGAAGTCAACTCCGTATGTAAAACCTTTTATAAAAATGAAGCCAACTGCAATCACCATAGCTGCAGTTGAGAAAATATAGGCTCTCTTACGGATTCCAATGAAGTTAAAGTTTGTGTTTTGAAGGAAATTCCTGGTTACTTTATTGTCAAAAGTAATGTTCTTATTCTTCATCAATCTCCAATCAAAGATTAATCTTGTGATAAAGATCGAAGTCATCAATGAAGTGATTATACCAATAACAAGAGTTGTAGCAAAGCCCTGTACCGGCCCCGAACCAAAAATTGCCAGTACTATACCGGTAATTATTGTTGTCAGGTTACCGTCAATAATTGCCGAATAAGCATTCGAGTATCCGTCTGCGACGGCAAGGCGTAGAGATTTACCGTTTCTAAGCTCTTCACGCACTCTCTCATAGATGATAACGTTGGCATCCACAGCCATACCTAATGTAAGTACAATACCTGCTATGCCGGGCAATGTAAGCACCTCGCCGAATGAAACCAAAGCTCCCATTAAAAATAGGACATTGGTAACAAGTGCAATATTAGCCACAACACCGGCTCCATGATAGAAGAGAATCATATAGGCCAGTACCATAATAAAAGCTATCAGGAATGATATCAGGCCTGCATTGATTGACTCTGAGCCTAAGCTTGGTCCAACCACTGCCTCCTGGACAATTCTTGCAGGAGCAGGGAGCTTACCGGATTTTAATACGTTAGCAAGGTCATCTGCCTCAGATATTGTAAAGTTGCCCGAAATCTGGGAACGTCCACCTGTAATCTCTGTGTTTACTCTCGGATACGAATAAACCATTCCATCCAGGACAATAGCAATACATCTGCCAATATTATTACCGGTCATGTTTGCCCATACTCTTGCACCCTCTGCATTCATGGCCATATCAACCTCGGGTGTACCATGAGTACTGCCGAAAGATTTGCTCGCATCGGTTATTACGCCTCCGTCAAGCGGTGCTTTTCCGTCTCTGGTTGTCGATTTTATGGCAATCAGTTCAAAAACCACTCCAGCCTTATCAATTGGCTTAACCGACCACATTAACTTAAGATCGGCAGGGAAGTGTGCAGCTATTTGAGGAGTCCTCAACCAGACACCTACCTTAGCTGTATCCCTGTAGTGCGCTCTGCCTACACACGGTCCGGGCATAAATTGACCCTGAGCTACACTTGGATTAAGTAAAAAGAAAAGAGGATTTCTCTCGGCAATCTGTGTCTGCTCAACAGATAGAGAGTCCTTCTCAATTATTTGTGATAAAAGTTTATCAGATTCACTTTTAGTTGTATCGGTAGCAGCGGTTTCTGCCTCAGCAGGTTTTTGCTCAACCTCTTTTGTGGCCTCAAGCATCTCCCTTACGGCTCTGTCTGCCTCTGCAAAGTACTGATACACCTCTTGATTTTCATATGTCTCCCAAAACTCAAGTGATGCTGTTCCCTGGAGAAGTTTTCTCACCCGCGCCGGCTCCTTAACACCCGGAAGTTCAACAAGAATCCTGCCTGTTGTCCCAATCTTCTGAATATTGGGCTGGGTTACACCAAAGCGACGAATACGGTTTCTGAGAACGTTGAATGAGTTAGAAACTGCACTCTCTGCCTCCTGGCGGATAATCTTAATTACGTTATCATTTGAAGTTTCAGGTTTGATCTTATCCTTCATCTCGTAAGTTCCGAATACCTGTGACATCCTCTCGCCGGGAGCTACCTGATTCCAAGCCTCCCCAAAAAGTGCTATGAAATCTGTTCTTGAAGCAGACAGGTTAGATTTTGCAATCCTCATAGCCTCCAGAAATAATTCATTTGAGCTATTTGTACCTGCAAGTGAAGTTACAAGTTCAGGGATACTTACTTCAAGCATTACGTTCATACCTCCCTTAAGGTCAAGGCCCAGGCTCAGTTCCTTCTCCTTGATCTCTTTATAGGTAAAACCGAAATAGACCTTCTCTGCAGTTATCGAGTCAATATAGAAACGCTCTTTCACTCTGGCCAGGGAGTCAAGGTGATATGCCTTATCCATATCTGATATTGAACTGAAAGCAGGCGAACTCAGTTCATTTTTTACTGCAATAGCTGCATAATTTTTTGCTTTGTTCTCCTGGTTTCTTGTAGCCCATGTAAATGATAATTGATAAATACAGGCTAACGCTACTAAAATTGCCACAAATTTGATGGCGCCTTTATTTTGCATGGAATATTTTGTTTAAATTATATAATTCAACGAAAATTAGAGTGCAAAAGTAGTATTTTTTCCCATAATATAAAGAATTTAGTACTTTTGTTATATAGAATATATGAGCCGATGTATGAAAAAGTCTATACTCCTGCCTTTTGTTCTTATTCTCTTATTTAACGTGGCAGCCGGTCAGACTGCGGCAAATGAGACTATTGAGTATGCGGAAAGACTTAGGAAAGAGTATCGTTTCAATGAAGCCATTGAGATTTACAGACAGATTCTTGCAAGTACAACAGATTCCCTTAAGAAGATAGAAATAGCCTCTCTGATAATCAAAAGTGAAAACGGTTTAAATATGCTCCAATACGCTTCTTATCCCACTGTAACAGGTAAAATAAGGGTTCCTTTATCAAAGTTCGTTCTATTCTATCCCGATTTTTGTGATGGGCAATGGAGAGAGGTGCCAGAACTATTAAACCGGCAGGCTCAAAACGATTCTCTTCCTAATTATATACCCCTTCACGGAGATGAAAATACTATATACTATTCTGCAAGAACTCTTAATGGTGATATGGATATTTTCAGAATTAAGCAGATTGACAGTAACCTATGGTCTGTACCCGAACCTCTGAACAACATGATTAATTCCGATGGAGACGAAATGTACCCGATACTTAGCAGTGATGGCAGACAACTCTTTTTCTCTTCGACCGGGCACTACGGTATAGGAGGTTTTGATTTGTATGTCAGCTATTTTGATGAAGAGACCAATGATTGGGGATTACCTCAGAATCTTGGATTCCCCTACTCTTCGGTTGGTAATGATCTTCTGCTGATAAACAGCCCGGATGGAGAGAATACCTACCTGGCTTCGGACAGGAACTGCGCCAATAGTGATTCAATTGATATTTTCAGGTTGAACTTTGAGGTAATGCCTGTCAAGAGAGCTATAACTACAATGGATGAGATTGGACATCTTGCCAATTTATCGGTTAAACAGAGTAATATCCCCGTTAAATCCAAAGAGAAAAAGGAAGTTATGTCTTCGCCCGAGACTGATGAGTACAAAGCGTTACTCTGCAAAATAAGAGCTATACAACGCAGTATAGATAAAATTACAAAAGAGATCTCTGCAAACAGAGATCTTTACTCC
>CAYZPF010000068.1:0-12877 GCA_964479995.1 uncultured Muribaculaceae bacterium | reverse complement strand
CCGCAACCGACTGTCGACCCAACATTGAATCAGATAATTATCAACTGAGAACAACCCTAACTCTGGCAGAGTTTTTCCATATCCTCTGGTTATCAGCGTTTTATCTTTTTAAAGCGTTCGGATTTTTTAATTTCTTATGGTTAATTATCAGGTAATCAATCTGTTTTAAAAAACTCTGGCAGAGCAGCAGTTTGCCGGCGACCTACATGGGAAACTTCAGCAGAGCGGCAACTTGCCGGCCACATACACGGGAAACTTTTGAGGATTCTCTCTTTTCCGTGAGGTTTCTCCACTGCTTTGTACGGTTTTTATTATCTTTGCCGAATTATAAATGATAGCTTATGAAAATACATGAATATCAAGCAAAAGAGTTTTTCGAGAGGTATTCTATACCAACCGTAAAGGCGGTTCTGTGTAGAGATGTTGAATCTTGCGTTAAGGCGTACAGAAAATTAGAGTCGCCTTTAGCCGTAGTTAAGGCTCAGGTTCTTACCGGAGGAAGAGGTAAGGCAGGTGGTGTGAAATTAGTGAGAAATGAAGAGGAGACCAGGCAGAGTGCATCGGCCATCCTTGGGATGAACATCAAGGATTTTATTGTTGACAGGGTACTTGTTGCAAGCGGCGTGAATATTCAATCGGAATATTACATCAGCCTGGTAATTGACCGTAATTCTAAATCGGTAACTCTCATAATGAGCCGGGAAGGGGGAATGGATATTGAAGAGGTTGCTGCTACAACACCAGAAAAGATTCACAAGATTGCAATTGATCCGCTTATTGGGATTCCGGATTATTTGGCAAGAGAGGCTGCGCTAAAACTTTTTGATGACTTTAATCATGTAAAGCAGGCTACCGGCATTATTCAAGGGATGTATAAACTCTTTATGGATACAGATGCTTCGCTGGTAGAGATTAATCCTTTGGTTACTACTAAAGAGGGTAAGTTAATCGCAATTGACGGTAAGATGACTTTTGATGACAATGCCCTGTATCGCCATCCTGATATTGAAGAACTTGCAGAGCTTACCGAGCAGGAACAGAAAGAGAATGATGCTAAAGAGAAAGGGTTCAGCTATATCCACCTGGGAGGAAAAATCGGCTGCATGGTTAACGGCGCCGGACTGGCCATGGCTACAATGGATATGATCAAGCTATATGGTGGAGAGCCTGCAAACTTCCTGGATATCGGAGGCAGTTCCAGCCCTAATAAAGTGATTGAAGCTATGAAGCTACTTCTCGGCGACAAGGAGGTAAACACAGTGCTAATCAATATCTTTGGAGGTATCACCAGGTGTGATGATGTAGCCAAAGGCCTTATTGAAGCTTTTAATAGTGTCGAGACTGATATCCCTATTGTTATCAGATTAACCGGCACAAATGAAATTGAAGGAAGAGAGATGCTGAAGGATACGCCGTTCCATAGTGCAGATACCATGGGTGAAGCTATCGAAAAAGCGGTTAAGCTCAGTAAAAATGCAAAAGATACAGAAGTCACAAAAAGTGCAAAATGAGTAAAAAATGTGATTAGCTTAAAGGCCAAAGGATAAAAATTTGTCAAAAGAAAAATAGCGAAATATGAGTATATTAATAGATAAGAACACAAGAGTTGTGGTACAAGGTATCACAGGTAGAGATGGTGGTTTCCATGCTGCCAAAATGGCTGCTTATGGCACTAATATAGTTGCCGGAACCTCTCCTGGTAAGGGAGGCAGTATGTTCAACAATTCAGTTTCTGTATTCAATACAGTTAAGGAATCTGTTGAAAAAGCCGGAGCAAACACCTCAATTATCTTTGTTCCCGCCCCGTTTGTCAAGGATGCCATAATGGAAGCTGCAGATTCCGGAGTCTCACTTGTAGTGTGTATTACCGAGGGAGTGCCTACTTTGGATGTTATTGAAGCAAGAAGATATTGCGATCTTAAAGGGGTTGCCTTGGTGGGACCAAACTGTCCGGGCCTTATCTCTCCGGGTAAAAGCCTCATTGGCATAATGCCGGGAAACATCTTTAAAGAGGGAGGCACAGGAGTTATCTCCCGAAGCGGGACTCTTACCTATGAAATTGTCTATAATTTAACCAGGAATGGTAAAGGACAATCTACAGCCATCGGAGTTGGCGGTGACCCTGTGGTTGGCCTCTACTATATTGAGTTGCTAAAAATGTTTCAGGAAGATCCCGATACAGATTCAATCGTATTGATTGGCGAGATTGGCGGTGATGCCGAAGAGCAGGCGGCCGAATATATTAAAGCCAATGTAACCAAGCCTGTTGCTGCATTTATTGCAGGACAGACTGCGCCTCCTGGCAAGCGGATGGGACACGCCGGAGCCATTATCTCAAGCGGAACCGGTACCGCTGCCGAAAAACGTTTAGCCTTTGAGAAAGCTGGAGTTCCAGTAGTAGATGAACCCGGAAAAATTTGGAAAGCGCTCAAATAAGAGCTAAGATTACTACTCTTTGGTTTCGTCAACAAAAGTTCTGGAAGCCAACTCTTTGTCGAGCATTAAAAGGGCAGGACCATGGTCTCCAATATATTTCAGCTGGTCTATAATGGCCATTGCGCTCTCCTCTTCCTCTACCTGCTCGTTAATAAACCACTGTAACATGTTGGTTGTTGCATGATCTTTCTCTTGCGACGCTACCCCATAGCAGTTGTTAATCATATCTGTAACAATGCACTCATGCCTGTAAGTCTCTTCAAAGACATGCATAGGACCGCTCCAGTCAGTATCAACCTCGGCAATTGGTTCAAGCTTAACAGTACCACCGCGGCTAATGATATAATCAAATATCTTAAGAGCGTGTGAAGTCTCTTCCTGGAACTGAATCCTCATCCAATTAGCAAATCCGGGCAGTCCCTCTTTTTCAAAATATGCAGCCATAGACAGGTATAGATATGCACTCCAAAATTCTGCATTCACCTGTTTATTCAAAATCTCTTCTACTTTTTTATTAAATCTCATAATGATAAATTTTAAATAATAACAGATAAAGATAACAAAAGTTTTGCCATTTCTAAAAATTTGTCATTAGGGCATATTAGGGGCGAATTTCAGGTAAAAAGAGGAGCCCTTATCTACCTCCGACTCAACCCATATCTCTCCGCCCAGCAAATGGGTAAACTCCTTAACTATTGAAAGACCCAGACCTACTCCTCTATAATTTCTGATATTTTCCGTTTCAAGCTGGACAAATCTCTCAAAAATATTTTGCTGATTCTCCCTTGATATTCCAATACCGGTATCTTTAATAAAAATTAGAATAGCTTCATCTTTTATCAAATATCCAATCTCTACATACCCCTTTTTTGTAAATTTTATTGCATTATTTACCAGGTTCATCAGTATTTGATAAAGTTTGAGTTTATCAGAAAAGATTAACTCCCCAGGTCCTTCAGATATGGAGAGGATTAACTCAATATCTAAATTCTGCCTAATGAAAAATTTGTGTAATTCCTGCATCAGCAGAGAGAGGTTTATCACCTCATTATTGATTTTCATCTGTCCCGACTCTATTTTGGCAATATCCATGACAGATTCGGTAAAGGCTAACAATTGATGCGCGCTATCATTAGCAATCTGCGCATAACTTTTAAGCTCAGGATTTTCTATCTCAGTAATGAGCAGGTCTGTAAATCCAATGATGCCATTTAAAGGCGTTCTCACTTCATGACTCATATTTGCAATAAACGAGCTTTTGAGTTTTTCGCTCTTCTCTGCCCTTTCCTTAGCCTCCTCAAGCCTTATGTAGCTTTCCATTCTCTCAATATAGATACCCACCATGTTTGCAAAGATTTCAAAGATCGCTAAATCATCATTGGAGTATGCATCAGGCTGATAATACTCTTTTACAGCAATAACACCTATTACCTCTTTTGACGACGAATCTATTAAAGGCGCACCCATCCATATGGCCTTATCGTCGGCATTGTAAACAGATTTTAATCTAAACTCTCTGTCAAATTGAGAGTCGCTTATGAGCATTCCTTTTCCCTTATCTCTTATATAGTCAATAATAGTACCCTGAAGATCAAATATATCGGCACTCTTATTTATAGTTTCATGCCTATCTTCATAATACGGAAAGGAGTACTTTTTTATATCACTGTGATATCTTGCCACAATCAAGTTGTCTGCATTAAATATCCTCTTCATTTGAATATGAAGGTTCTCAAAAAAACCTTTAATATCACTGCTGACAGTTGAGAATTGGGATAGATAAAGCAAAACTTTCTGCATCTCATCCTTCTTATATTTGAGAGTTATATCTCTCACTATACCTCCTACTCCAATAGCGTTATTTTCAAGAGTGATTGGGAACTTAGTCGTTTCATACACATTATGCTCAGAACTTACCTCTAAAATCTCTTCCGGCTCCCCTCTCTCCAGAATACTCGAATCGGTTTCTTTGTGTCTTTGGGCAGCTATCGGATCAAATTTGAAGATATCAGCATCGGTATATCCGATTATCTCATTTTTTTCAAGCTTAAGAGCATTGCAAAAAGCGTCGTTTACAATAAGATACCTACCCTTTTCGTCCTTCATAAAAATTAAATCTTTATTCCTGTTGATAAAGGAGTCATATCTCTCTTTGTTAATCTTAAGTTTCTCTTTTAGCCTATGATTTTGAACCCTGTTTATCATAAGCCTGCTAAACAGTACGCCGGCAAAAGGATAAAGGGTAAGCATAGGGAGAGCCATTGTAGAGATAAATTCAACTCTGTTATCTTTATCTAAGAGGAAAAACATAGTAGGCAATACTAATATGTGGACCAAATAGTTTATTGCAATAAGTTCCAATAGATTTTTCTCTCCCTTCCACATAGGCCTTAACTTTTTCCAGAGTATTCCTACCAGAGAAGCTATAATAATTGTAGCAATACCCGGTAAAACACCTGTACCACCCAGATAAAACCTGTATAAAGCAGCAATTAATGCAGCTATTATGGTGGTTAAGGGAGTGAAGAAAAGAGCGGAATTTAAAAAAAGTACAGTTCTGGTATCAAAAATCACCCCCGGTCCAAAATTAAACGGAGAGATCATAATAAGAATACTAATTCCCCCAATTATAAAACCAGCCAGAATTTTGTATTTAAGAGACCTGAAATAGTCCTCTTTCATCCAAAACAGATCGTAAATCAAAACGAATGCAAGCAATATAGCCACATTCCGCGATAGATCTAATACTAATTTTATTATCATGTTTGCAAATATAAATAATAGTTTTTACTTTCTCCCAGAAAATTTTGCTAAATTTGTATAAACTAAACCTATTGATATAAAGAACTTTGAAAAATATTCTCTCAATTGATGGCGGAGGAATCCGGGGGATTTTGCCCGCCTCTATTATCGCACACCTCGAAAAGAGGCTTCAGTTGGAGACCGGTGATGAAGATGCAAGAGTATCCGATTTCTTTGATCTCCTCTCCGGAACTTCTGCCGGAGGTATTTTAACCTGCCTCTATCTGGTCCCTGAAAAAAGGGAGGATGGCACTGTAAGACCAAAGTACACCGCCTGCATGGCAGCCAATCTCTATAGTGAGCTTGGACCCCTTCTTTTTAAGAAGTCAATAGGCTATGTATTGAGGTCGGGATTTGGATTATTAAGAAGCAGATACTGTGAAGATGAACTCTATGAGTTCTCAAAAAGGCTTCTCGGAGACAGCTATATCTCAGAGGTAATGAAAGACTGCCTAATAACCGCTTACGATTTAAGTAGCCGTAAAGCTTTGTTGTTCAGTAAATACTCTACTCATAAATATGGCGATATGGCAGATTATAAACTTTGCGATATAGTCCGTTCCACTTCGGCAGCTCCAAGTTATTTCATTCCCTCTCAAATTTTTGCAAAAGACGGTGGCTCCAGGCATTTGGTAGATGGAGGAGTATATGCAAGTAATCCGGCAATGTGCTCTTATGTAGAAGCTATTAAGATATGGCCGGGAGAACCTGTCTCTAACCTTTGGATGCTCTCTGTGGGTACAGGTAAGGTACTTAAACCCTATCATTTCAAAAATACAAAACACTTTGGGTATCTGCACTGGCTCAATCCAATCCTGGATATCCTTATGTCCTCTGTATCAGAAACCGTAGATTATCAGGTTCAGCAGATTTTTTCAATCGCAGGTGTTCCGCAAAACTACATTAGAATAGAACCTCCAATGCTAAATGCCGACACAAAAATTGACAATGCCTCCTCAAAAAATATTGAAAGATTGAAATCGGCAGCCCAAAATTTCATAGACCATAACTCTCCGCTGTTCGATTCTATTTGCAAAACCCTTACAGATGGCAAAGAATTAGTAAAAAAGGGTTAGATTTGCGCAGATTTATACTTGTTAAAATGATCATAGCTATAGATTTTGACGGCACAATTGTAAAACATTGTTATCCCGAAATTGGAGAGGAGATTCCTTTTGCCATAGAGACCCTTAAACTTATACAAAGCGAATTAAAACACATCCTGATTCTTTGGACGGTACGTGAGGGCAAGCTACTGGAAGAGGCCGTAGATTTTTGTAAAGAGAGAGGTGTCATTTTTTATGCTGTCAACTCAAACAATCCCGATGACAAAGCCGGCGCAGGACCAAGGAAGCTAATGGCAGATATGTTTATTGACGACAGAAATTTTGGCGGCGTCCCAGATTGGGGTTTCATCTACAACTCTCTTAAGTACAATCCGGAGGGCTGTTTCTCTACCGAAATTTTCCACAATACCCTATCCGGCTCCAAACCTAAGAAAAAAGGGTTCTTTAGGTAGAATTTCTTATCTTTGTTAAGATGTAACCGCATATAATATAGTTATGAAAGGAATTGTACTGGCCGGAGGATCGGGAACAAGGCTCTTCCCAATTACAAAAGGGGTCTCAAAGCAACTGCTTCCCATTTATGATAAACCAATGGTTTATTACCCTATCTCAGTTTTGATGCTGGCCGGCATTAAAGAGATTCTAATAATCTCCACACCATCCGATTTACCCGGGTTTAAAAGGCTCCTGGGCGATGGAAGCGATTACGGCGTAACTTTTGAATATGCCGGGCAGCCCTCTCCGGACGGTCTGGCTCAGGCTTTTATCATCGGAGAGCAGTTTATTGAGAATGAAAGTGCATGCCTTGTGCTTGGCGATAACATCTTCTACGGCCAGTATTTTACCCCAATGCTCTCTAAGGCGGTTGAGGATGCCGAAAAAAGGGACATGGCCACTGTATTCGGATACTATGTGAACGATCCGCAAAGATACGGAGTAGCAGAGTTTGACAAAACCGGCAAAGTCTTGAGTATTGAGGAGAAACCCGCTAACCCTAAAAGCAATTACGCAGTAGTAGGGCTCTACTTCTATCCAAACAAAGTTGTGGAGGTGGCTAAGAGTATCAAACCATCGGCACGGGGAGAGCTGGAGATTACAACCGTCAACCAGGAGTTTTTAAAAGAGGAGAGGCTTAAAGTTCAACTGCTGGGAAGGGGATTCGCCTGGCTGGATACCGGTACTCACGACTCACTTTCAGAGGCATCTAACTTTGTGGAGGTCATTGAGAAGAGGCAGGGGCTAAAAATTGCATGCCTCGAAGAGATTGCATACAACAAAGGATGGATTTCAAAAGAGAAGCTGCTGGAACTGGCACATCCTATGGAGAAAAACCAATATGGACAATACCTGTTAGAACTCACCAAAAGATAATTATAAAAATGAAAATAGTTAAGAGTTCCATTTCCGATGTGCTTATTGTTGAGCCGAGAGTTTTTCATGACTCACGGGGATACTTTATGGAGTCATACAGAGAAAGCATATTTAAAAGCGAAGGTATTGATACTAAGTTTATTCAAGATAATGAATCAAAATCATATTATGGAGTTTTAAGAGGACTTCACTACCAGCTACCACCATTTTCACAAAGTAAACTTGTTAGAGTAATAAGCGGACGCGCCCTGGACGTAGCCGTAGATATCCGTAAAGGATCACCCACTTTCGGCAAATACGTTTCAGCCGAATTAAGCTCAGATAACAAGCTTATGATGTTTATACCCAGAGGTTTCGCCCATGGATTCTTAGCATTGAGCGATGAGTGTATTTTTCAGTACAAATGCGATAACTACTACTCTCCCGCCCACGAAGGTTCCATCCGGTGGAATGACAAAGAGTTAAATATAGACTGGAGGATACCATATGAAGATATAATCCTCAGCCCCAAAGATACAAACCACCCCTCATTGGCACAGGCCAAACTCTTCAATTACACCACCCCCCTAACCCACTAACTATCAACTGTCAACTGTCAACTATCAATTGTCAACTATCAATTGTCAACTATCAACTATCAACTATCAACTGTCAACTATCAACTATCAACTGTCAACTGTCAACTATCAACTATCAACTATCAACCATCAACCATCAACCATCAACCATCAACTATCAACTGTCAATTGTCAACTGTCAACTGTCAACTGTCAACTATCAACTGTCAACCCTCACTAAAAAATGGCAAAAATTCTAATAACAGGAGCATCCGGGCAACTCGGTAATGAGCTTAAAGATCTTTTTACCAATAACGAAAGACTACGCAAAGTCGAAGTTATTTATACAGATTGGAATAGTTTGGATATTACCGATAAGAGTGCTGTTGATAAGGTTTTTAGCGGGAATGATATTGCTGTTGTGATTAACTGTGCCGGATATACCGCGGTTGACAAAGCAGAGGACGAACCAGAATTATGTTATGCGGTTAATGCTAAAGCTGCGGGTTTTCTGGCTGAGGCAGTAAAGCGACACGATGCGTATCTTATCCATATCTCAACAGATTATATCTTTGATGGTGAGAGTTCTACTCCTTATACAGAGGAGTTCCATCCAAATCCTGCAACCGTTTACGGGAAGAGTAAACTGGAAGGAGAAGAGCTTATCGTAAAGAGCGGCGCCAATTATGTAATATTGAGAACTTCATGGCTTTACTCCGTTTACGGAAATAACTTTCCAAAAACTATCCTCAAAGCCTCTGCCCAAAAGGAGAGCCTTAATGTTGTATCCGACCAGATTGGCACTCCCACGTATGCAGCAGATTTAGCCGAAGTTGCAGGCAAATTGGCATATAGTTTTCTCGACTCTTTCTTAAAAGGAGTAACCTCCGGAATTCCATCCGGCATCTACCACTACTCAAATGAAGGAGTCTGCTCCTGGTACGATTTTGCGCATGAAATTCTTAAGATGTCTGGCAGTACCTGTAAAGTCAGGCCGATAACGAGCGATCTCTATCCCACAAAGGCAAAGAGACCCTCCTACTCTGTTTTGGATAAAACCAGGATTAAGCAGATTATTGAAACAGAGATACCGCACTGGCGGGATTCTCTTACACTTTTTTACAAAAAACTTATTGAACGCAAAGAGAGATGAGAACGATTTTAGTGACAGGAGGTGCAGGATTTATAGGGTCGCACCTTGTCAGGTTACTTGTAAACAAATATCCGCAATACAAAATTATTAACTTAGACAAACTTACCTATGCAGGTAATCTCGAAAATCTCAAGGATATTGAACATCTGCCCAACTACGAGTTTATCAAAGGGGATATCTGCGATCTTAAATTGGTACCGGAAATCATTAAGGAGAAGAGGGTTGACGGAATAATCCATCTGGCAGCAGAATCACACGTAGATCGTTCAATTGTAGAGCCCTTCGCCTTTGCAAACACAAATGTAATTGGAACACTCAATCTGCTCCTGGCTGCCAAAAACATCTGGAGTGAACAGAGTGAGGGCAAGCTCTTTTATCATGTCTCAACCGATGAGGTGTATGGCTCTCTTGAAAGTAACGGCGGATTCTTTACCGAAGAGACTAAATATGACCCTCATTCACCATACTCAGCCTCAAAAGCAGCCAGCGACCACTTTGTGAGAGCATTCCATGATACCTACGGACTTCCAACCGTAATCTCTAATTGTTCAAATAATTACGGCAGCTTCCAATTTCCCGAAAAGCTCATTCCGCTCTTTATAAACAATATCTGCAACAATAAACCTCTGCCTGTTTACGGAAAGGGAGAAAATGTAAGGGATTGGCTCTTTGTGGAGGACCACGCAGCAGCTATAGATTTGATATTCCATAAAGGCAAAATTGGCGAGACCTACAATATAGGAGGGCATAACGAGTGGAAAAATATAGATCTCATTAAATTGCTCATCAAGGTAACAGATAAATTACTTGGGAGAGCGCCAGGGGCAAGTGAACCGCTCATCACATTTGTTACCGACCGGGCAGGACATGACTTGCGATACGCCATAGATGCTTCAAAGCTGCTCAATGAGTTAGGTTGGAGACCCTCGTTACAATTTGAAGAGGGGCTTGAGAAAACAGTGCGCTGGTATCTGGAAAGCAGAGAATGGCTTGATAGAGTAACATCGGGCGATTATCAAAAGTACTACCAAAAGATGTATGACCGGTGAAATTCACAATCCGATACACCATGATGGCATATTTTGTGTATCTTTGTCGGATTGATAAAAGAAAAAGAGACTGTGAAGAAATTCGCTCTTATAGGTGCAGCCGGATACATTGCACCCAGACACATGAAAGCAATCAAGGATACAGGTAACGACCTTTGCGCTGCTTATGATGTATTCGATTCTGTAGGTATAATTGACTCTTATTTCCCAAACTGTTCGTTTTTTACACAGTATGAACTTTTTGAAAGACACGTCAATAAGATGAGTAATCTTTCTGAAACACTTTCAAGCGACAGTTGCCGGGGAGCTCTTGATTATGTATCTGTCGCAACGCCAAACTATCTTCACGACGCCCATATAAGGTTTGGTCTCAGAGCAGGAGCAGATGTAATCTGTGAAAAACCTTTGGTATTAAACCCATGGAACATAGATAATCTCAAAAAAATAGAGGTTCAGACGGGTAAAAAAGTATATAACATTCTTCAATTGAGGCACCACGATGCCATTGTAGAGCTTAAGAAAAAGATTGAGCATGGACCTGTAGGAAAGATATATGACATAGACCTCACTTACATCACCTCCAGAGGCAACTGGTACTACACCAGTTGGAAAGGAGACGTGCATAAAAGCGGCGGAGTAGCCACCAATATCGGAGTTCACTTCTACGATATGCTTGTATGGGTATTTGGAGCGGTTAAGAAAAACATCGTCCACGTCAGCTCTCACGACAGGGTGGCCGGATTCCTTGAGCTGGAAAAAGCCAGAGTACGCTATTTCCTGAGCATTAACAAGAATACACTCCCCAAAGAGGCGCTTCTCGCCGGCAAAAGAACATTCAGATCTTTACAAATGGAAGGTAATGAAATTGAATTTTCGGAAGGCTTTACCGAACTCCACACAGAATCTTACAAGCAGATCTTAGCCGGAGAGGGATTCGGGCTGGATGACGCAAGAGGCTCAATTGACGTTGTGTATGATATAAGACACGCAACTCCCATCGGCCTGAAAGGAGATTACCACCCGTTCGCCGCACTGGAGTTAAGTAAACACCCGTTTGGATGGTGAAGGCGAGGAGTCAACTGAACTGTGAGTTGTGTGATGTGAGTTGTGTGATGTGAGATGTGAACTGTGAACTACGATGTGTGATAATTTGAAAATTAAAATATTTTGGAAAAAGTGAACCAATTTGCTCTGATGGGAGCTGCCGGATACATTGCTCCCCGTCATCTTAAAGCGATAAAAGAGACCGGCAATAATCTGGTTGCAACTGTTGACCCCTTCGATAGCGTGGGGATTATTGACAGTTTCTTTCCGGACTGCTCATTTTACAAAGAGTTTGAACTTTTTGACAGGTATCTTTCACGGCTAAAGAATGAGGGGAAAGGTATAGATTATCTATCGGTCTGTTCTCCCGATTATATGCATGATGCGCATATAAGATACGGACTCAAGCTGGGGGCAAATGTAATTTCCGAAAAACCTTTAGTACTGAATCCATGGAATCTGGAACCGCTAATCAAAGCAGAGAGGGAGAGTGGGAAAAAGGTATATACTATTTTGCAGATGAGGTATCACCAGTCAATTTTAGCTCTTAAAGAGCTGGTAGATAATGGTCCTAAAGATAAGATACATGACATGGACCTTACTTACATAACCTCCAGAGGTAATTGGTTTTACACAAGCTGGAAAGGAGATTTGAACAGAAGCGGAGGCATTGCAACCAACATCGGAATTCATTTCTATGATATGCTCACCTGGATTTTTGGAGAGGTCAAAAAAAATATTGTACACATTAAAACCCACGACAGAGTTGCAGGATTCATCGAATTTGAAAGAGCCAGAGTGCGCTACTTTTTAAGTATTAACTCAAATACACTGCCGCAAGAGGTAATCGCCAAAGGCCAAAGAATCTACCGCTCCTTCAACATAAACGGACAAGAGGTAGAATTCACAGACGGATTTACCGATCTCCATACAGAATCCTACCGCAACATACTTGAAGGCAAAGGCTTCGGCTTCGAAGAGGCCTCCAAATCAATCCAAATCGTTTACGACATCCGCAACGCCGAACCCATCGGCCTGAAAGGCGACTACCACCCCTTCGCCTCCAAACCATTAGCCCCCCACCCTTTCGGCTGGAAATAAATAAACTTTACAACACAGAACTCTGCTAAAGTTTCCCGCGTAGAACTCTGCTAAAGTTTCCCGCGTAGAACTCTGCTAAAGTTTTTCACATAGAACTCTGCCAGAGTTTTTTCATATCTTCTGGTTATCAGCGTTTTAACTTTTTAAAGCATTCGGATTTTTAAATTTTTAGGAGCTAATTATCAGATATACAAGCTTTTTTAAGAAACTCTGGCAGAGTGCAATTTTTAGGTAGCCCTCCCCTTCAGTCGGGCTGGTATTTACGGCTACGCCGAATTTGATTTGCAAAAGTTTTGT
>CAYZPF010000067.1:0-12983 GCA_964479995.1 uncultured Muribaculaceae bacterium | reverse complement strand
CGCAGAATATGCCTGGTCAAGAGTCATTGTGGGTTTAATCCCAGCACCAGGATATTGAACCATTAACTCTCCCAACACTCTTTTCTCTTCCCTTGCATTTCCCAATTCGCTTTGTGCGTTCTGTAATAAATTACTCATTGCATATTTTACATCCTCTCCTGCCCTTTCAATAATGTTCTGGTTAAGTTCAATAAATGTGGTAATGTCCTGAACTCTCCTTTCATAATCATAGGTAGTTGCCTGAACCATATCCTGAACCAAGCCACGGGCAAGTTCAATATTGCCCTGATATGCCTCTGCTGTTGCCGCATTTGCTGAAATCCTGCCAGCCAAAGCGTTTTTCTTTATTTCATATTGCCTTTCAACCAATGCCTGCTCACCCCTGATAAATGTAGTTGGGGCAAGTCTCTGCTCGGAGCTTTGCAATGCCAAAGCCTCTTGTTCTTCCATCGCAACAAGGTCTTTTCGTAGGGATTCATTTTCCTCTAACAGCGTTAGAGTTTTCTCGTACTGCTCTGGTATTTTCCACTTTGCAAACTGCTCCTCGGTGTATTTTGCAATATCTGGTCTCCTGCTGATTGCTGTTTTTAACCTGTTCATCCAGGTGGTTTCCACCCTCTCTGCGGCCTTTTTTTCTGTCTTTGCCGATTGAAGAAGTTTTTTCTGACTTGCAATCTGTGCGTTAAGCCCCGCTGTTGCGGTTAATACCTTTCCTGCCACTCCAGCGACTTTCTTTGTAGAAGTTTTTACCTTCGTTTTTGATAATGCTTTTGCCATAATTTTTTAACCTTTTTAGTCTACTAATTTATTTGCGAAAATAATGTATTTGTAATAACGAGTTTCGGTGGCCTCTGTCGAGTTGACATATCTAAAAAATATTCTTAATTTTGTTGAATCTACATAGGCGGTAAGGGTTTCTGTTCCTTCTCCAGTAAATCCAAACATTGGGGCTTCTGAGACATCATCAACGTCTTCCTCAATGTAATTAAAAAAGATTCTAAACATTGGCACAAAACCAAGGTCGTGGACAATATCATCATATTCTACTCCCCACCATCCACTTGCTCCCATGTCAATATTTGCCGCTGTTGTGATAGAACCGCTTCCTTCTTGATAAATCTTAAAACATTCTTTTGAGCTATCAAGAATCAAGTTTTTGCTATCTGCAGAAATAGCATCATATCCCGCTTCCGACAATTTTAAAATTTGTGCCATATTATTCTAAAGAATCTAAATAAATCGCGTAATATCCGTGGGTTGTCTCTGCCTCGTCTGATCCAGCAAAAATTGTCAATTTCTCACTATCAGCATAAGCCCCGATCGAAACATAGTATACATACTTAGTATATCTTCCACTTGTCCCGCCAAGCCCATGTGGAATCTCGCCAATAACACTAAATCCTGGCTTATATCCAAGATCATGATAAATTTCCACGGTTAGGGTTTCCCACAATCCTCCGCCTGGAAATTCTAATTCCCACGAACCATAATCATATAACTTAAAAAGGTTTTGAGAAGAGGTAAAATTTAGATTTTCAAGCCCACACGTTAACACATTTTGCTCCGCTTTTGAGCTTTTAACTACAATGCTCATATAAATTCATCTATTATTACTATTTTTCCAGTATAAGTCCCATCATTTCCTTCAACGGTTACATAAACATTAGTATCGTTAACCTCAATTTTAAATTTGGTTATATCACAGTCCTCATTATCCCAGTCCCATTTTTGATCAAAATACGCATCTGTCTGCCACCTTCCTTGGCTATCCTTAATATACCCATAAGCAACGGGGATATAACTAAGCCCGTGGGCTTCGGTTGTTGTGCCCGTTCCACCACTTACCGTTACTGAAAAATCAATAGTATTTTTAATTTTAAAAGCCAACCAATCACTGCTAAACACCAAATCCTTATCCTCCATTGCCAGCGAGGTAGCACTATGTCCTTCTTTTGATACTTTAACTTTTAATGCCATATTTATGTGCCGTCATCCCCAATTAACAACCTGTCGTTTGAGCCATCATTCATTATTATCCTTAAATACGGGGAGGTTAGTATCTTTATGGAAGCGTCTCCGTTGTAATACACAAGCCCATTTGGATTTACCGCAAAGCCCCCAAGGGTTCTTAGCCCCGAAGAGGTCTGTGTAATCTCGGCAAAACTCTGTTGACTGAAATTATAAGCAGACAAATCATATAATCCACCAAGACCTATTTCCTGTGCCATACTATATTTCCGTATCGTGTCCGATAACACGAATGGATTTTATCTTAACCGTTGCAGAAGTTCCCCCGTTTGAATAAGAAATATGTATCCTGAATGCCGCGCACCTTGCTGTTGGTTTAAAGACCTTTTGGTGTATTGCACCATCTGACGCGTAAGATATTGCACCAGTCCATAACTCTGTCCCGTTTGGGTCAACCAAGGAAATATCAGCCCTTGCCCCGCTTGTTAGTTTTTCAAAATTAACTATTAACTTGTCTACCATTCCCTCTGAAGAATCACTATCGTCAGTTACCGCGTTATATAATCTTGACCTCCAATAAGAGGAAGTGTCATATCCTGAAAACTTTGCCAGTTTAAAGGAAGTGCTTTCTGTCGAACCAATTAAAGGAACAGAAAATGGACAAGCCAAAGCCCCGACAGTTGCATAACCCCCGTCTGCTATCTGAAATAGCTGGGGTGGCAAGGTGGCGTCAGCCGCTCCCCAAGCCCAAATCAATCCATCAGAAGCCCACAAGATAAAATTTTTGTAATCTGTTACCTGATAAAACTCTGGCAGTGTTCCGTCCCACAAAGCCAAATCTCTTACAGCACCATTATCTAATATTCCAAGCCTTGCCTTTCCAGAAGCATCTTTCCAGAAAACATAAAGCTCGTTATTTTTAACATAAATTTTAGATACCTCTCCCCTGACGGTTATCTCGTCCTCCCAAGAGGTTGAGTTTCCGTCCCATATATACAAGGAAGCTATGTTTTTTGAACCAGATATATCGGGTCTGTTTGCCGCAATTACTAATCTGTTTAAGTTCCACGCAAAGTCCTGTATTACAGCATCGCTTGGCAAGTCCAAATCCTGTTCTGTAAATGTAGTCCCGTCATAAGAGGTTATATAATATCCGTTTCCTATATATAGAAAGTCGTTTCCCGCAGCTATTACTGGGTGCGGAACTGTTGCTTGTAATGCTGTTGCCCCAGTTGGTATTGTTGATCCCCAGTCATCGTCCCAGACGTCTCCTGAAACATCATACATTCCAACATCACCCGCTGCCGCCTTATTGTAAGAATAGAAAATATCTCCGTGATAGTAGGCAATTCCCTGCCCAGAGGTAGCATCTGTTATCGCATGCGGAAAACCACCGCTATTTATTACCGTTGTTGGGGAAATCTTGTGAACTTTTGTTGTGCTTATCCCGTAAGTGGTATCTGAAGCCACAACATAATCTATAATGTTTTTTACAAGGTCGGTAACAGAACCAGCTTCTGTGCCATTTGTGAGGTTGGCTAACCCCGCTCCCTGACAAACAAAAAACGGGCTTGTTAAATCAATATTTGAAACCTTACCCGCTTGGTTTGGGTTTCCTACTGCCTCTGTTGGATAATCTGATTCCCAATAACAGGGAACGAGACCACCATAAAAATTGGGTGTATCTACCTTCCATTGAGCCATATTTTAAAATTGTTAAAATTTACCTATTAAATGCATTATGAACCAAACGATAACCACCGAACCGATTGAAATTATAATCCATAGTTTTGTTTGGATTGCAGATATTGAACTTTTAATATCAGAAATACAATCCTTTATTTCGTCTATTTCCTCATTAAGTTTTGTCATTAAGGTTTCATATTCGGTTCTTGTAATAAATCTACCCGCCTGGTCTTTTAGTGCGTCCCTAAACTCGTTCATTCCGTCTAATCGTTTTTCGTTTGAGGCAAGGGCAGAAATAACCGCCTTGTCCCTGCTCTCTAATTGGGCGTCAATATACTCCTTTAAACTAACGGCATTCTGAAAGCTATTATTTGATTTTTTAATATCACCATTACCATTTGTTTCCATATTATCTTGCAATACTATTTATTGCCAAGCCAATAATTGCAACAAAAATTGCTATTAATAAAGTCCAAATCCAAGCGATGCTTTGTTGAAAATGGTTGTCTCTTTCTTCTGCCCTTCCCACTCTCTCAACAAGACAATTTTTCGTATCGCCATTTCCGATAACCGCTTTACTTACTATTTCAAGTTTATCAACGATGGGTTTGTTTGCTTTTTTATTTTCTTCTTCTACTATTTTCCTGATTTGTGTTTCTGTCATAAGTTTATTGCCACACTCCTATTGCCACATAAGAAACTAACATTGACCCAGCATTATTAGTTGTGCCTTTATTTGCCGCTCTCATTGTAAATCCAGTATTTGTAACAGATAATGCATAAGCCCAGCCAAAGGTGTTAGAATAGTTAGAATTTGCCTGAATTACTACTGAGGGAGTAGTTCCTGCCTTAAAAGCTACTGGAAAAGTTTCTGCTTCATCAGCATAGGCGGTATTTGCATCAACAGTTATTGCCTCATTAACAAATACTATTTGCGTGTTTCCTATCCTAAAATAACTGCTTGTCCCCTCGTCATCTGCGTGGGTAGCCACAAGGGTATCTGTGTAATTTTTGGTTGCAGCATCCTGTGCACTTGACGGGTCTGTAACGTTTTCTATAACGCTCGTATCAACATCCACCTTGCCACTTCCTTTTGGAGAAAGTTTAATATCAATGTTGTCGTCTCCCCCAGTTGATTGTATTTCTGCCCCATTGCCACTTGCGGCATTCTTGATTGCAATCTCATTTATAGCACTCTCTACCGAAGAAAACTTTAAAACCTCATTTGAATTTACATCTAAAATAGAGGGAATATTTAGGATTTCATTTCCACCCATATTAATATCTCCCGCCATTGTGCCACCAGCCAATAGTAAAACTTGCTCGTAACGAACGCTGTCTCCGTTGGCAGAACCTGCCGCCAGTCCAGTTAATTTCTTTGAGTTCATTGGCAAATTCGCACTTGGATTTACAGAACCGTCTGCGTGCAAACAAAGGGCAATCTCTGTGTTTAAATTATCAAAGTTGGTATTAATAGTGGTTCTGCTCGTAGCACCACTTGTTGTTGTTTCAAGATCGGTTATTGTTGCCATATTAAGGTTTGGTTCTTCCCGTAAAGGTTGTATCTTTGACCCCTACCATCTGCCAGGGCAATGCTTCTTGCCAGGGATAAACGCTACTATCCCAAATAGAAGCTATGTCTCTTTCTGTAAAACTCGTTGATGGTTTGGTTCTTTCTGTGAAAGAAGTTGATGGCTTTGTTCTCCCCGTAAATGAAGTTGAGGGCTTTACTCTCTCGGTAAATGTTGTTGATGGTTTTGTCCTTTCCGTCCAGGAAGTTGCCATGATTACTTATAGTTTTGAAATTTTGGAACAAGACGACTTTTTCCTTCCCTGCTCCTTCTTGAATAAAATGCCTTTAATTGATTTACAAGACCTGTTTCTGGATTTGATTCTGTGCCATAAAGTTCTCTCCTTAAAACAATAATCTTCTCTGACATGTTGTGTGATATTGCATAATCCAAAGCCGCTCCCATAGAAAGTATCCTGTGAAATGGCTCTGCAATAACTGGTTCATCGTCATCGGAAGATAATTCTGTTACTTCCTTTGTGTACCAAACCTTAATCCCATCTGTTATTGCCTCGTCTGGGGTCGGGTCAAAGACAAGTGAAAGTTCGTCTGGCTTGTGATATACTGGATTGGTTTCTGTATGAATGTCATCGGCATTTGCCATTGCAAGTTTTTCTGTTCTCTCGTCAACTGGTCTTGCCAAAATATAATCATTTGTTCCAGAACTATACTTTATCTCAACTCTGTCTATGTGAAGTATTGTTGAGGGAAAGGTATATTCATCTTGGTCAGCTACGGTGTCCGCGGTTGCCCAGTCTCCGTGAAACTTCCATCCATCCATTGCTTCTAAAATAAAAGCTGTTGATTTTTGATACCATTTGTTAATAGTTCTTTTCCTGTCAACCGTGGTAAAATCAGCTAATGTGTCGGCACTGTTCCCCGTAAGCAAAAACACCATGTCCTGTATTAGTCCTGTGTAATTAGTTGTGTCTGATAGTTCCATAAATTTGTATTAGTTTTCCCGTTTCTTGCGAAGAAAATTTCTTGTCTCTGTCGCAATTAATCTTACTTCATGTTTTTTCAAGTGCGACCCAGTTGGAAGATAAATTCCTTCTTTTTCTATCTTATTAGAAATCGGGTATTCTTCTTTTGTTTTTATAAATTTTTGTTTGTGAATTGGTATAAACGCCCTTCTCGTTTCAATGTTTAAAAATTCCAATCTTTTCTCAAGTTCATCTCGGTGGGGTGTTTTTAAAAAATACATCCAACAAGCATTATCTATGTGGGTATCTGCCCAATCACTTAAAATATCTTCATAATATTGGGCAATATCCATTCTTTTTTCTATAAGTTCATTCCACCTTTCTAACTGTCCCAACCCAATCGCTGCTTCCAAAGAACTCATTCTCATATTCCAAGCTGGTTTATTGTGTCTATAAATCCCCTTGGTTATAAAGTAATCGTCTCTTAATCTCCTTAACTCTTGTGCCAACTCCCAGTTATTTGTGGTTATAATTCCACCCTCTCCTGTTGTTATTATTTTGTTTGCATATAAGGAGAAACATCCGCAATCTCCCATTGACCCAACTGCTTTCCCATTATAAGTTGCTCCGTGTGCTTCTGAACAATCCTCGACAACAAAGATATTGTGCAAAGTATCTATTGACCAGTACTTTCCCACAATATTCATTATTTCTTTCATATTGCAGGGATTTCCGTATAAGTGGGCTGGCATTATCGCCCTCGTTCTCTTTGTTATCTTTTTCTCAATTAATCTGTAATCTATATTATTGTCTTCCCACCTTGCGTCCACCAATATTGGCTTTGCTCCGCAGTGTATCACGGCATTAACACAAGATATATATGTATAGTCTGGAATTATTACCTCGTCCCCCGCTCCAATTCCCAATGCTTTTAAGGCAAGAAACAAAGATGATCCTCCAGAATTTACTGCAACAGCATATTTTGTTCCTATTTTCTTTGCGAATTCCTTATCAAATTTCTCAACAAACCCAGCCGAAGCCGAAAGCCTGTTTTCTGATAGGGCTTTATTTACCCAGCGTTTCTCTCTCTTCCCGATAGATGGTTCACAAACGGGTATTTTAGAACGACCACCCATCATTTTCATAAAAATATTTAACCGTGTTTAATAATCCTTCTCCCTCGTCTGTTTCGGCTTTTATTCTTGTTATGTGCAATATCTTTTTATTATCAGCCCTTAAATAATTTACATCATGAGGACGAAGCCTTTTTTTATCAACTGTTATTCTTGGCATAATTCCCATAACCTCACCTATTTTTTGTGCTATTTCTACCATGCTCCAAACTCTGCCAGTTCCAAGGTTATACACCTCGCCAACCCTCCCAGCCCTTATCAGCTTTACCGCTATCCTTGCCGCGTCTTCCACATAAATGAAATCTCTTTGTGAGTTTATGTTACCAAGACACAAATTATTTCCTTTGGAAAGTTGGGTTATTATCTCTGGGATAATATAATCGTGTGTTTCTCTTGGGCCATAACAATTAAACTGGCGAAGAATTATTACTGGGATTTTATGTTCTTTAAAAAGAGTAAAACACAATCTGTCCCCAGCCAATTTAGACACTGCATAAGTTGATTGTGGATTTGTTGGATAGTCCTCTGAAATAAAATCATTCATTACCGTTCCATACACTTCAGAGGTTGAGTAATAAACAATCCTGCTTACGTTGGCTTCCTTGCACGCCAGAAGAACGTTCATTGTTCCGCTGGCATTTACCTCAAAAAATTCCTTTGGTTTTTCATAACACTCTGGAATATATGGTTCTGCCGCCCCGTGAAAAACATATTTTATTCCATATTCCTTTAATATTTTTGATAACTTTTCATGAGGGCTTCGTATATCATATTTAATAAACTTTGCCCGTCTGTTAATGTTCTTTTTATTGCCCGATGATAAATTATCTAACACCAAAACTTGATTATTTTTATTTCTTAAAAGCTCGTCTGTAACATGACTAAGAATAAATCCAGCCCCACCGATAACACAATAGTTATTTTTTTGCATAAGCAATAATATAATGCCTTTTTTTAAAAATATCTGACTTTAATATTTCGTATTGGCAATTACAGCCAACTTTTTTGAAAAATCTTTTTATGTCTTTTGGTTCAAATTCCCATAAGTGTTCTGGGTCGCTTGTTTCAAGGTGCGGAGTTGAAAGAACCATAGTTCCTCCATCCTTGCAAATTCTATACATTTCACCTATTAAGTCCTGTGGATTTTCTATATGTTCTATAAACTCTCCCGAGATAACACAATCAAAGTATCCGTCTTTAAATGGGGTATGTAAGGCATCTCCTACAATATAATTAACCCACTCTCCCAGAGAACTTTCTTCTTTCGCCATTTTGGAAATAGCGGTTACCGAGAAATCAAGACCCCATACATCGGAAGTGGGATATTTCTTTTTTATCATCTGGCACAGGTAAGAAAGTCCACACGCCAACTCAATTATCTTTCCCTTGCGCACGTGCCTTAATATTGTCTCCTGTCTCAATACTTTATCCTTGGTGCATTCCTTTTTCTTAAAAAGGTTATCATAATATTCTTTTGTATTAATGTTCTTTTCTACTTGCCTGCGCATAGTTTTTCAAACTCTTTAATAATCCTCGGCTTTATTTTCTCCCAACTTATTTCTCCTGCCATTTGGTTTAGTTCCTCGGAATATTTCTCTATGTTCTTATGCGCGAACTGGTCTATTTTTTCCGCAATGTCTTTTGGGGCAACAACCGCCATTTCTATTGACCTTCCACTAACTATTCCGCTTATCGTTCTGGTTGTGGGAATTAACAAATCCTTGTTTAAAAACTTATTCCAAGGAGAAAAATCTGTTGTCATTATCGGCATTCCAACCGACATTGCTTCGTTCATTGGCAAAAAGTTTCCACCAAACTTACAAGGAAAAACAAATATATCTCCCTCTCGCCACAAGTCCCAGTAATGTTCAACATTTCCCTCTATCACTTGAACTCGATCATCTTGTATCTTTCCTATCGGAAATTGAGAGCGAATAATAAAATTAACATCACTCTTTACCATCTTTATCGCAGCCAGAAGTTCGGAAGTTCCGTTCCTTCCAAGCACTCCTCCGTGTCCAGCATTATGAATAAAGGTTTTAGCAACAACTCTTTTTTTAAAGGGCAATCTTTTTCTATCTACTGGTATTTGAATAAATACCTTATTTCCTGGGGATACATTATAATCCAGGGTTGATCCGCACATAAAAAGGTCAATATATTTATATTCCGTTCTTCTTGGCGGCAACCACTCATACATTGGTATTAATACCGTCCTTACTCCCTTCTTTTTTGCTATTGAGTAAGTATCCCAATTATATGGCGTCTCTATTGTCAAAAGGACATCTATTCCATCAAGCAACCAATCAATCTCGTCAGGGGTTGAAATTTCTTTTGTGCTTAATCGTCCACCAGTAAACCTGTCTGGAAAATGGCTATATCCGTTTCTTTTTATTATTAATGTTTTTTTAACCCCAAGGTTTCTTGCATAGTCCCATGAAAGATTGCCAAGTCCCGTGTTGTCGCTGCGCGCTATTAAGGCGATATTCATTAATTTAATTGTTGATAAATTTCTTTACTTCCCATTCCATACCAGTTAATCATGGGAAGTTCTTTTATTGACCAATAAATATCTTTTAGGGTATTGTCTCTCCACTCCTTCCATTGTTCTGGGTTTTGATAAAGCTCTCTTCTTGTCGCTCTCTGCCCGCCAATACCAACAAAGGTGTCCCATATTGAACCAGTGTCTAAGAACCAACTATCTTTTATTTTGTTATGTAATTTTTGAACAAATAATGTCGCGGGTATTCCGCAAGCAAAGATGTAAATTCCAGGACTTCCGTAATCAAGGCATTCCCTTATTGCTCTGTCCATCTCCCCATAGCAGTTTGGATACCCAACCTCAATAAACTTTTTATATTTTAAGAACGTTAGCTTTTTTAAGTTCTTGTTGCCCACAATACAAACATTATGGTTCCTTGCCTCTTTAATGAACTCATACAATTCGCATTTATACATTGCCTCGTTCCAAACACCCTTTTCGTGAAACTCTATATTTGTTAATTTATCAATCAGTTTCCCATATCTTTTAAAGTCTCCGTCCCATAACATTCCAGATGTTGCAAAATAGAAATTGGGTTCGTTGAACTTTAGCGACCCAAGCATTGATTCCGAAAGTTCTTTTGTATATGTTGTCCCCTCACAATTTTCCCTAAACCCATCATTAAATGCTTTGTTAAAAATACATTGCCACTCTCCGTCTCCATACATTCCGATAGAAAACGGCTCTCCCTTTTTGATTTTTTCAACATACCAACTTACTTCGTGGCGAACTATATTCATTTACTTTTTTTATAAACTTCTCGCACCTGTGGCGATAAGTGTGATTTTTCTTACAATGTTCAAATCCAGCCAATCTTATTTTATTTCTTTCGTCATCATGGGAAACATAATAATCAATCTTTTCTTTAAGTTCTTCCCACCTTCCTGGGGTATATGGAATAAAATGTTTGTATGGAATAAATTCTTTTTCTATCCCCTCAACATAGGGAAAGAGTAAAAATCCACCCCTGCCAATCACCTCATATAACCTGTTTGACCAGTAATAGGGAGAAACAACGCTGTCTCCAACAACCACCTTAACCGAAGCAAGAACATTATTTAATTTCATATTTCTTACTCCATCATATTTACCAACCCATTCAAACCTATCTTTATATGTCTTTTCAAGCCACCTTAATATATTTTCCCTATGTGCCCAAAACGGATGAGAGTTGGTTCCAAGAAAAATTATATCTCTCTTATATTTATCCATTGACTCTCCCAGCACAGCCTCTGGCTCATAAATTCCCTGCCTTAAACAAGCATGATTTATCCCAGCATTTTTAAACTTTTTTTGGTGTCCCCCGTCTGTGGTAAAGACAAGGTCTGCTCCAAAAACAGGGTGAGACCATATCAAGTGTTCATGTGGCGTCCCCCATACAAGGTCAAAAAACCAACCAATTTTTAAAGATTTAACCCTGTCTATAAAGATTCTGTGCTCATCAACGCTATTCGCTAACCAACCCTTGCTGAATAATATAAAGTCGTGAGGGGTTTCCTCAACTAACTTTAATGCCTCTTTGGCAGTATATTTTACAATAAAGCAACGATTAACCTCGTGCCCCATTTTCTCAAGGGTTTTGGCAATATAGACCTCCGTATCATAGGGCCTTTCAAATATCCCGAAATAAAGAATCTTCATCTTATTTATGTGCTCCTATTTTATGTCCTTGTAATTTCTTTTTGTTTTCAAATTGCTTTCCACATATCGGGCATTCAAACAATTCCTTCGTTCCCGAATTATATTCATCACTTTTAATAAGTGGTGCCTCAATTACATTTCTTCTTTCTGCCTCATAATCCGTAATAAGAACAAATCCTGGCTTGTTCTTTATCGTCTCATAGACCAATTCATTGCACTCAACTATTCTTCCGTGAGGATTTTTAACTACATAATTTTTACCCCTCATAAGCCTTTCTTTTAATACTTTATTTATTAATGGTTTTTTGGGAACATATTTTAATTTCTTTCCAAATTCATCTTCGTCAAATGGTTCCAATACTGGGTTTATGTCCTTAATACTTTTATAAAACTCTACGGACTTATAAATAGCGGTTGGGTCATATCTCTCATACCTGTCAGCTTTCTTTGTCCTGTCCTCTGGCTTTAAATATCCATAGTGCTTAAAAAGAAGTCCTGATGGGGTAGCCCATTTATAGGCATATATTGGAGCCAATCCGCAATGAAGTGCGGTCTTTTGGAAAAATTGTTGTAATTCGGGAATGAACTTATAATATCTGACATTCCAGAAGTTTCCCCAATATCCATCAACCCTCATTGTATTTTCACTATTCCACAACTGAACACAATAAAAGTTAAACGCGACCTCTCCCCAGTCAGCCATCTCCTCTGCTTTTTCTCTCGTAAGTCTCTTGTCTAATATTTCGTCTGCATCAACACAGACAATCCAATCTGGATTATATGGTTTTACAAACTCGGTAAGGAGAGTAAATTTAATTCGCCATTGCTGGGTTCCCCACAAATCTTCTGGGTGCCTGTAATAATCATATTTACTGCAAAGTTCATCTGTCTTTTTATCTGGGTTATTTCCCCAAATAAAAATCCTGTCGCACAATCCATCTAATCTTTTAAGGACTTGTGGTAAATACCTATCTGCCTCGCCCTTGCCTACCACCAGAAAACCTGCTATTTTCATATCGTTCTTTAAGAACCTTATCCCTTGTGGCGCTTGAATCTTTTATTTGTCTTTCAATCTTTTCCCTTGCTCTTTCCCTTGCAACCTCATCTTTTTTCCTATTGGCGCTATCCAGTGTCGTTTTTCTTTCTCCATAGGCAATATTTTTCCCATATAAATGCCCGTCTGGGGAATAATAGCTTTTGGGTAACTTTCCCTTGTGGTGCCGTTCTATTATCTCCGACACTTCCTTAAGTTTCTGTTTTCTGCTTAGAAGCCTCATTTTTCATTTCGGCTAAAATTTCAGCCTTTATTTGTTCTTTTATTTGTCCCGTGTCAACCCCAGAGCCGACCTGTTCTGGGCCGTAATTTTTGAATTTTCTTTTGTCTGGTGGTAATTGTGGATTTTGCACTTTCTCTTTAAGGTGCTTTGCTATTGCCTCATTTATATTAAAACCAGTTCTCTTTAAATCCTCGGAGCTTCCCAAAAACTCTGGGTGCGCTCTGTGTTGTTCGAGGGCAATAT
>CAYZPF010000066.1:0-13085 GCA_964479995.1 uncultured Muribaculaceae bacterium | reverse complement strand
AGCGGAACAGCCGGGTTGGCGAATCTCAAACCCTGCCTTCCGCAAAATATCTCCAAGCCCCTCTGCCTCAATTGCCCTTTCCACTCCTTTAGATCCTGGAACGAGCCATGCAGTAACTCCGGGTGCCTTTTCCTTACCTTTTACGAACTCGGTAAAAATCCGAAAATCTTCAATCCGCCCATTTGTGCAACTGCCTAAAAAAATATAATCAACCGGCAATCCCAGCAATTGCTCTCCCTCTTGAAAGCCCATGTATTCCAAAGCTTTTATGGCCATAGGGTCGCCTGTGGCGGGTATTCTACCATTAAGAGCCATCCCCATCCCCGGATTTGTGCCCCAGGTAATCATCGGCTCTACTTCCTGTGCATCAAATTGATAAACCATATCAAAAGCAGCACTATAGGTTGAATTTTCTACACTTACCCTGTCCTCTTCGAAAGTATACGGCCTACCGTATAGATACTTAAAAGTGGTCTCATCCGGTGCAATCAATCCGCCTCTGGCTCCCATCTCAATACTCATGTTGCAGATAGTCATCCGCCCCTCCATGCTCATTTCTCGTATGGTGCTTCCGGCAAATTCAACGAAATAGCCTGTACCGGCAGAGGTGCCCAGTTTCGATATAATATGTAAAATGAGATCTTTTGCTCCGACCCTGTTATTTAAAGAGCCGTTTACTTCAATTAGCATCTGTTTAGGTTTGGTTTGGAGCAGAGTTTGTGTTGCAAGGACCATCTCTACTTCGCTTGTGCCTATCCCAAATGCAATGCTTCCAAAAGCTCCGTGGGTGGAGGTGTGGCTGTCTCCGCAGACGATTGTCATACCGGGTTGTGTTATCCCAAGTTCGGGTCCAATGATATGTACCACGCCGTTTGATGGGTGTCCAAGCGGAAAGTAAGTAATGCCGTGCTCTTTAGTATTAGCTGCAAGCTGCTCAACAGGGATGCGGGAGGCAGGGTCAGCTATTGGTAGCTCTTGGTTTTTAGTGGGGATATTGTGGTCGCAAGTGGCAAATGTCTGTTTTGGCCGGAACACTTTCAGCCCTCGGCGTTGTAACCCGGTAAATGCCTGAGGGCTTGTGACCTCGTGGATGAAGTGTCTGTCTATGTACAGGATTGATGGACCGTCGGGAATCTCCTTCACAATATGTGATTCCCAGATTTTATCAAAGAGTGTTTTCATTTAAATAATTTTTGAAACAGCATTCACAAGAGCCTCTGCCGATGCTGTAACTATATCGGTATTTGCAGAGAATCCGTAATAGATGTTGCCCTTGTTTTCAATTTGAATATGAACTTTTCCTACATCGTCGCTACCGCGGGTAATGGCCTGAACCAGAAACTCCTCCAAGTTTATTTTCCGGTGCACCAAGGTCTTAACAGCGTTGAAAGAGGCATCAATAGGACCATTGCCGGAACTGGTTGCACAACACACTTCTCCATCTATGACAAGTTTAACTGTTGCCATGGGTACAGAGTTTTTACCGCAAACTACCTGCAGATACTTTAGTCTTATCTTCTGATTTTGTTTAGCTCTGGTGACTCCTACAATTATCAGGAGATCTTCGTCATTTATATCCTTTTTGCAATCTGCCAGCTTCAAAAATTTATCGTAAGCCTCATCCAGCTCCCTGCTAGTAAGCTCAACACCAAGTCTTTTGTAATGATGATTAAGAGCAGCTCTGCCACTTCTTGCGGTAAGTGTGATAACAGATTCGTTAATCCCCACATCTGCAGGGTCTATAATCTCATAACTCTCCCGGTTCTTGAGAACTCCATCCTGGTGTATCCCGGATGAGTGGGCAAAGGCGTTCCTACCTACAATTGCTTTGTTGGGTTGAACCGGCATGCGCATCAAGGTAGAGACAAGCCTGGAGGTTTTAGTAATCATTGAACTATTTATATCGGTAAATACAGGAAAACCCTTGCGACACCTAACGGCCATTACAACCTCTTCAAGAGCTGTATTTCCTGCCCTCTCTCCAACTCCGTTGATTGTAACCTCAACTTGTCTTGCCCCGTTCATCACTCCGGCAAGGGTATTAGCAGTTGCCATGCCAAGATCATTGTGACAATGTGTGGATATTACAGCTTTGTCAATATTACTTACGTTCTCTTTCAAGTACTTAATTTTCTCACCATATTCATAAGGCATACAGTAACCGGTAGTGTCGGGAATATTCACAACAGTTGCTCCCGCTGCAATTACAGCTTCAACTACCTTTGCGAGATATTCGTTTTCTGTGCGACCGGCATCTTCGGCATAAAACTCTACATCATCGGTAAAACGGCGGGCATATTTAACACACTTGACAGCTCTCTCCAGAATATCTTCCCTGTTTGAACGAAATTTATGTTTGATGTGAAAATCAGAGGTGCCGATTCCTGTATGGATTCTCTTTCTTTTAGCAAAATGGAGGGCATCTGCTGCCACATCAATATCCTTCTCTACCGCGCGGGTAAGTGCGCAGATAGTAGACTCCTTGATTACCTTGGAGATCTCCACGACGGAATTGAAATCTCCGGGGCTTGAGATTGGGAATCCGCACTCGATAATATCAACCTTCATCAATTCAAGAGCTTTAGCCAATTCAATCTTCTCAATAGTGTTTAGTTGACATCCGGGGACCTGTTCCCCATCTCTAAGTGTTGTGTCAAAGACAAATAGTTTTTCCATGATCTTAAGTAATTAAATTAAAAAAGGCCGCCCTTTTCCGGACGGCCTTATATTTCGCTATTAGTAATCAGTTGATTTTTTAGACAATAAGCACACCGCCCGGTTTAATTAAACCCAGCAGTAGAATAGAAATAATAATTGAAGTTTGTCTGCCCATTGTAAGTGCAAATATATCAATTTTTTGTTATCAAAAAATAAAAATAGAAAAATGTTGTATCTTGCGACGCTTTATTAGATTACTGCAAGTTTTTTTGGCAGACTTTGTATGCAAGTTAAGCATGGTAATATTATTAAGAATTCTGCAGCTGATTTTGAACAGTTGTATGTGGATAATTACCATAAAATAAGATCTTTTTGCAACCATTATCTCAGGGATGACGATATGTCAAAAAGTGTCGCTCAAGATGTCTTTGTCTCAATATGGAACAATAGAGAAGCCCTCCAGTTTACTAATGAACTTCTTCCATATCTTTTTGTGTTGGCAAAAAATAGCTGCCTTAATATTTTATTAAGAGAAAAGGTAAAGAGAAAACATAGTGAGCACGGGAAGCGCGTACAGAGAGATGCTCTTAATTTTTCATCTCTTAAGGAATCTTCTGTAACTAATTTATATGGTAAGGAGGTAGAAGGTATAATTAAAAATGCCTTTGAAAATATGCCCGATACTGTTCGTGCAACATTCTGTTTGAGCAGATTCAAAAACCTTAAATATGAAGAAATTGCGACTAAGCAAAATATATCAGTTAAAACTGTAGAGTATAGAATCATGTATGCCTTGAGAATTTTAAGAAAATTTCTTGAAGATTACTTGCCGGTTCTATTAGGGTTTATCGTCACAAATTTGTATTAATATACAGGGAAATTATTATGAAAAAGGAGCTTTTAATAAAATATATCAAAGGAGAGACTGCCGCAAGGGAGGAGGTTGAGGTATTGGATTGGGTCAATAGTTGTGAAGAAAATAGTCAGTATTTTAAAACTCTTAACAACTTATGGATCTCTCAAAACGTATCCGATAAGAAAGCTGATGAGAATGAGCTGAGAGAGATAAAAAAGCTTACAACAGGTAAAAGGCTGGTTTTAAATACTTTCAAACGATATATTCCATACGTAGCTGCGGCAACACTTATTATCTCCGTGGGGTTGAATTTTTTGCTCTACAGAGGTCATGTGCAAAACGCGAACCGAGAGAGTGCGGTGAGACTTGCCTATCTGCCAACTGAGTACAAACATGAAATTTATACTGAGAAGGGCGTAAAGGCACGGATATTATTGCCGGACGGCTCCAAGGTGTGGTTAAATTCGGATTCTAAATTAATCTATCCGGATAGATTCGAATCGGATATAAGAGAGATAGAATTTGCAGGAGAGGCTTACTTTGAAATTCAAAAAGACTCATTAAGACCACTTATAATTAATACTAATAAAGAGTTTAGAGTACAGGTTCTGGGAACTGAGTTCAATCTTAAATCTTATGACAACGACAAAGAGGCAAGGACTACACTCTATTCAGGCTCATTAAATGTAATCTCCAGGCGATACGGGAGAGGCTCAAGATTTTCTAAAGAGATAGTTACAAGACTGAAACCAATGGAGAGTTGCATTATTAAAGAGAACCAAAACCCAATCCATATCAGGCAGCAGCAAACAGTAAACTCCGAAAAAGAGACAGCCTGGAAAGATGGTAGGATCATTTTTGATGCCACCCCTATGACAGAAACTATCAAGATTCTTGAGAGATGGCACGGGGTAGAATTTGAGGTGAAGGATAAATCTGTTTATAGTTTTGATATTACTGCAAGATTTAAATCTGAATCTATTGTACAGATAATGGAAATGATAAAATACTGTGCTTTAATAGATTATCGCCTCGATAGTAATAAAGTTGTAATATTCCGCAGAAAAATCTGACATTTTCATTAGGGGAAAATAGGCACACCTTGTTTTACTAAAGAACCCAAAACATTAATAAATTATGAATAGTAAAACAGTACCAAGGGCCCTATTAAGGCTTTTGCCTTTTGTGGCTATTTTAGTTCTATTTTGCACAGAGCTCTCTGCGCAAAAGATTAGTATCAACTTTAAGGACACTCCTTTAAAAACAGTTCTTGACGAGATCAACCGTTTGACCGGCTACGATTTTGTTTACTCAAATGCATTAACAATCATTAATGACAAAGTAAGCGTCTCTGCCAATAACGAGTCGATTGAGACGCTGTTTGATAAACTTTTCGAGAGCAGGGGTATCTCTTACAAGATTGATAAGAAACAGGTAACTCTTGCTCCCAAAGCAATTGTGCCTGCTGCGAATATATCGGGAACATCAGCTAACCAGGCTCAGCAGGCAGCCGTTAAGATTAGCGGTAAGATTACAGATGAATCGAAAGAACCAATTCCCGGAGTAACAGTGATGAACCTTAAAACCAATCAAGGTACATATACTGATGGTTATGGGAACTATAACATCATGGTCAAAGTTGGAGATAGATTGAGATTCTCATCAATAGGCATGGAGACTAAGGAGGTTGTAGTAACCACAGGGATGTTGGTTTATAATCTTGAGATGGCTCCGGATAATATTATATTGAGTGAATTAGTTGTGACTGGATATCAGACCATATCAAAAGAGAGAGTGACTGGAGCTGTAAAGATTGTACAGACAGAACAGTTGGAGAAGCCAACTTCAAATATTGCCCAAAGACTAATTGGCACCACTGCAGGCGTCCAGGCCAGGCTTGATGTAGATGGCAACCCAACTTTTGAAATTCGTGGACAGACCTCACTCGGAGCTAATCTTGAACCTTTAGTGGTGATTGATGGATTTCCTACTGAAAAGGGATTTAACTCAATTAATCCTAACGATGTAGAGAGCGTTACATTTCTAAAGGATGCTGCTGCAGCATCTATTTGGGGGGCAAAAGCGGCTAATGGAGTTATTGTAATCACATCTAAGAAGGCTAAAAAAGATTCCCCATTAAAAGTTGAATTTAACACCTTCTACAAAGTTGGTCCAAAATTTGACATGAACTATGTAAGACCTATGGCATCTGCAAATGAAATTATAGATTATGAGCTTATTTCATTTAATAAGTGGGGAGCTAGAGCCTATAATGTAGGAAACCTGGATGATGGCTATTACAGAACTTATACACCAACCCAGACCCTTATTTGGGACCATTATGTTGGAAATATAACAACTGCACAAAGAGATGCAGGGATTAATGCTTACAGAAATCTTGATAATGCAAATGAAATTAAGGATTATTTGTTGGAGAGGCCAAGTACACAGCAGTATAACCTTACAATTATGGGAGGTTCCGAAAGAAATTCAAATTTTTTATCCCTTTTACATGAGAAAAGTAACACAAATTACAAAAATTCAGGCAATGCAAGAAGTATTATAAATTACAGAAATGTAACAAAAGTAAATAAATGGCTTGATTTTGAACTCGGTGCAACCCTTGCCTTTGGGACGAGCAATAATAATGGAATATCGTTATCAACTATTCAAAGTTGGGTTCCCCATCAAATGTTATTTGAGAGTAATGGAGATTATACAAATATTCCTAATGGCATGAACTATATGCCGGCGATGAGCACTATTCCATTTGATAAATTCCCGTATAAATTCACATTCAATCCTATTGAAGAAATCAATAATAGAAATTTGACAACAAAAACAGTTGATACCCGTATAAACGCTGCTCTTTTTGTGAGAATTATTGAGGGGCTCTCATTGGAATCGAGAGTTCAATATGAGTTTAATAACTCATTCACAAAGAACTATTATAATGAAAATACCTATACGGTAAGATCAACTGTTAATACTGCAACAAGCTGGATAAGATCAACAAATGCTACTACACTTAACTTACCGAGAGGTGGTTTTCTAGATCAGAACAGAACAGAAGTTAAGGCCTACACATTCAGGAACCAACTCAACTACCGGCAATCTTTCGGAAGACATGACATTGTAGCACTTGGTGGTTTTGAAATGTCGGACAGAGTGCAACAGTACTTTAGCAATCCAAGAACCTATGGCTACAACGATGATAAACTTACAGTAGGGACCTTCCCAAATGGTCCGGGTGGCGCAGCGATTAAGGTAATCAACAACTGGTTGGGAAAAGCACAGACATTCGGTTATACCAATGGCTTTAGCTATAGTACAAGAAGGTTTTATGCTGCCTATGCAAATGCAGCTTACTCATTTGATTCTAAATACTCTCTTACAGGTAGTATAAGAACTGATGCATCCAATTTCATAACAGACGATCCTAAATATCGTTATGCTCCTTTCTGGTCTATAGGCGCAAGCTGGAATATGGTGAAAGAGAAATTTATGTCTAATCTACCTTTTGTTGATAGATTAACAGCAAGATTAACATTTGGCTACAATGGTAATGTAGATGTTACAACCTCATTCCAGCCATTAATCACGCCAAGTGCATCTGTAAATACCTATACCCTTGAGAGAACAACTACTATTTCAAGCCTTGGCAACCCAACATTAAGATGGGAGAAGACTGGAACATGGAATCTTGGTATTGACTACTCTTTGTTTAACAATAATATTTTCGGCTCGATTGATGTTTACAATAAATACACCAGGGACCTTATAGCAACTATTTCAATACCTGCAGTTAACGGTAGTACGTCTTCTAAGATGAATAATGCCGAGATGAGAAACAGAGGTATTGAATTTGAGATAGGGACGGCACAAAAGATTCGCAATAATAATATCTGGTGGAGAGGATCGCTTAACCTTGCGTACAATAAGAATGAAATAACTAAACTTTTTATTGCCCAGATTGCTGCTTCAAGTTTGTACGCCGGTACATATGTAGAGGGATACAATTCTAAAGAGATGTGGTGTTTCGAATATGCCGGAATTAAGAATGAAGGAACAGAGGCTGTTCCAAACTGGCAGCCACAAGTTCAGGGACCGGGAGATATAACTTACAACTTTACAGGATGGACACCGGGAGATGGAAGGGATTATATGCTTAACATGGGAACAACAGTAGCTCCGTTTACACTTGGTTTTTCCAGTGATTTTAAAATCTATAGCTTTAACCTCTCATTTATTTTAACAGGTAAATTCGGACATGTATTCAAAAGACAATCTTTTAACTATCCTGTATGGTGGAACGGTGCTGTTATCCCCAACCAGAAATATTCAGAGGTTGTAGATGGAGATCCTATGAAAGTGGTTCCTCTTCCAATGAATGTAGATGAAGCAAGATTCTACTTCTGGGACAGATTCTATCCATATTTAAGTTATCTGGTTGAGAGTGCTTCACATGTTAGAATGCAGGAGATAAACCTCTCATACAGCCTTCCACAAAATTTGCTAAAGAAAGCAAACATAAGCAGACTGCAACTGTACGCCCAGTGTAATGATTTATTTACCATAAGGGCAAATAAATTTGGTGAAGATCCTGAATACCCGATAGGTACTCAAAAACCCCAGCCAAAATTTACATTTGGATTAAGATTTGAGTTATAATTTAAAATAAGAAGCAATGAAAAATATACTATATAATAGAATTTTACTGGCCATTCTGTTTTTTTCAATATTGACTTCATGTTCGAAGATAGATGAGTTTCTAGGTGTAATGCCAAGTAAAGGCTCATCAAAACCACTTCAGACAATTGAAGAGCTGGATGGGATTCTTGGTGCATACAGTAGTTTTTATACGGAAAGCTCGGCAACACTATTTGCCGGACATGATGATTGGGGTCTCATTAAGGAGATTCATGACTCTTACGCCGGTATTTACGGCGGTACATCTATGCCATATCATTACAGTCCTGCAGTTTGGGATATTCCGAGTGTAGAGACTAACGGCGACAGGGGATGGGCAGAGAGCTGGGGTAAGATATTTAAAGCCAATATGGTTTTAAATAACCTAGACAAAGTTTCGGGAGGAGAAGATGTTAAGAATGAGCTAAAGGCTGAAGCTCACTTTATAAGAGCCTATGAGATGTATATGCTGGCAAATATCTTCTGCCTGCCTTACACCAATACAAACAAAGTAAATAAGGACGAGATGGGTCTTCCACTAAAACAATCTACCTCTTTTGAAGAATCGGTTGAAAGAGCCTCCCTTGAAGATACCTACAAATTTATTGAAGCTGATCTTGAAGAGGCTCTTAAAATTACCACTCCCCTAATCAGGGCTAATGATGGTGTTTTACGTGCTTGGAGAGGAAATAAAACCGCTGCCAAGGCTTTTGCTGCACGTTATCATTTATATCAGGGTGACTACGCCAAAGCTCTCAATTATGCCAATGCTGCACTTGCAGAGTACAGCACTCTGGTTGACTACAATGTAAACAGTAAAACAGGAGGCATGACCTGGGGCCTTTCAAAAAACTATACCATTGATCAGGGGGATCCTCAACAACAAACAGTAACTGTTAATTATCCTTACGGGCACGATAACCAGAGTGATCCTACTGATAGAATGGCCTGGAAAGAACATCTCTACATGAGGTTCATGTACGATGGTTCATGGTGGTTCATTCCAAGCAGGGAACTACTTAATTTATATGACCAAACCTATGACAGAAGATATGAATATAACTATGTTCAGGGCTATTCATACGACAGAGGTGTAATTAAACCTTCGTATAGTTATCCTGGTTATATTAGATTCTTCAAAGATAATTTGCCAAGTGGGTTAACTGTAGCCGAGATGTATCTGATCAAAGCTGAATGTCATGCAAGGTTAAATCAAATTCCTGAGGCTCAAACTGCAGTTAATACACTAAGAGCTAAAAGAATAAATAATACTGCCCCATCTTCAGCCATCAATCTCACATTTACAAACAAACAGGATGCCATCACCAAAATTCTGCAGGAGAGGCGCCGTGAGCTTGCATTTGTACAGAGATGGAATGATGTAAGAAGATTGAATAACAATGATGATACAACCGACGATGTTGTAATGACAAGATCTTTCTACGGATACAGCGCATCTGCAATCCTGAATAACGAACCGGTGAAGACCTTTACTTTACCTAAAGATTCAAGAAGATTTGCCACGCCTATCCCCTATACCGATATAGTTTCAGGCCAGGGAAAAATTAAGCAAAACACCTATGATGCTAACTCCGTATTAATTCAATAATTGAAATTTAAGTAATTTGAGATAATAAGGCTGACTAAATTGTCAGCCTTATTTTAAATATGCAATTTGTTAATTATTAAAACTTAATATATTCACGTTTAAATTAAATCTTAAAAGATGAAAAAAAGTGTGTTATTAATTATGATCTTGATGATAACCCTTGGTTATAGTCAGGAGAGGGAACTGAAAATTGCAGTTGTTAACCATAAAGGGAAACCTGTTAGAGGAATTAAGGCAGAGATGATTATCTCAAAAATAGCGGGTTCCACCGATAAAACTGGAATTCTGATTATTAAAGGTTTTACCGACAACGATTCTGTAATGGTGACTTTTCCGGGGGCTGAATATGCAGCAATTTTCCCGGTTAAAGAGGTAAATGAATTGCAATTTAGTACATCTAAAAATGGACAGATTGCATATAATCCGGCTACTCAGGATTGGTTGACAGGTAAAACTAAAAAAATTGTAAGAAAAGGGGAGTTGGATGTTGAGACTGAAATTAGAAATGGAGCTGCTAATCTTGAAGATTTATTAAAAAGGATTCCATCACTAATGGTAACGGGAGGCTCTATAAGTCTAAGGAACCCGGTACAAACAAAAGAGTTTTCCAATATTGCACCGCTTATTGTCGTCGATAATATCGTTATAAGAGGTGGTCTCCAGGAAGCCAACAGACTTGTTAATATTCATCTTATCGAATCTATTAAGGTAGAAAAAGATGGGACAATGTGGGGCAAAGATGCCGTTAACGGCGCTATTATAATTAAACTTAAAAAATAGCTGCAAAATGTTAAAAATAAAAAAGATATCTTTTCTTCTGATTTTACTGGTATCAATATCTTCTTACGGGCAGATAAGCAGCAGAGGTGCGAAGACACCGGTTGACAGAGATACTCTGAACAAACTTGCTTTAATTGTTAAGAATGATCCGGCAAATGCCGATGCGCATACAAAATTCATAAATTATCTGGGAATTGACAGTGAAGAGCTGGTTAAGCAGTATGAAATCTGGTCTAAGGAGTTTCCTAAGTGTTCAATGATTCCATTTGCACTTGGCGAGGCTTACCAGAAGGTTGAAAGTCCCAAGGCAAAACCGTGGCTTCTTAAAGCAGTCGGGATTGATCCAAAAATGGCAAAAGCCTATTTCTATCTCTGGATAGATGGGGAGAGGTGGGGCGATTTTAATGTCTCAAGAGATTATTTGCGTATGGCAATGGAAGCCGATCCTGCAAATCCTGACTATGCTTTTTATTACAGAAGCAGCTTTAAGAATGATAATCCTGAGAAATATAAAGCCGGTATGTACGAGATGCCTAAGCTCTTTCCGGGACACGAAAGAGGAGCCCAGTCTCTCTACTGGCTTGGACTCTTTTTGAAGGGAACTAAAGAGAGACTATCTGTTTACCAGTATCTTAAAGAAAATTTCCCTCCTGTAAAATCCAACTGGAGTTCAAGCGGGATGTACGACTATTTCTATCTGCTTCTTGAGACAGATCCTGTTAAAGCTCAGCTGCTTGCTTTGGAACTGGAGAGTACATCTATAAGGGAGAGAGATATAAATAGTTGGGGTTCTAGAGTGAAACTGACTCAGGATCTCATAAAGATTAACTCTCTAGTCTCTGAAAATAAATTTTCTGAGGCCAAGATTGTAGCCTATGCAATTACACTCGAAAGAAGATCTGCTGCAATCGAAATGATAACTCTTTTACGGGCTAAGCTGACACACAAATCGGGAGATACACAGGCAGCTTATAAAAGCTTGGTTGATCATTACTCCCAGAATCCCGGCGATGATGTTATGACAGCTTTGGTTGAGTATGGAAAGATAATTGGAAAGGGTAATAAAGAGATTATGGAAGATATCTGGCAGGGTCGTGATGTTGTTGCTGTTCCTGCAACTCCATTTTCTCTGGGACAATATTTCAGGGATGGTAAAGCAAACCTTGAAGATTTTAGAGGGAAAGTTATTCTATTAACTTATTGGTTTCCCGGATGTGGTCCTTGTAGAGGAGAATTCCCATATTTTGAAAATGTTATTAGGAAATTCAACAAAGATGATGTTGTTTATATAGGGATTAACATTGTACCTGAGCAGGACGATTATGTCATTCCGTTTATGAAATCAAGCGGATACAGTTTTATCCCTCTTAAAGATGAGGAGGACAAGCGGGGAAACCTTATAGCACCCGGTGCTCCTACCAACTATCTTATCGATGGAGAGGGCCGCATAATATTTAAAAATTTCAGAACCGACAGCAACAACGAGCGTGTTCTCGAACTTATGATAAGTGAGACAATTGAGAGAGGAAAACAAAAATAGATTAAAAATGAAAAATAGTGTAAAAATTTTTATCTGGGCACTCATATTCTGTGGTTTGATTTCACAAGAAAGTGGCTTGCAGGCACAAGGCAAAGTAAATCAACAGAATAAAGGAGTTGATTTTCAGGAGATTACACTGCAGAATGCACTGAAAAAAATTAATGAGACAAAGAAGGGACCGAAACTTATCTTTATGGATTGCTACACCTCATGGTGCGGTCCTTGTAAAGACATGACAAATAACGTATTCCCACAGGAGGTTTGCGGAACTTTCTTTAATGCTAACTTTGTAAATGTTAAGTTTGACATGGAAAAGGGTGAGGGGCTGGAGATTGCAAAGAGATATGCAGTATCTGTCTATCCGACCTTCCTTATTCTGGATGCCGATGGAAATGAGATTAACAGGGTAATCGGGAGTGACAAGGCAGAAAGCTTCATTGAAAAGGTGAAGATTGCTATGAATCCCGCAAATTCTCCTAAGGCCAAATATGATGTATATCTGAGCAATAAATCTTCGGAAAATCTGTTTGCCTATATTAATTCTCTGAGGAGCTCATATAAAAATGCCGAGCTGAATTCATTCATTAACGAAGTATTTTTCTCGCTTAAGCCATCGGAGAGATATAGTGAAACGATATGGGAAGCTGTTATATCGCCTACAGGTGCAATGAGTAATTCAAGTAGTGACATCTTCAGATATGTAATTACAAACAGATTTGAGGCAGAGAGATTTATCACAAAATCGAAGATTGATGATCATCTGCTTAAAACCTTCAAAGTTTACTTTATGCGTTACATTTCAGAGAATTTGCCAAAGGAACTGCTTCTTGTATTCGAAAGAAATTTAGTCTGTGCAAATGCAATCTTTTCTGGTGATTTTGGTATGGGCTATCTTTTGAAAATGGTCTCTCTGAAAGATAGGGATCAAATGGATGAATTGTTCAGGATGTTGG
>CAYZPF010000065.1:0-13130 GCA_964479995.1 uncultured Muribaculaceae bacterium | reverse complement strand
TGTTTTATCTTCGTCTCTTAATGAACACAATTCAAATATCATAGTCTCATATAGACCAACCATTGATCCTAAAGGTCCAGAAATAAGATGGAGTTCATCTTGGATTATTAAATCAGGATTAGATATTTTTTCACCTTTTTTGAAACCAAAAATACTTTGAGCTTTAGGGAAATAAGGAAGCAACGCAAATTTATCCACGGTACCTAGAACAAGTGATGGTGTAAATTCATAAATATCATCATCTACAATGAAAAGCGGGAGAGGATACTCTTCTTTAGAAAATTCACAATCTGTATTGGCACACTGAAAAATTATCCTTGCCTTTTTGTTATGAGGAATTTTCCTATATCCAACAACCCTCGTTCTATTATTTCCTAATTTTACAAGACCCATCTGAGCTCCACACCAAGGGCACTGCAACATCATAAATGGATTAAAATCGCTTTTCCCGTTGTATAGTTCATCAAAAACTTTTACCGCATCCTCATTCCTGTTTGGAGTGGTCTTACCCCCTACCCACAATCCAATACTAATTCTTGTATCTCCGAAGAGATGAGAATTACTATTCCTCAGATATTCACAAGCACAAATTAAAGATGCTGCTCTTTGGTATTGCTGTGCTGTCAACAATCTAAGGGTATATCTCATTATTATTGATGTTCCATAATCATTTTTATTTATTAAGCGTCTAAGAAATATAGTAAAGGCAGACAATCCTAAATATGCTTCAGTTTTCCCTCCCCCTGTGGGAAACCATATTAAGTCAACAATATTTCTTTCTTCTGAGTCTAAATTGCTCATAGATTCTAAGTTCATTAAAATGAAACCAATTTGGAACGGTCTCCATCTACCGTAAACATTTGAATCCTTATTATACCAAGTATTTTCATCATTTATATCAGGTGCCTTTATATGGCTTTCTAACAAGAGTGTAGAGTTTTCCTTAAGAACCCATTGCCTATAAGGCAGTTTTGAATGCAATTGTTGCAACAGCATTGCTTGATTCATAAATTGGAAACCACTCTTAACTTGATTATTATTTCTAAGTAACTCGAGCCCATTCAACATCCTTCTTAGGCATTTTCTGCATTCATCAATATGTTTTTGTGCAATTTCAACATATTCGCTTTCTAAAGTTTTTAGCTCGTGTTCTAAACCATTTATCCACTTCTCATAATTTTCTATTAACCCTTCAAGTTGCTCTAAACCGATCTCAAAATCCCCCAAATTGCTTAAATCATACATGCTTAAAGGAATATTTTTAATGCTATTTGGTACAATTGGCTTTATTTCATGTCTAGGAAAGATAGAAGTTTTTACCCAAGAAACCGTGTCTGTGTTCTCCCAGTCTGCTGAACATCCGTGTCCTACTGCATATTTTCTTACTTTCCGATACAAAAGTTTGTTCGTAGCAATATCGTCATTATCAGAATTAAAAAAGTTGCTCTCTGGAATAGGAAGAAATCCTAGTTTCGAAATTAACTTTAGACCAACTTGAAAATAACATTCTTTAGCTTTTGGATTTCTTTGTTTTCCTATTAAACCTTTCTCAGATGAGCATATTTTTGTATTTTCCAAGACTACCGTATATACTGATACAAATCCAACTTTGTACCTATAAATTATAGAAACTCTTAAATCAGTTCCTTGAATACTTATTCTTTCTATTTTTTCCTTCGCTTTTTTGATAGGAAGCGGGTAATCAATCTTTCTATTAATAGGAATTCTTAAAAACGTTTGCCTGCCTATATCTTCTTGGGACCCTTTAATATTATTCCTCTTATATAGAGCCGCATTTACTAATAACTTTATTTCATCCTCATCATCTACAGCAATTGTTAAGCTCATAGCGGATGGCTTATATGCATTTGATAAATTTATTAGTTCCTCAGCATCTTCCAGATACTCGTTAAATTCTTCTGCGATTAATCCAACTGAGTTATTAGCTTTTTGGTTTTCTACTTCTTCTTCCCAAAAAGCCTCTTCCTCAATAACAATATTGCCATCTTCATCCCCTTCTAGAGTATCTTCCCCACTAGATTGACTTTGTTGTGGATATAATATTCCCGAGATATATCTATTTAGTGGAGGATCTGCTGAGAGGATTTCTTCACCATCCTCTTGTAAAGAGCCTGCCCAGTCAATTGGATCAGGGCCAATGAATTCTTTCTCTATTATTTCAACAATTTGGTCTCTTTTATCCAATACTTCCATACTCTAATCTCCTCTTCACCAACTCATAACGCTTTTCATTGGCTTGGTTGGACAAAAACACATACAATCCGTATCGAGCTCTACTTATTCCAACATACAATAAGCTCCTGTCATTATAGTTCTGGACATCAGTTATTATTATGATTTTATTTTCGAGACCTTTAAATGATTGAATGGTACTAAATAATATTTCCGTGCTGCTACTTGTATTATCTGTTTTAACATTGAAGGAATCTTTCAATATACTTACAACAGAATTCTCAAATTTGTACGGAGATAAAATTGTAATCTCATTTGGACTTATTAAGTCTTCTGTTAAAAGAACCTCTAACAGTTTAGACAATTTATTTGCCTGCTCATCACTAGAACTATAATTTAAATAATTTACAGGAGGTCCTTTAACCTTGTTTTCTGCATATAAACTACTTTTTTCCCCTACTACAATATCGATTTGATCGATAATTTGCAAAGTGTTTCTACAATTAATAGAAAGTTTGTAATTAACAAAACTGGTCCTATTGTACAATGCAGACAAAATATTCCCACCATCACTAAAGATTGCTTGGTAATGAAAATCTCCAAACAAGATCCATTCTCCTCTGTCAAAACCCTTTGACAAGGATAAGTCAAACACATCAAAATATATCCCCTCCAATAAATCTTGTGCCTCATCAACAATTATTTTATCAAATAATGGCTCTTCCCCTAACATAAGCTCTATAAACTTTGATGGGACCAGCTCCGAATAAAATTCATGGGTTGCATGTTCATCAATATAAACAGCAATATTTTTAGCTTTTAAAGTTTTCATTAAAAATTTATGAATGGTTCCTGTATAAAATGGTCTTTGATTTTCAGGTAATAAGGAGAAATGTCCCTCTAAATATTCTCCTAATTTAGTATTATAGCAAAATAAAGCTACTTTTTTCCCTTCCACTACCGCTTTTTTTGCAGCCTCTAATGCCAGTAGAGTTTTCCCTGTACCTGCAGGTCCATGGATAACACACCTCGGATTATCTTCTAATTGATCTAAACATCTATATTGTTCTTTTGTTAACTTTAGTAATGTTTTTTCCAAATTGGATATTTCAACCGAGAGAGGTACAACCCTATCAAAATCTCCTCTCAATAAATCAAGTATATATTTCGCATCGTTATTTGTCGGATATCTTTCTACAAAACTAGGTCCTAAACTTTTCTTTACTTTTTTTGCAGTCTCTCTTGATAAGTTCAAAATATATTTTCTGACATCACAACCATCCCTTGAGTCAAATATTTGATATTGCTCTTCATCAAGTCCACTTGCCTCATAAATTATATCAGGAAACATAACGCCAAATCCAAAAAGCAACTTAGGAATATGAGACATATTTGGTTTAACCCTTTTCCTTAAGTTTTCAATAACACTAAACATACCATCTTTAGCTTGTTCAAAAGGTCCAAGTCTCCTTGAGTTTGTGTTGTTATACCTATCTACAAACTTCCATTCTCCCTTTTCTCGAAGTATTCTCCCTCCTTTAACTTCTAACGCAAATATTCCAGCCATAGGAGCAATTACTAGAAAATCTATTTCACCATATACTCTAGAAACATGACTTGAAATTCCCAGTGAATGCAAGACAATCCACCTTTCGGTTCCTTTTGCCTTTTTAAACCACCCAAATATCTTTTTCTCTGCGTTACTCTTAATTTCTGGAGAAATGGTTGATGGTATCATCACGCTCAAGGCTAAACTCCTTCTACTGTAAACAATTTGTTAGTTTGGCTTAATCCAAGCTCAATAGGAGAGTCAATATTAGTTACTCTCAATATTAAAGTATTGCCAATTCCATCAACCATAAATTCCGAGACATCTGAATCTTCAGACCAGTTTTCTCCTTTAAATATATCCTCTTCCATAGATAATTTCTTTTTTAGTTGTTTTGATAAATACTTCCCTGCCATTACATGCGCCCTAATTACATCAGTTCCCGCATTAAAAATCTCTTCAACATTCTCTTGTAAATAGAGGCTACCAACAGCTTTAATAGCTTTTTCTAAATCTGTAATTTTCTGAGGTCTTATAATTTCTCCGGAAATCCAATTTCTTATAGTTACTTTAGTAACTTTACATTGATGCTCTCTTAAACAGTTAACAAGGTTCTTAAACCCGAACTGTTTGTGATGTTTTCTCAAAGACTCAATCCACAAACTCGAAAATTTTCTTGCTTCACCCAAATTACTATTTTCTAAAAGATTATTCGCTATATCTTTAATTAAATCCCTGTCTGTTTCCCTGATTATTATATAATCACCCAATTCAACTTCCTTTGGAGTCTTATATTGGATCTCATCCGAGTCTTCTAGAATCATTTTTGTGATGCATGTTATTTTTTTTGTTTCACCAAAAAATCCAAAATAACTATCACCAAATTGGATAGGATAGGCACTAATAACTGAACCTGACTCATCGGAGCCAAACCCTAAGTACTCTTGGTATTTATAAGATCTTAAAACATTATCAAATTCATGAAACTCATCTGGGGCATCTTCTATCTTAGAATCATAATAATCAATAGTTTTCTTGCTGAATAAACTAGAATCAATTAACATAGATTGATTACTGAATATGTCGTCAACAATTATTTTATTATCGGTAAAGTCAAGCTCTCTTTCCCATATTTTTTGACTCAACTCTCTCCATATGTTTTCATGTTCAAAAAGCATCAAAAGATATTTCTTACTTCTGTTAGAAAATAGTGCTCTCTTCATCTGATCTCGGTTAAACCAGCTAGGTATAATGCACACATCATAATAATCAATATCAGACCTCATAAAATCAGCTAAAGTCAGAATATCAATATTATTTTTATAAATTTCGAAGTCTTTAATGACTGTATCTTTTTCTATCTTCTTATCAACAATTAGAGAGATTTTTCCATGAACAATGTTACTATTCAACAAAGAAGTAAGGTTTTTATTTTTAGTAAAAAGTTCATATTCTTGAAATACTTTTAAATTATTAAGCGCACTTTTAAAATCTTCATACATTTTCTCTGAAATATAAGGCTTTTCTTTCTCTAGCTTACCAAGCAATTCACTCAATACCAAATGTCTATTTTCTATATTCAAACTGTTAACACTTAAAATATTTCTTGAATATCTGAAAAATAAATCAATAATAAGAACAAAAATGTCATTAGCTGCCTTTTGTTCTTTCTTAACCTCTTCCTTGTAAGCCTTGACAACGTTGTACACACTATTTATCTCAGCGTTATAAATAATCTCGTAATCGATTTTTCTTCTCAAGCTATTGTTTATTTTTGATTTAATATTTGGATGTACATTACCTATCAGTTGTGGAATCATACTTCGATTATCCCATAACCATATTTTGAAACCTCTTTCTTTCAGTAAAGATATCGAAGAAATAGCTTGTTCATTCATTATTACCAGCAATGGGTCTTCGTTATCAATAAGACTATCTAAATATGAAAATTCTTCGTTGAATTTGTTAACATCTGTAATTTCATAAATTATTTGGTTTATAGATTTATTTTTAACTATGTTTCTAGCAGAATAAAGATTTTTAGATACGATGACGGATGGGCTGCCCCTAACTCCCTCGTAAAAGAGATTTTTAGAACTGCCATCATTTTCTCCCTTATGAAAAAGCATCAAATCTTTTAATTCAACATTATTAACACTAAGAGAATTTACCTCATTTTTGAAGTTGCCTATATTCCCAATATGCAAAATCGCACTGGACATATGCCCCTTGTACTTTCTTAACTCATAAAATTTTTGATGTTTGTTTTCACTACCTTGAATGTGTTCGTCTATTTCTAGGATTTCACTGTATTTATATAAACAAGAACGTTTACTTAATTGTTGAGCTTTCGATCTATTGAAAACTGGTAACCCTTCAATTGGTATTTCTGCTGAATCTAAATCGCTCGTTTTTAGTTTCAAATATAATCTCTCATTTCTCTCCACTATGCCCAGATATTTATATCTACAATTTTTGTACCTAATTATTTCTCCTATTTCAAAATCTCCAAGATTATACTGTTTCGTAACAATATCTTTTGAAACCAGATACAAATAAAAATATATGGTAATTAAAGGGGCTAGTTTGAGAGTTTCTGGAAATATGAAAATATTCCTATTAAATTCTTTTAAAACCATTTTTTCGTGCATTAAAATGCTAGCTTTAACAATTTGCGGGAAATGACCTCTAAATTGTCCATCGGTAATTTTATACGTATCAGCAGGCAAAGATTTTGATAGCAATTTACGAAGGTATTCTTCCCAAGTGTAAATGGCACCCATTATCAACCCCTATTTTGTTAGTGCATTATAACATATAATTTTAGGTTTAAATACTTTGAAACTAAAGTAATTAATTTCTGTTCAGAGCTTTTATTTACTACCCAAAATTCCGCACAACCTTAAGCATGGTCAGTTGTTTTTTGAAATATCGATGCCAAAGGCAGCAAAGATTGTCTCTTGGTCTTTTGTAGGGGTGAAGAATATATCTTTATACTTACCCTTAAACTTAACTCTGTCAGCATCGGGTGAAAATTAGCCACTTAGCACCGGGTTAAATTTAGTCATTAGCACTGGTTTAAATCTAGTCACTCCCCCAATAAACTCAATTCAAAGGACCGATCTCTTTTAGTTTCTCTTTAAGTCTGTAACTTGGTCCTTTGATGGTAATGATAGTACTATGATGAACCAGTTTGTCAACAATCTCTTCAGTCGACCTAGAATCATAGAGTTTTGGCCATTCTGAAAATGGTCTGTTGCTGGTAATGATGATACTTCCTTTTTCGTACCTCCTTGAAATTAATTCTGCAAATAGTTCACACCCATTTTTGTCCAACTGTCTGCTAGCTACATCATCAATTATTAATACCGAGGGTCTGGTGAATACGGACCATCTTCTATTGCCAAGCAGCCCAATACGCTGTGCCTCTTGTAATCTTTCAATAATTTGCGTTAAAGAAGCCATGTAGACTCTAAGGCCCTTACGAAGGCAAAGCAAGCCCAACGCAGGGGCTAAATGGCTTTTACCTTTATGAAAGATGTTTCATAATGGAAAGTCGTTCATATCTCGGGCTCTAACTTTTAGAGCGTGTGAGGAGGGAATTCGCTCAAAAATTGTCTCTTTTTCAGCTATGATGAGAGAGCTTGCTAATCTTTACAAAAACAACTCTCCTAAGTATGAGAAAAGATTACGCTACTACACTAATTTCCCATTGCTACTTATAGATGATTGGCTATCACATACCCCAGAAAATCACTGGGTTAACATCTTATTAGAGCTGATGGAGCTCCGCTATGATGAGAGTTCAACTATAATTTGCACCCAGCTGCCAATTGAAAATTGGACTACAGTTATTGGCAATGCAGCTTTGGGTGAAGCTATTTTGGGTAGGATTACTGCAGCTTCATTTACTCTTCGTTTGGAAGGAGAGGATCTAAGGAAAAAGTATGCACGTAAACCCTAAGGCTATCTCACCTGCCAGAAATCTACTGGCAGGGTTTGCATAATTCAGTGGCAGGGTTTACTCCAGCCGAGTGGCCGAGTTGCATCGGTGAACTCAATATTCTTAGTGTGGGCATAAGCAAATAGGAAAAAAGGTAAAAAAAGATGTGATCGATATTAAAGGGAGGATAAATCACTTTTGGACTGATAAAATCATAAATAGCGACAGGTTCAGCCAATATGGGGAGTTAGAGTTTACAAATGTCGCTAAGCTTCCAGCATCACTAATCACAAAACTAGGGACTGTGGTTATTTAAAATGGGGTGTAAGAGTATTTATGGAGTATCTTATATTGTGCGGTAGTTATTATATTTTTCTCTTTGGTTACAAGCACTTAAGTCTTAAAAGCTCTTAGAAAAAATTGTCTTCTTTTTACATCCTCTGTTATAATCATTACATCCTTTTGGGAGGCAAAGATGGATTATCAATTTAATGGAGAATTACCAGACTCAGCTTTAGTCGATAAGAACATCCTGCTCCAACTATTTAAAAATACTATCAACAGTTATAAGTACCTCTTTTTTATGGGACTCATAAAATTGTTAAAAGATGAAAACTTTAATAAGTTAACTTTCCCCTTAAAAGAGATTGCCTATCAAATGTTAGCTTTAGCCTACTATCCCTACAAGGTCTTTAAGCTCTCTTTTGGGTTACAAGACCAAATCTGCAAAGAATTAGATAATTTTGAGTTGGGTGAAAAAGAGAATGAAAGTTTAGCTTTTAATTCAGGTAACCTAATTAAGCAATTTAAGTCCGCAAATATAGAAATTGATCTATTGTTAAGGTTTGTCCCCTATAGACTAATAAGACCTTTCTTTTTAAAAGAGTTGAAAGGAGTCAGAGACCAATATGTTAATAGATTAATTAGCGAGTTTGCTAAATCTCAGTTTACTAAACGACATCCTCTCTACTACATCGACCAAGTAAACAACATAATCGTTATGCAGCCTAGTTGGGTGAGTTATTTTAATGATAACCATGAGCTGGTATTAGCTTTTGTTAAGTGGGAATACTTAAGGTATATTCAAAAAAACAATCCATCAGTGCCCAATGTTCAATTTAAATTATTCCCTGAAGATAAACGTCAACCACTTAAAAGTGAAACTAACTTTTGGTTGAAAGTATTGGAGAAAGAAGAAATTAATTGTATCTACAGTGGTAATAAGGTTACTCCAGAAAACTTCTCTTTGGATCATTTCATACCTTGGTCATTTGTAGTTCATAATCAGCTATGGAACCTTATTCCAACTCTTAAAGAAGTTAACTCAGCTAAATCAAACAGTTTACCATCAATTAATAGGTATTTTGATAACTATGCACTTCTACAACACAGGGGACTAACCTTTTACAAAAGGGAAGTTTCTGCTAATAATTGGAACAAGACTATTGAACCTTATCTGTTAGATTTAAGAATTAGTAAAAGTAAACTCTTAGACCTTAGCACCTTTAAGGAGAAACTAAAAGCTACGGTTATTCCTCTAATAGCAATTGCTGAGAACCAGGGGTTTGAAAGAAATTGGGTTTATAGATATTAGTTTTAACCCCTTTAAACAACGGAATTTGTTTTATTGAACCTGCTTATCACGCATGATAGCATTAAAAAATAGGAGGATTCACTAGAATGAAAAAGCCTATTGATAATATTGCAAAAGGTAGAGATACCGTTACAACAATCTTAGCAGAATTTCTTAAGTCTAAATTAAGAGGTTCTTCAACAAACTTCCTGGAATTAGAATTAAAAGATCTTTTGATTGCCTACAGATCTTGTGTGGATGATATACACAAAAATGAACATACTAAATACTACAAAATTTTGAGTCACTTGATTTATAATTATAGGAACATTGACAGCCACACTGCAGCTTCACCACAAGCAAAAGCAAAAGACCCAATGTTTATAGGCAGTGCATTAGATTCTATGAGAATTTTTACTGATTATCTGGTTGATGAAATAAATAAACATAGGAAAGATTTTAAAATCACCCCCTTAGAGAAGCCACTTTATAAATACAAAATGGATTATCCTAAAAATCTAAACAAAAAAATTGATACAAAAAGTTCACATCTGTTCAAAGCACCAAACTATGTGAGAATTCCACATTATCCCTTTGACTTTACTAGATTTGCATACGTTCGTTTTGATGGAGCTCATTATCAAGAAATATTAGAAGCACTAAACTATTTTCAATTAGGAGACAAAATACTTTTTGCCCAAACGTATGGTGATAACTTTGCCTATTATGAAGATAGGACAGGTTATATTGGAAATTGTAGAGAAGAACAAATTTTTGTAAATGGTAATAACACAATTGAAGTTGATAAAATTATAATCATCCACTTTTATGAAGGGGAGATGAGTAGCAAAGCACATTTTTATTTAGCTGACTATGAAAATTATGAAATAAGATCAGAATATGAACGAAGAAGGTATCGCTACCATTTTAAAAATATATTTTCTTGTGGTGATATTGAAGAAGATATTATTGGTGATACAAAAGAAACTGCTACGGTTGTAATTATGCCTTATTTTTAGAGAATATCTATAAAACCTCATTCACCATCTTTATATTCATCAGCTAAAAACCTAACGTTATCTACTGATAAATCTTCTTGAGAATTTAAAGCCGCAATAATTTCATACGCTTTTGATTTTGAAATTGAGAAAATAGTGTCACCAGGCCTAGGTCGAATTGGCAAGTTTACATCGTTAAATGTAAGACCTCTTTTAGGACCAATTTTCATTTTTATCTCTATCCCATTTGGCCATCTTTCTGTGCCTGTTTCAATAAATCCGTTGGTGATAACCCCGAGCCCAATTATTTTTTTTACAGGAGATGCTACATAGAGAAATACATTTTGGCCAGCTTTTGTTTCAGTTAATAGCTTACCCCTGTTTTTAGGGAATCCTATCTCAATAGTTTCACCTTTTAAAAATTTTTCATAAACTCGAGGGTAAACTAATTTAATCATATAATCACTGATAACATTGGTTTGAAAATCACTTTCATCCAATTTTACCTTTTTTTGTTTCTTTAGATCTTTTTTTAACCCTTGTAGCTCTTTTTCTAATTTTCTAATTTTATTTTCTAAGTTCATATAACGTCCCCCTCTATAAACAAGTTACAGCAATAATTTCACTTAGTCAAGTGACACTTATACAAGTGAATATAAATAAAGAAATCCTACGTAAAGTTACTATTACACGAAGCAATATTTTTACAGACAAACTATTCCAAATCATCTAAGTATGCATAGTTTAAAAGCTTATTTGATTTTTTCGCCATTTAGAAACCGGTTTTCCGTTGGCGGGAAACCGCAGCTTCCGCTTGTGGAAACCGGTGTAACTTTGTTAGAAACACCGGTGGGAAACTTTTAGTTATTTTTGAATTGAGCCCTCATATTTTGAGAGCCACAGTTGATGAACTTAGTAGCATAAACAATTCTTTCCATACAAGACTCAGCTATTACTCCACTCCCCAGATGATCTAACCAGATTTCCTTGGTTACAGAGTGCAAAAGAAAGTAGACACTTCAAGTTTCTCAATGAGTTCAAGCAACTCTAAGAAAGCTGCCGCTTGATCTTGCGTTAGTGGATGTGTGAGCCACTCATCAAGAATAAGAATTTGAAAAGTAGCGAGCCGTTTGATGTATTTACGAAACTCAAGAGGTTCGAGAGCACTTATTTTCTCGATGAACTCTGGGCAGCGACTATAAAGAGTCCTATAACCACGAAGGATACCTATAGAGTTAGCTAGCGCACAGGCCAGATAAGTTTTACCTGATCCGACAGGACCTTGAAAAACAATGCTGTTGCCTTTTCTTATGTAGCTTGGCTCTGAGACTGAGATGATGTCATCTCTTGTAAAACCTCTGTTGTTATAGACGATGTTGGAAATGTCAGCCTCTCGGTAGCGTAAATGGGCTCTAGAGAGCAATCCTTTGTATTTGGCATCCATCTGGCTACATGATATTTATTCGCTATATTCTGTATTGAATCGCTGGCTTTACCTCTCCCATCTATAGCGGTCATCTTCTCTCATCAGCTCCGATCGTGTCTTTCTTTCAAAGCGTTTGAAAACAACAGCGGTTTCCATCTGTGGAATTGATTTATTGACTTATTCGGTTTCTTTATCCGGAACGGCGGTTTCCATAAGCGGAATTAGGGTTTCTTTAGGGCGGAAGAATCAGCTTATTTTTATCTATGAACTAAATATATACAATATCCTATTGTATGGGAGTTTTTATTGAGAGGTATTTATCTTCATGGTAGTCTTATTAAAGATATAAAAAATAAAGATGTGAAGAAAATTATTATTTTAAGATATGCTATTTTAGTGGGGTGTTGTGGATGAGAAAGCCAATCGATAATGTTGCCCAAGCTAGAGAGGTTATAAGAAAACTGTTGGTTGTGTTATATGAAGTTAAACCACCTGACCCAATAAATTGCAATATTATAGATTATTGCAATGCAGAGCTGGATGAACTTCTTTCTAATTTTAAGAGTTGTTTTTATGATGTCTTACCACAAAAAGAAAGAAATAAAAATCAAGATATAGGAAGTCTTGGTTTCCTTATACAGGAATATAAAAGCTTAGAGGGAGAAACTGAAGCTTCTCTTTTAGCAAAAAATAAAGACTCTATTGTGATTGCTAGTGCATTAGATTCGATGAGAATATTTACCAATTATCTAGTAGAAACCATAAATAAAGAGAGAAATAAAAAAGGATTAGCACCTTTTAAAAAGCCACTCTTTGAATATAAAATGAATCAACCCAAAGATTCATATGTAGAAATTATTCCCAAAAAAATATTGAAATCTAAATCATCAGATCACATAAATTTTGGACATTATCCTTTTGATTTAGGCGAGTTAAAGGATTCTCAATTACATAAAGATAAATATCAAAAGGTGTTTAAAGAGATCAATTATTTTAAACTTGGTGAAAAAGTACTAATTCTAAGAACCCGTGGGGATAACTTTGTACTTTATAAAAATAGAACTGGTTATTCAGGAGATTGGCAAGAGCATCATATTTTAAGAAAAGAGAATACAACAATTGAAGTAGATAGGATTATGATTATTCACTTCTTTGAAGGGGAGAAGAGTATAAGCGCTCATGTTTATTTAGCAGATTATGATTATCACGAATTGCAAACTCAGTATATTGAAAGAAGATATAAGTACTGGTTTAAAAATATTGTTTCATGTGGATATATTGAGGCGAACTTTATCAATGATTTTGAATCAGCTATTGTGGAGATTGTAGGAAACTAGTTGTTTGATTCACTTAAGTAAGTGATTACTCGGAGACAATCTCCTTTTCTTCTTTAGCCTAATTACACTAAATTCTTTGGGCTTACATCTCTACCAGTCCAACCTTGGCTA
>CAYZPF010000064.1:0-13217 GCA_964479995.1 uncultured Muribaculaceae bacterium | reverse complement strand
TCACTAAACTTGGAGGTGTAGATTATACCTCTCATTATCCTCCCAATCTAAACCCAATACCTCCGGAAGACTTGTTTCCTATTTGGCAGAAAATTTTCGGACATTATTTCAATCTGATAATATGCAGAGAAATCTTGCAATTTATGGATTGGCACAAACAACAATGCCCCAATGATGTGGAGTTATCAGCTACAGCCTGTCATATAATTGCTCAATCATTACGATTTACAAATGATTGTCAACACATTGATAAAGTATAATAGCGAGGATTATACTTTTAAAATAGGCGTAAGAGAGCTCGGTTGGAGAATAAAGCAGACTCTAAATCAAAACAGAAAGAAAAAAACCCCACAAGTCATTGAACTTGTAGGGTTTGTCTGTTTTTGTCGCCTTTTGGCTTTTTCTTCCAGCGGAGAGAGAGGGAACGTTTAACCTTTTCTAACCGCTTGATATATAAGCTTTATCTGTCGCTAAAATTAGACCGCCCCGAATTCGTCCCGTCAGGGTCGCCGCGATTTTCACCGCATTTCATATGATTTCAAAAGTACTTTTTTTGAGGTAGGAACGCAAATATTATTTCAGTTTATTTTTGCTCCTGTATCTATACCGAGAGTATAGTTCTGAGAACAAAAATAATCATTTGAAAAGATATTCCCGCAGTTTTTCTACTCCGACTTTGTATTTCTCGGGATTTGTTTTCTTCAACTTTAGAATGTTTTGAAGTTTCCATTTAACTGATGGAAAATCACTTAAATCTCCGGCACAGCACTTACTCCATTCCGGTTCTCCCTGTTCAAAGGAAACAAGAAATTCCTTATCCTCTTTGGTAAATAGCTGATTTACTTTCTCTATCAGTTCTTTTCTTATCGCTTCATAATCTTCGTATGAAAATGGTACATCCGTCATTCCTTCAAACTGTCCTTGCAACGCATCCCGCTGGTCGATGGGATTGGGTTGCAGGGATTCAAGTATCGGTTTGTCGCTTCCCAACAAGCAAAGCATCAAACCAGTTTTCGCTTGATCGAGGAAATCGAGCGGCATATATTTACAATCGAAAAGGTCGCGAGGATGCTGTCGGCTTAGTGCTGCTGAAATCTTACCGCCATACAACTGCGTAAATGAAACAACCCGCGCTGTGCATCCCATATTAAATTCCGTCTGTGCTTTCGCACAAAGTGATTTTTCTTCGGTTGCTCCGATAATTCCTCTTTTGGTTCCGTTCACCTCGATTTTTACAGTCGCTCCATCTTTAACGCACAGCAATTTCCATACATCGGGTTTGTGAGTAACCCGGATGCCCGGAATCGTTTTCTCAATCATCTGTTTCAACTCAACCAGATGAGTGTTGATCGCTTTCAGGCTTTCGTCCCTATCCTGAACAGGGATATAGGTGATGCCTATATCAACGGAATAGCGGGGCATATTCTTATGAAACAGGTTGATTGCCGTTCCGCCATGAACCGCAAAGTCCTGAATCCGATAGACGGAAGGCATTATTCTGATCAGCAGCGCCACTTGCTTTTTATATAATTCATTCATATTCGTACAACTCTTTGGGAACTGTTATTTTATATTTTGGCACATACGCGCCGTTCTGCACAAGCTTATGTTTGGCCGACCCTAAGTCTATTTTATCGGTATCAAGCAAACCGAACCAGTGATACCCAGCTTTTTCAGCCATATAGAGAAACATCCGTTTAACTTTCAGGTTATCCGTACTTTCCAGTAATTCTTGTACGACATCCGGACGAAGGGTGGTCAACTGTTCCATGATATAATACAGATCCATATACGAATACTGCTTCGTAGCCAGCAAGAGGCATTCCAGAAACGCCTGTTCGGGAACGGAAGCCTGTACGTGGGGATAATCGGCATTAAACAATTTCAATTGTGGTTTGGAAAATATCTCTGTCGTGAAAAATTTGAAAGAGTAATCAAAATCGCTGGTTTTCATCCAGTCGGGAACCGGCTCCCACTTCGGATATCCGACTATTAACACGGGCTTCCCCATAGGCACATAATGATTGAATCCGGCAAGTTCCAAAGCCGAATGAGCAGCTACATGGTAATGCTTTCCCAATTGCCCGTTCCAACTTTCCAGCATTGCAAAAGTACGTAGTTTATCACCAGTGCGATACATTACACCTCTCGACAAAGCTTTCAGCCATCCCGAATCCCGGTAACTCTTCAGCAATTGATCAGAGTAACCATTTTCTTTCAACCATGGAGAAAAATACAGTCCTCCGGGCTTGTTTTTCTGCAATAGCAGGTTGAGTTTATTTCCTTCATCTACATTCATACTATATCTCAGAAGAATTTTTTCAACTGCAAAGATAGTGGTTTTCCATAACAATCCGACTTTAAGGTTGAAAATATTTTGTTGAAATATAATAATGGTTTATTTTGGAATACTATTTTCAACTATACGCAACGAAAATATCTATTCTATCGATTTCGGTTTGAAGAGGCTGTCTCGTTCATCAGTTCACTCTTATTATTCGCTCTATTGTTTCCATAAAACTGTTTTCAATCAAAGTTTCATTCGGGATTCCCGAGAATGCTAACGGTGTTAATTCATTCTGATATGTTGATCGTAAATTTGCCCACAAAGCAGGAAAATCAGTTAGTAGTGGAGAATCCTTAATCGCTTTGGTCTGCCAACCGTGTGGTTCATCAAACTCTTGTTGGTCGTGGATTAGTAACTCTGACAAATCATCCTGAAATTCTGAAGATTGCAAATACCTCGCACATCCTTCATCTTTTGTCAGAAAGTACAAGTCATAAAAATGACGGATTTTCGTTGCTAATTCTTTTGACGGATTTTCCGAAAATGAAAAACGGATAAGCGACACTAACTTTTCAAGCATGGTGCGACGTTTGTCCAGAATATTTAATTCAAATTGCTGTAATCCATATTCTTGTATTGCTTCCGTTTGATTTGTTGCAGATAGAAATTCTGCAATAAATGAAGTAATTTGCTGTTGTACAAAAGGGTAAGGATTAGCAAATGAGTTGATTTCTACAATAATACGTTTTTGCACATTCGTTACGAAACGAGTATTAATGTAACTTGGATATTGAAATAGGGATTTCCGATAGACAGAACCTTTGCGAGTTACGCCAGCTTCTTCAATTTCGGTCAAATCAGCGGTAATCGCTTTCTCTATCTTTCGGATTTTGGTTTTAAGAGCATTGCCGTCAGTCGAATTAGTTCATTAAAATCCTGTTTGTTCGTATGCAGTTTCATTGTATATTCCATTTTTTTTGTGTTGGCAAAATCGTGTCTGATATACCAAGCTTATAAACTGTTATCGGATTTAACTTCTTGAACAACATCACTGTATCTTCCTGTGGATTATTCGTTTCAAGGATTGCTCCCAAAAGTGCTATTGTTTGTGGAGTATATTTTAATGCCAACTTTTTAATTCTTATTATTTCTTGTTCATCAAGCTTTTTTATTAAGTACATCAAACGCTGGCAAGCATTATCGGACGTTGTATCAGGAATGTTTTTGAAAAAACGCAGACAATCAAGTAAACGTAAAAGCGGAATATTTTCTTTGGTAATCGGATTGTCCTGCCTTATAAAACGAATGCGGTAAATGCCTCGAACAATAGCTTTTTTCTCTTTCTGCATTCCAATTTCTAAAATAGCAGAAACTTGTGTGGTCAGCGCAAAATCGTTGAAAGCAGAATATCCGGTAATGTAGCCGATTATTTTACCATCTTTTTGAATTAAATCTTTTACAACTTGGTATGTGTCGGGCGGTAACTCTCCAAATTTGCTCATTTTTGGCTTGTAAAACCTACCTTTCGACAATTTGCGTAAATAGCCCGTCTCAACAAAATGATTAAGCGTTTTGCTGACCGCCTTAGGATTTTCTACTGCTATTGAAAAATCATTAATGGTAAAAACATAGCCTAATTCAAATTTGTCAATTATATTTTTAATTACGTCATTCATTTTTAATTTTCGTTTTTGAGTTTATGCCCGTAAAAACTCGCATTTAATAATCCACATGTTTATTAAAAAAGATGTTATTTATACCATTTCTTTTTCAATATCCGAAAGGATGGTGTAAAACTCATCGTCTTTTGCTTTTTTCGCTTCTTTCAAGTTACTGTTAGTCGCATTTCTTGCCATTTGATATACTGTTTTAATTCTCATCGCAAAGATAACGCTTTTTTGCGAGTTTTTACCCGCAAAAACTTTTTTTGATGTATCATATCCTTGGTCGCCGAATTGTGATTACACTTACGCTCGGTGCGTAGATAAAACTCATAGTCTGTGATGAATTTGTGATCCACGTCGGCAATGGGCATATCGTCTTTAGAGTATGCAAACTTGATAAAATTCGCCGTGTGCTTGTAGGAAGTTTCGTAACGTTCCACAGTTGCCGGAGACATACGGTTGCCTGCTAACTTATGGCATCGGTCGTTCAGTTCGTCATCTAAACGAGTGTTAGCGATTTCTCACCGCATTTCATCTGATGCAAAGGTAGTGATTTGGGATGAGGCAAGCGAATATTATTTCGGTTGAATTTGTTACACTGAAATATAATTAAGGCTCTAAAGTTTTCCACGTATTTAACATTCATATTAATAGGTATTTATATAACTTTTCAGGAGTTTTTGAATGGAAAATTATTTCCTGTCCAGTGAGGTTATCTCCCGCACATAGTTGCCAACCCTAACTCTGCCAGAGGTGTTACCGAGTTTGCAGTTTCCGGTTTGCGGTGTTCTGCGTGGTAATTCTTACGTTGTAAATATACGTATTATGTTTACAGGAATGCTAAATTAGACTTTGATATCATCAATCATTATAATCAGTCTTTTTAGAAATGAGCCGATTTTTTCCATTCCTTCATAATCAATTCTTTCTTCTCTATCCATAGGCGTATGTGTCATGCCTGGATCAAATCCGGTGCTAATGGAGGTATTAGGTATGTTATTTTGTCTTTATCCATTGGCAGGTTTTCCACAAAATATTCAGACCCTTTGCATCCCATCTCCTCAGCACCAAAAGCGATGAAGATCAGGGTGGAGGATGTTTGTATCGCCGAAAAGTTACCGGCCAAACGGAGCATCATCGCCACTCCCGACGCATTATCATTCGCTCCGGGATAGATTAGCCCTGCCTCCTTATTAGGTTTAAGATGATCGTAATGCGCTACAACGAGTATAAAGCTATCGGAATCTCCTTTTTTTACACCAATAATATTGGCCGGTTTCAACTTCTGCTCAAACCTAAGCGTTGCGTCAAAATAGTATGAATCGGTCACCTCAAAAGGTTGGCGGTATGAATTACCGGATAGAGGCGTCAATCCGATGCTTTTGAATCGTTCCTCAATGTGTGGCATATAATCGGTTCAAAGTTAGTTTAAATTCACACTTCTAATAGTTTCAAGGCAAGGTATGTTTATACTATTCGGTAACATTTTCGCGCTCAAAGAAAGTGTTACCTATTTTGCAGATTTAGGATACCTAAAACCGCACCTTTTTTGCTACCTGCTAAAAACGAAAAAAGCACCGTAATCATCTGATTTACGGTGCTTTTCACTGTTTTGCTTTAACTATTTGCGGAGAGAGAGGGATTCGAACCCCCGGAACCTCTCAGTTCAACGGTTTTCAAGACCGCCGCAATCGACCACTCTGCCATCTCTCCTATAGTCCTTTTTGAGGGCAGCAAAGATATCTATTTTTTTTAAACAGACAAAAAAAGTAAATGTTTTTCTGGTACAATATTTGCAGTAGGAAAATACATTATTGGCTCTTCATATCAACTATATATAATTAATAAGTATGAAAAGTAAAACTTTCGAGAAAGAGGTTCTGGAGCTGGAATCAAACCTGTCCAGATATGCATATAGCTTAACATCAAACAGGGACGATGCTAAGGATTTGGTTCAAGAGACTTTTTTTAAGGCGTTCAACAATCAGGAGAAGTTTAATGAGCATACAAATGTGAAAGCATGGGTTTACACAATCATGAAAAATACCTTTATTAATGACTATCGTAGGCGGACAAAAAGGCAGACAATGTTTAATGAAGGTGTTCATGAGTTTGTGCTCAATAACAAACCGTCGGAATCGGGACCTGAAACCGATTTGGGTTATCGTGAACTGAGAAAGGTTGTCAACTCACTTGAGCCCGAGTTCCGCATCCCTTTCCAAATGCATGACAACGGGTATAAATACCAGGAGATTGCCGATGAACTGGGGCTGCAACTTGGCACTGTCAAAAGGCGTATTCACTTCTCCAGGCAAAAGATGATTGAAAAGCTCAGGTGAGATAATTTGAGAGTCTTAGATAAATTTTATCTGAAGAATGAGCGCTTAAAAAGCAGCAGGTAGGCAACGCCTATGGTGATGCAGGAGTCTGCAATGTTGAAGATGGGTCTGAAGAAAATGAATTGCTCGCCTCCCCTGAATGGGACCCATTGAGGCAGGGTAGTGTCGATCAGAGGGAAATAGAGCATATCTACAACTTTCCCGTGAAGCAGGGAGGAGTAGCCTCCGCCGGGGGGAAAGAGCGTGGCTACCGAGTTATAGGTTGATTCGCTGAAAATCATCCCATAAAAGGTGCTGTCTATGACATTACCTATGGCGCCTACAAGAATAAGGGAGACTCCTGTAAGAACGCCCATGGGTGCCCCACGTTTTATAAGCTTCTTTATGTAGTAAATAATGGCTCCGATTAAGACAATCCTGAAAAGGGTCAGTAAGAGTTTACCTAAAGCTCCTCCAAACTGTATTCCGAACGCCATTCCGTTGTTCTCTATAAAGCAGATTTGAAACCATGATCCCAAAACATGAATACTCTCTCCAATGGTCATATGAGTCTTAATCCAGATTTTAACAATCTGGTCAATCACAAGAAGAAGGATTACAATAAAAGTTACCTTTTTACCCGGAGAATTGAACATGAGTTAGTCTCTTCTGTTTTTAGCCTCTACTGAGAGCGTTGCATGAGGTACAAGCAGTAATCTCTCTTTTGGAATAAGCTTGCCTGTCTCACGGCAGATACCGTAGGTCTTATTTTCTATCCTGATAAGGGCCGCCTCCAGAGATTGTATGAATTTATATTGGCGCTGCGCCAGTTGGCCGGCTTCCTCTTTGGAGAGAGCAGAGGCTCCCTCTTCCAGAACTTTAAATGTAGGAGAGGTGTCTTCGGTATCGTTACTTGAACTGTGAGTTATGGCAGCCTTAAGCTCTTGATACTCCTCTTTTGCAACCTCAAGCTTTTGGATAATAAGCTCTTTAAACATCTGAAGCTCCTCATCGGTGTAACGGACCTTTTCCAACTCACCTTCTGCCTTTTTCCCTTTAGTTGTCATATCTCATTATTTTAATAAAGTGCAAAGATAATAATAATTGGTTAATAAAAACAGGTATCAATATTGTACCTTATCTGGATTCTTACTCCACAGATTGAAAGGCTCAAGGCCCTCCTCTTTGAGAGAACGCTCAATGGGCAAACTTCTTTTTTCCAGCGGCAAGGCCAGTTCTTTATAAAGAAATTCGTCGCTAAAACCGGCTTTACCTGCATCTGTTCTATCTGCAGAAAAACAGATTTTATCCACTCCCGCCCAGTAAGCGGCCGAAAGGCACATGGGACACGGTTCGCAGGATGTGTAAAGAGTGCATCCGGAAAGGTTAAAAGTTCCAAGTTTTTTACACGCAGCCCTAATGGCGTTAACCTCTGCATGGGCTGTGGGGTCATTGTCCGGTGTAACAGAGTTTGAGGCTGAACTTATTATTTCATCTCCTTTGACGATAAGGGCTCCAAAGGGACCTCCTCCGGCCGGAGAAGCGGCGCTCTTTCTGGCCTCTTCAATTGCCATACGTAAGTATTTTTCCTTATTTTTCTCCATTATCTTGTGAGTTTAATCTTCAACTGCTCTCCTTCCCACTCTATAGTTACAGGATTTGCAATGTCGCTATTAACCGTGATTGAAAGAGCCAACGTCTGGTTGCAGATATACTCTTTAAAACTTTTAAGAGCATCAACAATCTCCTCCCTGGCCTCTATATCAATCTTTATCTTATCGGTTACTTCAAATCCGGACTCTTTCCTCAGGTTTTGAATCCTGTTTACCAACTCTCTTGCTACTCCTTCCCTTTTCAATTCATCGGTGATAGTGATATCCAGCGCAAGGGTTAGTTTGCCCTCTGAGGCCACTAACCATCCGGGCATATCTTCGGAGAAGATTTCGTAATCTTCCGGAGTTATGGTTACACTGCCCGAATCAAGTGGTATCTCATAAGTTGCAGCATTTTCAATTTCAGAGATTTGCTCTTGAGTAAAGTTAGCAAAAAGATTGGAAATCTCCTTCATCTGTTTACCATATCTTTTACCCAAAACTTTAAAATTAGGCTTTATTCTCTTAGTTACCAGTCCTTTGGTATCATGAATATACTCTACCTCCTTAACGTTTACCTCGCTCAGAACAAGGCTTTTAATCTTTTCAAAAAGATCTTTAACCCTGTTGTCAATAAGGGGTACCATAATTTTGGCAAGAGGCTGTCTCACCTTAGTATTTACTCTTCTTCTCAATGCGAGAATCATGGAGGATGCTCTTTGTGCCAGCTCCATTCTCTCTTCAAGGGCTTTATCTATCTTTGTAGCATCGTACTCCGGCATAAGCACCAGATGTACAGACTCTTCCTTATATCTACCGGTTACTGCATTTAAGTCGAGAAAGAGCCTCTCCATGAAAAACGGAGCTATTGGCGCAGATAATATTGCTACCGTTTCAAGTGCAGTGTAGAGTGTCTGATAGGCTGCCAGCTTATCTTGGTTCATCTCCCCACCCCAGAATCTTTTGCGGTTTAGACGTACATACCAGTTGCTAAGGTTGTCATTAACAAAATCCTGTATCTTTCTGCCGGCTGTGGTTACATCATAATTGTCAAACGACTCCACAACATCTTTAATCAATGTGTTTAAAAGCGAGATTATCCATCTGTCAATCTCTGGAAGAGCCGTGTGCGAAACCTGAGGCTCACTGTTTGTGAAACCGTCAATATTAGCGTAAAGTGCAAAGAATGAGTAGGTATTGTATAGTGTTCCGAAGAATCTTCTTCTAACCTCGTCAACTCCGTTGATATCAAATTTAAGATTATCCCAAGGTTGAGCATTGGTGAGCATATACCACCTTAAAGGATCGGCGCCGTACTCTGCAAGTGTTATAAAGGGATCAACCGCATTGCCGAGTCTCTTGCTCATCTTATTACCATCTTTATCCAGTACCAGGCCGTTGGATATTACTGTTTTGAACGCCACGTCATCTTTCACCATTGTGGCAATTGCATGCAAAGTGAAGAACCATCCGCGTGTTTGGTCAACGCCTTCGGCAATAAAGTCGGCAGCCCTGCCAAATTCCTCTTTACCAAGCTTTTCCAGACCTTCCTGTGCAAAAGGCATCGCTCCCGAATCGAACCACACATCAATCAGATCACTCTCTCTTCTCATCATCTTTCCGCTCTTTGAAACAAGGAAGATCTCATCCACATAGGGACGATGAAGGTCAATTTTATTGTAATTGCCGGAGCTGAAGTCTCCAGGGACAAATCCATTCTGTTTAAGTGGATTTAGCTTCATCACATCTGCTTTAACAGACTTTTCGCACTCCTCGTAGAGCTCGCTTGCCGACCCTATGCATATCTCCTCCGAGCCATCTTCTGTCCTCCAGATTGGAAGCGGAGTCCCCCAGTAACGGCTTCTTGACAGGTTCCAATCTTGCAGATTCTCAAGCCATTTACCGAATCTGCCCGATCCTGTGGATTCTGGCTTCCAGTTGATTGTGTTGTTTAGTTCAATCATCCTCTCCTGAACCGCAGTAGTCTTTATGAACCAGGAGTCAAGCGGATAGTACAGGACAGGCTTATCTGTCCTCCAGCAGTGGGGATAGGAGTGTATCTGCTTTTCGATTTTAAAGACCAGCCCTTGCTGTTTAAGCATCACTGCAATGTCCACATCGGTAGTAGAATCATTATCCGGCAAATTGGGATCATAACTGTTTTTAACAAATCTCCCCTGAAACTCATTGTAGGTGGCAAGATCTACCCTCTCTTCTACAAAAGCCGGATCCATATCCTCAATTCTGTAAAATTTTCCCGAACGGTCAACCAAAGCCTGATAAACCCCTTCGCTATCTTTAATCATAAGGGCAGGTATATTGTTTTGCTTTGCAACTTTTTGGTCATCAGCGCCGAATGTAGGGGCAATATGAACTATTCCTGTACCATCCGACGTTGTTACAAAATCACCTTTAATAATCCTGAAAGCTCCCTCTCCGGGATTTACCCATGGGATGAGCTGTTTGTAATTGATTCCGTAAAGATCGTCCCCTTTAAACTCAAGCTCCTTAAAGGTACGGTACGGAATGACTTTATCTCCCTGTTTATACTCTTCGAAGGGCAACTCTCTCCCTTTTGGGCTAAAGAACTGCCCGGTCAACTCTTTTGCAAGCAGATAGATACACTCTTCCCCGTTATAAGGGTTAAAGGAGTGTACAAACAGGTAGTTAATGCCGGGACCTACGCACAGAGCTGTGTTTGAAGGAAGAGTCCAGGGGGTTGTTGTCCAGGCAAGTGCATAGATTGGCAACTCCTTTTTGGTAAGTTCCCTGATTTTAGCAAACAGAGCCTTGCTTGCCTCATCTTCGATGAGTATAAACTGAGCCACGCAAGTAGTATCCTTCACATCCTTATAGCAGCCGGGTTGATTAAGTTCGTGGCTGCTTAGCCCTGTCCCTGCCGCAGGGGAAAAGGGCTGAATTGAGTAGCCTTTATACAGGTAACCTTTCTTATATATATCTTTTAAAAGATGCCAAAGGGTTTCAATATAACGGTTGTCATAAGTTATGTACGGATTGTGCATGTCCACCCAATAACCCATCAGCTCGGTAAGCGTCTCCCACTCTTTTGTGTATTTCATCACCTCTTTGCGACAGGCGTTATTATACTCCTCAACAGATATCTTAGTGCCAATATCCTCCCTGGTAATTCCCAGCATCTTCTCAACCCCAAGCTCTACCGGAAGACCATGGGTATCCCATCCCGCCTTTCTCTCTACAAGATACCCTCTTTGAGTTTTAAAACGGCAAAATACATCTTTAATCGCTCTGGCCATCACATGGTGGATACCCGGAATCCCGTTTGCCGATGGAGGTCCTTCGTGGAAGATGAATTTTGGGGCCTCTTTTCTGGCCTCAATGGTAGAGGCAAAACGATTTTCACTATGCCACTTATCCAAAACGGAGCGGTTTATCTCAACCAAATCAAGATTATTATATTCTGCGAACTTCATAACTTACTTTTCTGAATTTGCAAAGATACGATTATTCACTACTTTTGAAAAAAAATGGATATGAGATTCAATATCATAGATATCATTTTTTTGCTCTGCCTGATACCAGCCCTCTTTGGCGGAATAAAAAAAGGCTTTATAAGACAATTAGCCGCATTGGCTGCACTTCTGTTGGGAGTTTGGATTGCCTGGCGTTTTTCCCATCTGTTTACAGATCTTGTAAGATCATGGACAAAAACTGATGGAACTATTACTCAAATAATCACATTCGCCGCACTTTTCTTTGGAGTGATCTTACTTATTAACCTCTTGGGGCGTTTGTTACAAGGGTTGATTAACCTTGCTCTTTTGGGATGGCTGGATAAGATGTTGGGAGTTCTCTTTGCAATATTAAAATACAGCTTTATCATTAGCATTTTAATCTATTTGCTTGAATCTCTTGATAAGCTCTATCCGTTTTTACCTCGGGAACTTATTCTCGAATCCTCCCTCTACCCTATTATCTCAAAACTGTCCTCTTTAATATTTCCCTTTTTAAAGATTGTTAACGAAACCATAAAGAGTACAATTATTTAAAATTATCAAGAATTACTTTAAAGGTAAAAGCTTGATCTCTTTTTACTTTTTGTCTTTGCATATCTTGTTTGCAACACTATTTTCGCTATCGGAAAGGTCGCCTCATTTAAGGAGAAATGCTTCGTAGGGGAAAGGAGCTTGTGGGGATGGAGAGGCGCTTTTCCTTTTTATAAAACCAGTTAATTTTTGAGGCGTGAGATGGAGAGGAGACATTAAGGTTAAACAGCAGGGAAGATATGATTGCGGTGCGGCTTGCCTGGCATCAGTTGCAGCTTTTCACGGGGTAACAATACCCGTTTCAAAGATTAGGATGCTTAGCGGAACCGACTCAAACGGCTCTACAATTAAAGGGCTTACAGAGGCTGCCCGCAAATTGGGCTTTGATGCAGAGGGTTTTAAAGGAAAAGCAGAATCGCTTGATTTAATTCCCAAACCGGCTATATTACACCTTAGAAAAGAGGATGGCTTTCTCCATTTTATTGTTCTGCTCAATAGCAAAGGGCCGCATGTTACAGTGATAGATCCTGCGCATGGCGATATTGAGAAGATACCCAGAGAGAAATTTTTATCGGAATGGAGCGGATTTCTGATCCTTATCAAGCCCCAAAAGGAGTTGCAAAAGGAGAAGAGTGTATCTACCGCACGCTTCATATCCGGCATAGTAGCGGAAAATGCTGCTGCTTTGTCAGCAAATCTGGCTCTGTCAATCATTCATATACTTGTATCACTGTCAATTGTATTCTTCATTAAACATCTGATTGACGACGTTATACCGTCAGCCTCTCTTATGAATTCACGGAACTACCTTCTCTTAATGGTTGCAGTGATTTTAATTTCACTATTGGTATCGGTATCCAGGTCGGTTGTAAATCTTAAATTATCAATCAAGCTTGACAAAGGGTTAACCATAAGATATATTGAGCACCTGTTTGGAATCCCCCTACCCTTCTTCTCTTATTTAAAAACGGGAGAATTAACCTCAAGGGTTGGTGATGTGTTCAAGATTCGCAGAATCCTTTGCGAAGTGATCCCCGAATCGCTTATTGCCACGGTTACACTACTGTTATCACTTGTTATTCTTTTTAGTCTCTACCAGACACTGGCACTCATGTGCGCCCTCTTTATCCCTGTATATTTCATGCTGTTTATTTTACATGACAAAGTCAATAAACGGGTTGGAAAAGAGGTTGCAGAAAACTCTGCGCTTTTTGAGAGTAGTTTAATTGAGAATATCATAAGCATCGCTACTTTAAAGAATTTTATAATTGAGAATGAAGCAGTTGAAAGATGTAAAATTAGGCTTGAGAGGCTGTATGGCTCTCTCCGCT